>JAZQOU010000036.1:0-49121 GCA_045628025.1 Lachnospiraceae bacterium | reverse complement strand
GGTTTGTTCTTTAAGAACTTGAATTGATAGGAAATTTCTTGAAATCTTTTCAAGAGGTTTTCTTCATTGTTGTTTCACTGTTCAGTTATCAATCTACTTCGTCGTTTACGCGACAACTCATTTATAATATCAAACGTTTTTGCCTTTGTCAACAACTTTTTTTGCTCACTCGCTTCGAGCGAGCTTGTTAATAATATCACCCAGGCAAGACCTTGTCAACAACTTTTTTTAAAAAGTTTTTTAATTTTTTGCCAAAAAAATATCCCGTAAACGGGATACCTTTTATAAGGTGATGACTTGTTTCCAAGTCTAGCGGAGAGGGTGGGATTCGAACCCACGCGCCCTTGCGGACAAACGGTTTTCAAGACCGCCTCGTTATGACCACTTCGATACCTCTCCAGTCGTATCTCTGTCAGACACGATAAGTATATTATCAAAGCATTTATTGCTTGTCAATCACTTTTTTCACTTTTTTGTAAATTTTAGTAACGCCTCTCCTACAGCAATATCTTCAGGTGTTGTAATCTTTATATTATTATATGTCGCTTTAATCATATGAACCGGATGTTTTGTATAGTTTTCAACTACCATTGCATCATCCGTAGCTCCCATTCCACCTTTTTTGTAATAATTGTCATATGCTTTTTTTATAAGAGAGTATTCAAAACATTGTGGCGTCTGAACTATCCAAACATTTTCACGATCTGGTGTTTTTGTAACCTTCCTTTTATCATCCACAAGCTTTACAGTGTCTTTTGTTGGCATACCAACAACACATGAATCGTATAACATAACCGCATTCATACATCTATGTATAGTCTCAATATCAATAAAGGCTCTTGCACTATCATGAATCAAAACATATCCACTATCAACAGCAGACAGGCCAGCATACACCGAATCATATCTTTCCTGCCCACCTGCTACTATAGCCTTAACCTTTGTTATATTATAGTCTTTTATTAGCTTTTCGCATTTATCTTCATCGCCAGGCGTAACAACCAATACAATATCATTTATCCTACTTTGTTCAAACGTCAGCAAACAATGCATCATTATTGGCTTGCCATCAAGAAGCATGTATTGTTTTGGTGTTTCGCTTTGCATACGGCTTCCCGAGCCAGCCGCTAAAACAATCACAGTAAACTTGTTCATTATCTTTCTCCCAAGACAAGATTAGGTACAGCATTCAGATCCAATCCATCTCTTTTTCCTGCAATATACTCATAATAGCCCGCCGCCCCAATCATAGCAGCATTGTCAGTGCACAAAACAGGGCTTGGATAATAAAATTTGACGCCTTTTTTATTACACATATTCTCAAGTGCAGCTCGAAGTGTCTGATTTGATGCCACGCCTCCTGCGATTGCAAAAGTATCCATCTTATACTCATCAATAGCTAACTCTGCGTTTGTGCACAAACTATCAATGACAGCTTTTTGAAATGAAGCCGCCACATCAGACTTATTAACAGGCAGTCCCTTCATTTCCATTCCATTAAGATAATTTAAAACCGCTGATTTCAAACCCGAAAAGCTAAAATCATATATTCCATCAGATACCTTAGGTCTAGGAAAAACAATTGCATTTTCATCACCATTCATAGCTTCTTTTTCCACTTTTGGACCACCTGGATATCCTAGCCCTATTGCTCTGGCAACCTTATCAAAAGCCTCTCCTGCTGCATCATCTCTTGTCCTTCCAAGTATCTCATATTGACCATAGTCTTCAACATTAACAAGATGTGTATGACCACCAGACACCACCAGACATAAAAACGGCGGCTTCAAATCTTTATTTTCAATGTAATTTGCGCTAATATGCCCCTCTATATGATGCACTCCAATTAATGGCTTATTTTTCGCAAACGCTATTGCTTTTGCTTCGGCCACTCCCACTAAAAGAGCACCCACAAGTCCGGGACCATAGGTGACTGCTATTGCATCAATGTCATCCAAACTACATCCGCTTTCTGTAAGTGCCTGTTTTATAACCTGATTTATTCTTTCTGTATGTTTTCTTGATGCAATTTCGGGAACCACACCGCCATATAACGTATGTATAGGAATCTGTGTAGATATCACATTACTCAGCATGGTCCTGCCATTTACCACAACCGCCGCCGCAGTTTCATCGCAAGAGCTTTCTATAGCAAGTATCTTAACTTCACTCATAATCTTCACCATCTACCAGTCTAAAAGCAAGTATCTTCCACTGCCCCTTATCATTTTTTCTCAAAACATATTGCTGATATGTTCTAGTATAACTGCTACCCTCTCTGGCAAAATAATATGCTGTAACATATGCAACATCATCGCCATTTACCGTTGCATATTTCACTTCATTTGTCTCACTAACAGAACTCGAAACAATGGTTTTATTTCTATTATGATAATCCTCTATTTCAGCAGACAAATCCGCCGTATATTTATCTAACGGATTGTTAGCCAGCAGTTCATCATCCAAAAGACATCTTGCCTGTGATACAAGTCCATTAAACTCAGCATCATTGTATGACTGTCCGTAGTACGCCGTAATAATACGATTGTACCACTTAATAACAGCCCTAGGTGTAGCAGGATAATTATTGTCAAAATCCTTTGCAATAATATCAGAGACCTCTGAAACTTCTGTATTCTGTTCAGCACTAATAGAAGCATTCCTGTTAGTCAAATAATAATAATAACCAACAAGAAGTGCCACACATATAGCGGAAAAAATTCCGATACGCAGTGCCTTCTTCATACTATTCCTCCAAAAAATCCAATTCTATAGTTTTGCCATCCTCACCCAAATAAGTGTTGGCAAATATCTCTCTAACATCCGGTATAAAACGTTTCGGCGCAACCATTGACGGACTAAAATGTGTAAGCCATAATTCACCTACTTCAGCAGCCTTAGCCACTTGTGCAGCCTCATAAAAAGTCATATGCTTTTTCTTTTTCGCCTTTTCGATTAATTCAGGCTCTGCATACATTCCTTCCGCAATCAAAAGATCTGAACCTTTTGCTGCCTCAACTATAGCATCTGTAGGTCTTGTATCTGTGCAATACGTAACCTTAAGTCCTCTTCTTGGAGCCCCCATCACCATGTCTGGTCGATAGCATTTCCCTTCAAACTCAACATCATTGCCCTTCTGCAAGGGATTCCACAGCTTTACCGGGAGGCCTAAAGCCTGTGCTGCTGCTGTGTCAAATTTTCCAGCTCTTGGTATTTCTACCGTGTAACCGTAGCAGGTAATATTATGGTTAACCTTAAAAGCATGTATTTTATAACCAAAAATATCTATATATTCATCCTGTTCAACCAGCTCATGAAAATTAATTTCAAACGGAAGTTCAGGAGCAATCACCCTAAGACTATTAACCACTCTTTCAAGTCCTTTAGGACCAATAATTGTAACAGGTTCTGTTCTATCCGAATTTCCCATTGATAAAAGAAAACCGGGCAAGCCGCTGATATGATCCGCATGGTAATGTGTGAAACAAATAACAGAAACAGGATTTGGACTAAAGCCAGCCTTCTTAAGCGCTATTTGAGTACCCTCACCACAATCAATAAGCATTTGGATGCCATTAAATCTAAACAAACAAGCCGTAAGCCATCTATCTGTAAGTGGCATCATACCCGCAGTTCCCAACAAACTAACATCCAACATTTTTTTCTTGCCTTTCACGTTCAGCCTGCGACAATCTAAGATAGTCCGGTCTAAAATCATCCGAAGAGACACACTTGCCTTCTTCAAATAGCAATGCACCCAAGCTTGCCACCGATGCCGCTCTTTGTCTATTTGAATTTGCCGGTGCAAAATATGTTTTTTTATTAACCAAAGCGCTTATTTTATCAGCAAAGACCGGGACACCATCACCTAAAAAACACACTTTTTTTTCGTTTTCAAATCCGTTTAAGCAATCCGCCAATTCTTCAAATGCAATAGCACACTGCTCCAAATCACACACCATCTGATTTTCTTCAAAATGATAAATTCCCGTATACACCTGTCCACGTCTTGCATCCATTATTGGACATATATAATCAGAACATCCAAATAAATTATATGCCATAGCATCTACTGTTGGCACTGCAACTATAGGCTTATCCATAGCAAGTCCTAAGCCTTTAGCTGTAGCCGAAGCAATTCTAAGTCCCGTAAATGAACCCGGACCAGCCGCAACAGCAATAGCATCCAATTCCTCCAAATCAAGTTCTGTCATTGTTTTTATCTCAGAAAGCATTGGCAAAAGAGTCTGCGAATGCGTTTTCATAAAGTCTGTTGTATATTCTGCTAAAAGAATGTCGTCTGCGACAATCGCAACTGATGCTACAAGCCCAGACCCATCAATCCCAAGAATTTTCATTTTACTCTCTCTTTATACCTGTTCAAGGGTAATCCTTCTATAATCAAAACCTTTTTCAAGATCTTTTTCTATCTTTATCTGTCTATAATGAGGTGGCAAGATCTCAGAAATAAGATTTGCCCATTCTATAAGGCATACTCCATCACCATAAATATAGTCATCAAAGCCTATTTCATCCATCTCGTCTACATCGCCAATTCTATAAACATCAAAATGGTAAAATGGCATCCTACCATCATCATATTCCTGCACGATTGTAAATGTTGGACTATTGATAATCCCTTCTATTCCCAATCCCTCTGCAAAGCCTTGCGTAAAAACAGTTTTTCCTACGCCAAGGTCGCCTATCAGGGTATAAACTTGAGGCTGCGTGGTCTCACTCGCCAATCTTTTACCTATTTCAAATGTATCCTCTTCACTAAAGGATTCTATAATTTCTACCACTTTAACTCCAATTTGTACGCATCAACATGTTCCTTCAAGCATGCTGCAATTTGATCATATACAGGCATAATATCTTCTTTTGCAATGATATATGCATTTACTCTATTGCTATAAATTAACAACGTATCTTTTGTTGTAACAATTTTATAGATATATTCATATGGTAGTGAAGCCTTTTCCCCTTTGACAGACACTTCTATTGCTTCATCTGTAAGTTCATAATGAATAGGCTCTTCGAATGCACTACCTTCTTCCATTGTAAGCTTCTTAGCCTTTAACCAAAGATTAATAGGCGCGTATGTAGCAAACAAAAAAGCCATCGCAATATAAAAGCCAATATAAGCAGGAGATAATACATGTCTATTAAAATAAGCCATAAAAATAACTATAACAGCCACAATAACAGTTGCTAATCCTGACAATGATGTATATGTATGTCTTATATTAAATTTGTACAAAGATTTTGCCGTTACTTTTGAATCAAAACTCAACATATTGTATATTTTAAGCCCACCTCACCTATTTTTATAGATAATTTAGTATAACAGATTTACAAGTATATTCAAAGAATAAAAGCACAAAAATAGACCCAGCCACATATCAGGTCTTTTGAACCTTTTTATCAGCCAGGTCTATCACTTTAGAATTATTATAATATAATTAACTTTTATTTATTTCTTGCGCCCTTTAGCAATGGAGAAATCGGCTTATATATAAATAGTGTTATCACTACAGATAGCAAAGCCTTAACAAAAGTAAATGGCACATTAAATATTAACAGGCATTGTGCCAGATTCTTAACAGAAGGCAAAATCATCTGATAAGCAGCAATTATTGCCTCCATAGGCATAAAGTTTTCGTATACAGGATATACTATAAAGTAGTTTGATGGGAAGCTGATAAGCGCCATGCATGCAGCACCAACAAAAGAACCTATAATTGCATTTTTCTTATTCTTTTTATGCTTGTAAATTAGTCCCGCTGGAAGAACGAATGCAGCGCCAAGCACAAAATTCGAAAGCTCTCCCACACCGCCAGTCGATGTAATTGTAAGGTGAAGTAGATTTTTTATCAAACATACCAAGACTCCACATACAGGTCCCATAGCAAAAGAACCTATAAGAGCCGGGAGCTCAGATAAATCTACTTTGATGAAACTAGGCATAATCGGAATACTGAAATCAAGAAACATCAATATGAATGCGATTGCTGATAACAATGCTGTTGATGTTATGAAGTGAGCATCAAACTTTGCCTTTTTTGTTTCTGTGTTTGTTGTAACATTTTTTGCGTCCATTAGACACCTCCTAAATAATTATTTCGGAGCATTAAAAAAGCTCCGAGAATCTACTCGGAGCCAAAACAAAACAAGATTAACTATACGCCTTACGCCGTATAACCCATTTTATCTTCTCTCATCCAGACTATACTGTCGGTACCAGATTCACACTGGTTCAGCCTTGCAGCTCACGGACTTAAGCTTTGCTCTCACCGTCGATCGGGAATTGCCTTGCGGCTCACCCTGCCCCGAAGAATTTCTTACGGGAACTAATATAGCACCCTATAGTTTCATAGTCAAGCCTATTCTGCCCTTTTTCTCATCTACCGAAATAACCTTCACTTCAACTATATCACCAACACTTACAACCTCTAACGGATGCTTGATAAACTTATCTGTCATCTGTGATATATGCACCAGTCCATCCTGATGAACACCTATATCAACAAATGCGCCAAAATCAATTACGTTTCTAACTGTTCCTTTTAAAAGCATTCCTTCTTTCAAATCCTTCATTTCAAGAACATCACTTTTCAGAATCGGTTTAGGCATATCTTCTCTTGGATCTCTTCCCGGCTTTTCAAGTTCAGAAATAATGTCCCTTAGAGTCATTTCTCCAACATTTAATTCCTTTGCTTTTGCTGATACATCTTTTATTTCTTTAGAAATTCCAACAAGCCCACTTGCCTTCACATCTTTTGTCGAGTATCCAAGGCTTTCCAACAAAGATTTTGCAGCTGCATAGCTTTCTGGATGAACTGCAGTTGCATCCAAAGGATTTCTCCCATCGTTAATTCTAAGAAATCCCGCGCACTGCTCATATGCTTTTGGTCCTAACTTTGGCACCTTCTTCAATTCGCTTCTTGAACAAAACTTACCGTTTTCTTCTCTATACTTAACAATATTGGTTGCCATAGTTTTATTAATACCAGACACATACATAAGAAGCGATGCCGAAGCAGTGTTAAGATCAACACCAACCTTATTAACACAATCCTCAACGACTGCAGCTAAAGACTCTGTGAGTTTTTTCTGATTCATGTCATGCTGATACTGACCAACACCAATCGACTTTGGTTCTATTTTTACAAGTTCAGAAAGCGGATCCTGTAGTCTTCTTGCCATAGATGCTGCAGATCTTTGTCCTACGTCAAATTCAGGGAATTCTTCCGTAGCAAGCTTACTAGCAGAATATACCGAGGCACCAGCCTCGTTTACAATAATATATTCCACCTTTACAGGTATTTCTTTCAATAGCTCAACAATAATTTGTTCCGACTCTCTCGATGCAGTTCCATTTCCAAGAGATATTAAGGAAACATTATATTTGCTTATAAGCTGTTTAAGTTTGACTTTTGACTCTTCCACCTTATTCTGTGGCGGAGTTGGATATATTACTGTTGTATCCAGCACTTTACCAGTCTCGTCTACAACGCAAAGCTTACAGCCTGTTCTAAAAGCAGGATCCCAACCCAAAACCACACGTCCTGATATAGGTGGTTGCATTAAAAGCTGCCCCAGATTCTTTCCAAATACCTTAATAGCTCCGTCCTCTGCCATTTCGGTCAAATCATTTCTTATTTCGTTTTCTATTGAAGGTGCAATCAGTCTTGTATATGCATCATTTATTGCTTCTTCTAATATAGTGTTGGTATTATCATTTTCCTTTATTATGACCTGCTTTTTAAGATAATTAATTATGTCATCTACAGGAGCTTCAATTGCCACCTTCAACACCTTTTCTTTTTCGCCCCTATTAATAGCCAGAATTCTATACCCTGGAAGCTTGGATATATTTTCAGCAAAGTCATAGTAGGTTTCATATACAGACTCTGCGTTTTCATCTTTAGCCACAGAAGATATCAATCCATTTTTAAATGTAATATCTCTAATATAAGTTCTATAATTTGCATTGTCTGATATCGTTTCAGCTATAATATCGCTTGCTCCAGATATAGCATCAGCTTCATCATTAACACCTTTTTCTGTATTTACAAATGCCTTTGCTTCTTCTTTAATAGAATTTGTAGTCATCTGTAACATTATAATGTTTGCAAGCCCTTCAAGCCCTTTTTCTTTAGCAATTGTTGCCCTGGTTCTTCTCTTTGGTTTATATGGTCTATATAAGTCCTCAACTGCCACCAAGGTCTGGGCAGCCTCTATTTGGCCCTTCAGCTCTTCGGTTAATTGTCCCTGTTCTTCTATGCTTGCTAAAACAGTATTCTTTCTTTCCTCTAAATTTCTAAGGTATGTCAGTCTTTCAGACAATTCTCTAAGCTGTTCATCATTAAGACCTCCAGTTGCCTCTTTTCTATATCGCGAAATAAAAGGAACTGTACAGCCCTCATCCAATAAATTAATTGCAGCTTCCACCTGTGAAGCTTTGACTGACAGTTCCTTTGCTATAGTTGTCGTAATATTCATTTCTTCCTCCAGTAATTATTATCCAGCCAGATTTATATTCATGCCAGTATATTTTCCAGCATCCTCCGCCTTTCTTGCCTGCTGATACGGATTACTCTCATTTGGATATCTGATTTGAGTAGTAGTAGTTCCGCCCGAAACATATGTCCTTCCACACTCAGGACAAATAGATGTATGAATTGCAACAGAGGCCTGTAGTACTTCTCCATTTCCTTCTGACGCCTTCTTATATGCATTAGAAACATGCTCACCCTCATGAGCTCTAACTGCCGATGCCGCAGCATCCGGTGAAATATGTGCAGCAGCCTTAAAGGATACCATCTCATCTGATCCATCCTGATACTTACGATTGGCACAGGTTTCGCATTCTTCAAGACCTGCAGCTTTCTTCCTTTTCTCTTCAGCCTCACTAGTTTCTTTTCCATCATCACCAGCAGATGCCTTTGGGGGATAAAAGCCTTGCATATATGAATTTGTATTAAGTCCAATTCCTATACTCATATTTTTCCTCAACCAAATACACCATTCGAGTAATTTGATTATATCATGGTTTTTAATAAAGTGTACTTATATTTTTCTTCAGCCTAATAATAGCATTATATTTTAAATCTATGCTATAATTTTATTATGTACACTATATTTAACAAGCTACAAACAGCACTGATTTTAGGACATCTTCCTTGTCCTGTTCATAGTTTAACAGGCTTTTACTGTCCTGGTTGTGGTGGAACAAGAGCTTTTTTGTCTTTAATTCACGGGCATGTTATTGTTTCATTTATTCAAAACCCGATGACAATATATATTATTGCTGCATTTATTATCAATATAGGCCAGTATGCTTTTGCAAAGAAAAAAGGGTTACATAATGCCTATGCCTTCAATACAGCCTGGCTTTGGGTAGCGCTTGTTTTAATGATTATTAATTGCATAATAAAAAATATAGCTCTATATAATGGTTTCGACATAATTATATGGGCTAATAGTTTGGGATAATAATATGGAAACACCTGTTAAAGCCAATATTACAATAGAGCAAATGAATGCTCTAGATACAGACGCAGTTTACCAGATTGCAACAGATTGCTTTTCAGATAGTTGGAGCAAAGAAGAATATCAAAATGGTTTAGATAGAAATTATATTCATTCCCTTGTTGCAAAAAAAGATAATATTGTTGTGGGCTACTGCATATTATCTTTAATTGCTGATGAAGGCGAGATACAGCAAATCGCTGTTGAAAAGTCAAATAGATGCTTAAAAATCGGCAATCGTCTTTTAAAGCACGCAATTAGTTTTGGCAAAGAGCATGGAATGTCTAAGCTATTTCTCGAAGTACGTTCCAGCAATGAAGCCGCCAAAAGCCTTTATAAAAACAATGGTTTCGAAAACATTGGCATAAGAAAGGCTTATTATTCTGACAACGGAGAAGATGCTATTATAATGCAGCTTTTAATCTAAAAAAACAAATAAATTTTCAAAAAAACAGACCCTACTAGCACTACTAGTACGGCCTGTTTTTATTTAATCATCATTATGCAAAGTCTATATTATTACTCTGATTCTTCTTCATCCTTTGCCCAGCCAAAAGCATATTTAACAGCCTTATTCCAGCCTTTACGCTTTGTATGGCGCTCTTCTTCTGTCATCTGTGGAATAAACACCTTGTCATACTGCACATTTTTCATAACTTCTTCCTTGCTCTCCCAGTATCCAACTGCAAGACCAGCAAGATAAGCAGCACCCATAGCTGTTGATTCAACACATGCAGGTCTATTTACAGGCTTGTCCAACATATCTGCCTGGAACTGCATAAGGAAGCTATTTGCAGATGCTCCACCATCAACATTAAGTGTACGAAGATCCATTCCAGCATCAGCCTTCATTGCATCTATAACATCGCAAACCTGATATGCAATTGACTCAAGTGTAGCTCTAATAATATGATTTTTATTTGTTCCTCGAGTAATACCAACGATTGTTCCTCTTGCGTACTGATCCCAGTGAGGTGCACCAAGTCCTGTGAAGGCAGGAACAACATAACATCCATGTGTTCCCTTAGCCTTCTTTGCCATATACTCAGAGTCTTCTGCTGAATCTATCATTTTCATTCCATCTCTAAGCCACTGAATAGATGCTCCAGCTACAAATATAGAACCCTCAAGTGCGTAAGTAACCTTTCCATCAAGACCCCAAGCAATAGTTGTAACAAGACCATGATTAGAGAACACTGGCTTGTCACCTGTGTTCATAAGAAGGAAGCAACCTGTACCATATGTATTCTTTGCTTCTCCATCTGTAAAGCATGTCTGTCCAAATAATGCGGCCTGCTGATCGCCTGCTGCACCACCAATAGGAATTTTATCTCCAAAGAATGCAGGATCTGCATATCCATATATACATGATGATGGCTTTGGTTCAGGCAACATTGAACGTGGAATATCAAGCTCATCCAAAATCTCCTGATCCCACTCAAGTGTATTTATATTAAAGAGCATAGTACGGCTGGCATTTGAATAGTCAGTTACATGTACTTCACCCTTTGTAAGCTTCCAAATAAGCCAGGTCTCAACAGTTCCGAATAAAAGATCTCCATTTTCAGCCTTTTCTCTAGCACCTTTAACATTATCAAGAATCCACTTAATCTTTGTTGCAGAGAAATAAGCATCTATAATAAGTCCTGTTTTAGCTCTATACTTTTCTTCTAATCCCTTCTTCTTAAGCGCATCAGCTATATCAGAAGTACGTCTACACTGCCATACAATAGCATTATAAACCGGCTCACCCGTATTTTTATCCCATACAATTGCAGTCTCACGCTGATTAGTGATTCCAATACTAGCTATATCTGAAGCTGTGGCTCCTATCTTTGACATTGCTTCAACTGCAACACCTAACTGTGTAGACCAGATTTCATTCGCATCATGCTCAACCCAACCTGGATTAGGGAATATCTGACGAAATTCCTTCTGTGCCATAGAGCAGATGTTACCATCATGATCAAAAAGAATACAACGATTACTGGTTGTACCAGCATCAAGTGCCATAATGTACTTTGGCATTTTAAAAACCCTCCTAAAATGTATGTTTACACCCCTATTAAAACAGATGCACCTTAGTTTTTGCTTTTTTACACATTTTTTATGTTTTTGTGCATAAGCAACACATTCTCATTTTTGCGAATTTAACAAAAAAGAGGCATCAAATAGACGCCTCCTTATTATAAATTCACAAAAATAATATTTCAATAGGTTTAATTGATTTATTATAATAATCTGATTACAGATACAATACTAGATAATGCTACCTTTCTCTGTTCAAACTCATTTTCTGACATTACTTCTGTAACAAAGCCTATTTCATCAGAGTCATCGCCTGCATCTATAAATTTAACTTTTCCAAACACTCTTTCAACAACAGCATCTGGAGCCTTTGTTCTAACAAAATAGCTATATTCTTCTGTTCCAGGGTCTGCAAGCTTTAATGGCTCAGCCTTCCACTCCAAAGGAATATTTTTGCCTACGTTCTTCGCAAGCTCAACCACATCTCCAACAACAGCTGAAGCTGTTGGAAGACTACCGGCGCCTGCTCCATAGTACATAGACTCGCCAAGCATATTGCCTCTTAACATAACAGCATTAAAAACATCATTTACATGATATATCAAACTATCCTCTGGAACCAAGAAAGGAGCTACCCTAACCGCATAAGTATCATTAATTTTTACAGAATGACCAATAAGCTTAATTGCTCTGTTCATCTTCTTTGCATATACTATATCTGTAGCAGAAATTTTTGTAATACCCTCTGTTGGAACATCTTCATAATTAACCTGCTGATTACATGCTAGTGAAGTAAGTATAGCAATCTTTCTACAAGCATCATAACCCTCAATATCTGCAGTAGGATCTTTTTCTGCATATCCCTTAGCCTGAGCATCCTTTAAAACATCATCAAAATCTGATCCTTCCTGAGACATCTTTGTAAGCATATAGTTTGTAGTACCATTCATGATACCTTGAATCTCAGTAATTACATCTCCCGTAAGTGCCTCTGTAATAGTACGAATAACAGGTATTCCGCCACCTACTGCTGCCTCAAATAAAAATGTAACATTGTTTGCTTTAGCTGTAGCAATAAGGTCTGCACCTTTATCAGCTACAAGGGCCTTATTACTTGTTGTAACAGACTTACCACTTTCAAGCATAGCCTTAACAAATGTATATGCAGGCTCAACACCACCCATAGTCTCTACAACAATATCAACATCCTTATCATCAACAATTGTTTTATAATCATTAACAATTTTATCTTCATTCTCATCACCTGGGAATTCTCTAAGATCAAGGATATATTTCAATTCGACTGGCTGTCCTACTCTCTTTGTTATAACATCTTTATTTTCTTTTAATACCTGTGCCACTCCGGAACCAATTGTTCCGTAGCCCATGATTGCTACTTTCATAGTATCTCCCTTTTTCTTATTTGATTATATACATATTATAAAAGACAAGCGTCTTTATAATTATTCTCTTGCAAGTATCTTTATGTAATGTACACCTTCCACAGACTCAATGTCTGCAATCATCGCATTTACATCCTTTGAGTCCTGTAATACATCAACAGAGAGAGTCAATGTTGCTACTCCGTTAATTGGTATACTCTGGTGTATAGTCAACACATTAACATGTGCTTTTGCCATCAAATCAAGTACCAAAGATAATATACCAGGCTTATCGTCTAATTGAATAACAAGATTTATTGTTTTTCCTTTTGCATTCTCATGAAAAGGAAAAATGTCATCCTTATACTTATAAAACGAGCTACGACTGATACCGACAATCTCTGTCGCCTCCTGAACCGATTCAATTTTGCATGATTCAAGCAGCCTTTTTGCCTCTACGACCTTTAACAAAACCTCAGGAACCGCTTTTTCTTTAAGAACATAGTATTTATTATTCTCCGCCACCTTTGTACTGCCTCATTAAATAGATAATATGTGTCCGTCAACCGCACACGATTGTGCACGCTTGAAAGATAATACCACTAGTACAGGCTTATTGCAAGTAGGCAAGAGCTATGTCTCGTCCGCCACGCCTCTTTGTGGACACCCCAATGATAACCACTTTAAATATGCATTCAAAAATGGCGTTATCTTTCCATCCATGACAGCATCCACATTGCCGGTTTCTTCACCAGTACGCAAATCCTTGACCATAGTATACGGCTGCATAACATATGATCTTATCTGGTTGCCCCAGCCAATCTCTGTAACCTCGCCTCGAATACCTGATGCCTTTGCTGCCTGTTCCTGTTGTTTTAGCATAAACAACTTCGATTTTAACATCTGCATAGCCTTATCCTTATTTTGGAACTGGCTTCTTTCATTCTGGCAGGTAACAACTATCCCCGTAGGAAAATGAGTAATACGAATAGCCGATGATGTTTTATTTATATGCTGACCGCCAGCACCCGACGAGCGATATGTATCAATTCTGATATCATCATCATTAATCTCTATATCTACATCATTTGTAAGCTCTGGCATTACATCGCACGAAGCAAAGCTTGTCTGTCTCTTTCCTGCCGCGTTAAATGGTGATATTCTTACAAGTCTATGCACTCCATGCTCCGACTTAAGCAAGCCATATGCATTTTCACCATTCACCTGAAAACAAATAGATTTAATACCTGCCTCATCACCATCTAATGAATCGAGCACTTCCATAGTGAATCCCATATCAGAAACCCACCTTGAATACATTCGATACAGCATAGACACCCAATCGCAGCTCTCAGTTCCACCTGCTCCTGCATGAAGTGTAACTATAGCATTATTAGCATCATACTCACCGGACAACAAAGTCTTCATTCTGATAGCTTCTAGTTTCTCATCTAGTTCCGTTATCAGCTCCTGTATATCGGCTACAATATCAGGATCTTCCTCTTCATATCCCAATTCAATATAATCGCCAATTTCCACATATAGTTCTTCAAGATGCGACATGGTTTCGACATCATCTTTTAAGCTTTTTAATCGGCGCATCTTTGTTGTAGATACAGATGCATCATTCCAAAAATCCGGAGCTTCCATTTCTCTTTCTAATTCTTCAATGCTCTGGAGCTTTGATTCTATATCTAACGAACTTTTTATTTCTTTTAATGTCCCATCATAGGACGCAAGCTGTTGCTTAAACTGATCTAATTCAATCAAGCCATTCTCCCTTTTTACATCTCTTCCAACACTGAAATAGCCTTTTGAATCTGGTTATCAAGATCAAAAGAGTATTCATCATTTTCATCACCTAAAAACTTGTATTCAAGCTCTATGTCTGGTTCAATTCCAACTTCATGAATACATTCACCTGATGGAAGATAATACTTTCCTGCTGTATACTTTATCATGCTTCCATCACTAAGAGGCACTGTATCCTGTACTATGCCCTTTCCAAATGTCTTCGTTCCTATGATAGTTGCATAATCAAAATCTCTCATTGCTCCAGCGAATATTTCAGAAGCACTGGCAGTATATTCACTAGTAAGAATAACAATATCATACGACACAAAATTCCTGCCTGATGATGTATACGTTGTTCGCTTTCCATTTGCATCCTCTAAATACATCAAATCACCTTCAGGTAATATTTCATCAAGCATGTCAATTGTAATATCTACAAGGCCACCGCCGTTTGACCTTAAATCAATAATTAAGCTTGTCATCCCTTGTGCTTCAAGCTCTTTCAAGGTCTCATCAAACTGATTCTTTGTGTTATCTGCAAAACTGGATATTTCAATGTAGCCAATACTATCCGTAACCATTTGGCCTTCTGCTGTTGTCTGCTGAACGATATCTCTGGTTAATGTAATCTTATTTTCCTTATCGTTTCTGATATAAGTAATATCTACTTTAGTGCCCTTATCGCCTCTAACATAAGTAACAAACTCATCAAGACTAGCACAATCTGTAACAAGATGATCGTCCGCTGCAATAATCTGATCACCTTTCATGAGACCAGCCTTTTCTGCTGGTGACCCTTTAAAGACCTTATTAATAAGCACTTTTTTATCTTCAACGACCTGTTGTAAAACAGCACCTATACCAGCATATTCTCCAGTTATAGATTCATTCAGTTCTTCAACCTCTTCTTTTGAATAATACTCCGCATAATCATCATCAAGAGCACCTAAAATACCTTCATAAATACCTTCAGTTAAGGCATCCTCATCAATTTCACCATAATAATTCTTCTCAAGAATACTCTCTATTTTATTGATTTTAGCATTAACACCTGAGGCACCCTTACCAGCTGACGTATTACCAAAAAACCTATTCTTTACTGTTATACCAAGAAGTACTGATCCAAATATAAGTGTACAAACCAGTACTGCAACAGCAGCACCAACAAATATTCCTTTTTTAAGCTGATTTTTCTTTTCCTTCTCTTCCATATCTGCCACCTTCTTTGTTTTCTTTGAATTATATCAGAACACATGTTCCATTATTGGGACACATGTTTATGGTCTAGAAATATAATTCCATGGGCTCACATATGATCCACCTACAGTTACACCAAAATGCAAATGATTACCCGTTGAATAACCGGTACTTCCAACCTGCGCAATCGTCTGCCCCTGAGTTACAGTCTGACCTTCGCTAACCAAAAGTGCTGACGCATGCATATACACAGTACATACTATATTTCCATTAGAATCTGCTCCATGATTAATAATAATGTAATTACCAGCTGAGCCACTATATGTAGCAGTCTGAACAACGCCTGATTGCGCTGCAAGAATTGGTGTTCCATAAGGAGCTGCCATATCCACACCCTTATGATTTGTAGATGCTCCAGCAGTTGGAGAAGTTCTAGGTCCATAATCACTACTAATCTTTGTATATCCAGGGCATGGCCAATAGAAACCGCTTGCGGACATATAGCTTTTCACCGAACCACCAGATGCAATTATTCTTTTTATCTGCTCCAAAATCTCATTTTGAGCCGCAACTTCCTGCTCATATACTTTTGCCTGTTCTTCTGCCTCAGAAAGATTGCCTTCAATTTCTTTTAATTCGGAATTTTTTGCACCAAGCAATAATTTTACAGCATTTTTTTGTTCTGAAATTTCTGCCTCCATTGCAGATACAGATGCTTTTTGAGCCTCTAAATCACTCTTTAAATCTCTTTGATGATGAATTGAATCAGCATACGACTGTAGCGCATCTCTATCATATTCAGAAATCATCATTACATACTCAAGAGTGTTTAAAAAGTCAGCAAAATTGGCTGATTCAGCAAACATGGCAATATAATTGGTACGACCATTTTCATAAATATACTGAATTCGTCTTTTCATTGCAGCATACTGCGCGTCAGAAAGCGCCTGCGATTCATCTATCGCTTCTTGCGTATCTGTAATTTGTCCATTTAAATTATTTAATTGTCCCTCTAAAACCGAAAGACGTGAAGAAATAGTATTAAGTTCTCCATCAAGCTCCTTAACCTTTTCCTCCACGCTTCCTTTAGATTGTTTTAAGTCATTAACCAGCTGCTTTGCCTGAGCCAAAGCAGATTCAAGCTTCTGCTTTTCAGCCAGAGCCTCATTATATTGCTCATAGGCTGAAGCCTCAGCATTCACTACCGGCATGCACAAGGCTATAGTCGCAAGGACTATAGCCAGCACTTTCAAAACTCTTTTTCTCATTAAACCATCAAATGTTTACGTAATGTTGCTCTACTACCAATGTAACCAATTCCCACACCCAAAACAATTGAAATAGGAACAAGTTTTCTAAATATATCGTTAACTGATACAAATGTCAGCATACTATTTAGCAAATTAAAATTATCCGCCACATAATTAAGAACAGTACCGTAAACAAAATACAATATTACAAGCGGTATAAGTGAGCCAATTGCTCCAATAGCCACACCTTCTACAATAAATGGTTGTCTAACAAAACTATCCTTGGCTCCAATTAGCTTCATTATGGCTATCTCTTCTTTTCTAACATGAATACCAACAGTAATAGTATTGCTTATCAAAAATACAGATACTGCAAGCAAAATAGCAATTACACCTGCAAAAATCACTGTAATCAGAGCATTAAAATCTGTAAGCATCTCTGCAGCTGCTTCAGACTGATTAACCTGTCTTACTCCATCAAGTCCCTGCAAAAATGAAACAAGAGTCTTTTGCATACTCACATCATTAAGATATATTTCATAATTAGCCGAATTGGCAAGAGGATTATCATCTGCAAATCCCTCAGCCGCATCCTCATGGCCTTCAAAATACTCTGCCTTAAATGTTTCCCATGCTTCTTCCGCTGATACGTATTTATATTCAGACACCTCTGGTCTTTTTGCTATTTCGTCACCAATAGCCTGTATTCCTTCTGTTGAAAGACCATAGTCAAAGAAAACTGTTATGCTAACGCTCTCCTCTGCCGATCTAACCATAGCATTAAAGTTTGATCCGATTGAGTAAAACAATCCAAACATAAAAATCATAGCTGACATTGTAGCAATAGATGCAAGTGAGAAAAGTCTGTTTCTCCAAATATTTCTAAAGCCTTGGCCCAGATTGTATGTAAACGTACTAAATTTCATTATCTATTACCTCCAACATCGCTTTCTACCACACCCTTGTTGATGGTAATGACTCTCTTACCCATTTTCTTTACAATATCAAGATTATGGGTAACAACAACAACTGTTGTTCCACGTCTATTGATTTCTTCCAAAAGATGCATGATTTCCCATGCATTTGTATTGTCAAGATTTCCTGTAGGCTCATCCGCCAAAAGAATTTTTGGCTCATTAACAAGTGCTCTGGCTATAGCTACACGCTGCTGTTCACCACCTGAAAGCTGTCTTGGCAAAGACTTATATTTCCCTGCAAGTCCAACAAGTGACAGCATCATTGGCACTTTTTTCTTTATTGAAGTGTTTGAAGCTTCTACAACCTTCATCGCAAATGCAACGTTGTCATAAACATTTCTATCAGGCAAAAGTCTAAAATTTTGAAAAACAACACCTAGGTTTCTTCTAAATGAAGGAATATTCTTTCGCTTTACCTTATTTAAATCCTGGCCATTAATGTATATACGTCCCTTTGAAGGCTCAAGCTCTTTTAACAAAAGCTTTATAAGTGTAGACTTTCCAGAGCCAGAATCACCCACTATAAATACAAACTCTCCTGCGCCAATTCTGACATTGACGTCATTTAGTGCAATCGTACCATTAGGATATGATTGACTAACGTGATCTAAACGAATCATTAATACATCCTACTTTCTAGAAATCCTGAGATTCCATGTACTTCATATATTTAACAACCATAAGCGCAATCTTGAATGTAATTGCATCCTCAAAAACCCTAAGATCAAGCCCCGTACTCTTTTCAAGTTTGTCAAGTCTGTACACTAATGTATTTCTATGTATATACAGCTGTCTTGAAGTTTCTGAAACATTAAGGCTGTTCTCGAAAAATTTGTTAATTGTTGTAAGAGTTTCCTCATCAAAATCATCAGGAGATCTATTTTCAAAAATCTCAGATATAAACATCTTACATAGCGGAATTGGCAACTGATAAATCAATCTTCCGATTCCAAGAGTAGAATATGCAATAATATGCTTCTCATCAAAGAAAATCTTTCCAACATCAAGAGCCATATTAGCCTCCTTGTAAGATCTTGACACCTCTTTGATTTCTTCTACGATTGTTCCATATGCAATTCGTATTTTCGAACTGTCTCTATCCTTGAACGAATCAACAATTACTGCTGCTATCTTATCTATATCTTCGTTAGTATCATTTGCTCCCAGTTCTTTAACAACAATAATATTACGCTCATCAACTGCCGTTACGAAATCCTTCGATTTAGCACCAAAAATAGTTCTAATTCGCTCAACATCATCCATTTCCTTGGCAGAACCAGTTTCTACAAGCATTACAACTCGTCTAGCCGTAACATCTATATGAAGCTTCTTTGCTCTATTATAAATATCCACCAAGAGAAGATTATCAAGAATAAGATTTTTAATAAAGTTATCTTTATCAAAACGCTCTTTATAGGCAACCATAAGCTCCTGTATCTGAAATGCAGCCATCTTAGCAAGCACTGCAGCATCATCGCCGTCGCCTTCTGTAAGCACTATAAACTCAAGCTGACTGTCATCATAAACCTTTATAAAATGATAACCTAAGGCAACCTGTGAATCTGCAGGTGAAGCAGCAAAATCAACTACAGTTGGAATAAGGCTTGATGAATCCTTTGTTGTAGCCAGTACCATTCCTTCCGAATCAGTAACTGTCAAATTCACCTTTGTAATCTGATGAATACCATCAATGGTGTTTTGTAGTATCTGGTTTGAAATCATATTTTCCTCCCATGCATATTCTATGCAAAATATACAATGTAGTGTCTTGTTTTTTCACTAAACTACACATATGCATAAGTCATTCTAATACAAATAGCCAAAAAATAAAATAGTTTTATGTGTATTTTTTATGCAAAATGTAGACATGTGTCCATTTTCTAAATACGTTGCATTGAATTGTCAGACAACTCCATCTATACAGTTGTATTTATTAGTTAATACACAGCAAAACGATACAATTATTTTAATGCAAAAAAATCAACACTAAATTTGTAATTTCATAAAATTTAGTGTTGTTCAACAAAACATGTGTTCTTTGTTAATGTGGATAACTTCCGTGAAACATGGCCTGTTTTTGTGGATAATGTGAGCAAAAAGTTTACAACTGCGATTTTCAAGGCTTTTTATACTCGCAATTGTGGATAACTTTGCTTTTTTACCCCATCAGCTCTTACTATGTTTCACGGACACAACTACAATATTTGTACATTATTTTTACATATTTTCACAAAAAATAGTATTTTTAAAATAAAGCTTGCATTTTAAATTTTCAGATTTTTTAGACATATTATCTGTTAAATATTGTTTAAAAAGTCTGTAACCTTCTGTGCATATGTCACCCTATCTACTTCATAGGACTGTGCATGCCCAGCTTTTGGGCATAAGTATATTTCCTTGTATCCTTTATCTGCATCAAAGAAAGCCTTACACATCCATGGTTCTATAAAGTCATCATCCTGACCATGTATAAACAAAATTGGTATCTTATTATCTTTCATAGATTCAATTGGTCTAATATCAAAATAACTATATCTATGCAAAAGAATGTTTATCCAATTTGCTGTTGTAACAAGAAACTTTGGCATATGAAATCTACTATGAGATTGATAAAGCATAAGACTTTTAAGGTCAGTAAAACCACAATCAGATACATAAAAATCCACATCATTCTGCAAATCCTTAATAGCCATATTGGTACTTGCGGATCCTAAGCTTTCTCCATGAAGTCCAAGATATGTTATATTCGGGAACTTATCTTTTATAGCCTTAACAACAGATACAACGTCCCTGCTTTCATAATATCCCATAGAACAATGTGTTTTCTTATTTTTACCATGATGTCTTAAATCATAAATGTAAGTGTTATATCCCAAATCATGAAATATCTGAGCATACTTTATACTTCCAAGCATATTGTATGTGTATCCATGAGTAATAATTGCCCACTTTGTTGAAGGAGAGTCAGCATAAGCAATTTCACCATGAAGCATATAGCCATCAAAGCTTCTTATATCGTACTCTTCTTTTTTATAGTAATCATATCCAACAATAAAATTTTTACTTCGTTCTATTTTTTCTGCTTCTTCATATGAAAACCGCTTTGGTTTGCATACAAAAATAGCAAATCCAAATGACAGCAACACTATAATAAATAAAACTATTATTATCGCAGCAATACAAGCTTTTATCATTTTATCCCCCTTTTATCCAGCCCCATATTGTATTTAATAAGATCAAACATCTTGTTAATTATATTAGCCTACGCATTTTATCACATAAAAATACACCTTCTGTAAAGATGTCAGAAGGTGTATTTTATATCTACTGCGCTGTTTCTGATGCCTTATAAGCATAGTAATCTTCGAAAAGCTTATTAGCTGCATCTAATGTTTTCTTACTAATATCTGGAAGAGCTTTCCCCCAAGCCTTTGTGGCCTCCTTATAACCCTTTTCCATAGCAGACTGCATTTTTTTCATCTGCTCAACATCATCACCTGCCAGGGCCGAAGCAAAATCAAACAATCTCTGAGATGTCTGCTTAACACCCCAGTATCCATCCTCAGAAATGTCTTCCTGTGCTTTTATTTTTGCAGCTTCATCAACAGTGTAATCACCGCTCGCTAGAAATTTCCATATATCATCGTTGTTACCTGTTGCTATAGCAAAAGTTCCAGCCTGACCTGTCATCATCTGCTTGGCAATATCCATAAGACTTTGCTGACGAGAAGTCTGATCATCCTTTAATTGCTTTACTAAGGCTGCTCTATCCTCTGCTGACATCTTATTAATAGAATAGGCCACCTTATCTTTAGCATCATCTTTCTTTGAAGGTTCATAAACAACCCCTTCAGACTCTGCTTTAGCCTTGCTTACCTCTTTTTCTGCCTTAACATCCTTGTCATCGGCCTTCTGATAAGCATTGTATACGCCTTGAGCGTATGTACTTGAAGAAACATTTATTTCGCCCATAACTACCTCCTTGTATAAGTCGTAATAACAACACCATTTACAAACATCTTCTAATTGAAATATACCATCAGTTCTAAATTCTGTCCACTATTTCATCAATTATAGCTTCCGCCACATCATCTTTAGACATTATTGGTAGCTCTTGTGAAGCATCCTTTGTTATAAGAGTAACAATATTCGTCGTACCACCAAATCCAGCTCCATCTTCTTTTAGATTGTTTGCAACAATCATATCGACACATTTCTTATCAAGTTTAACCCTTGAATTATCAACCATATTCTCTGTTTCCATTGAGAAACCACAAATAAACTGATTACAGGCTCTATTATGACCTAAATAATCAAGTATATCTTCCGTTTGCTCCAATTCAATCTGCATAGAAGCATCCTTCTTTTTAACTTTTTCAGCAGCCACCGCTTTAGGCCTAAAATCAGCCACTGCTGCAGCTTTTATTATTATATTTGCATCCTTTGCTTCTTTTTTTATTATCTCAGCCATCTCGAATGCTGACACAACATCAATTCGCCTTACATTTAATGGTGTTTTTTCATTTACAGGGCCGGATACAAGAACTACATCTGCTCCCCTTTTTGCACAATTCTTCGCAAGCGCAAATCCCATTCGACCAGTTGAATGATTTGTTATAAATCTGACAGGGTCAATGGCTTCGCATGTTGGACCAGCGCTAATAACAACCTTTTTCCCAACCAAATCCGACTTATCATAAAGACCATACATAATCCATTCTAAAAGTTCTTCAGGCTCAGGCATTTTACCCGCCCCAATATCTCCACAGGCTAAATAGCCACAGGCCGGTTCAATAATAGTCATGCCATAATCTTTTAGCTTTTTAAGATTGTCCTGCACAACAGGATTGTTAAACATACCTGTATTCATCGCAGGCGATATAATTTTCTTACAGCTTGCTGCTAAAAGCGTAGTTGTTAGCATATCGTCAGCAATTCCATTCGCCATCTTTCCGATTACATTTGCAGATGCTGGTGCAATCATTATAATATCTGCTTTTTTTGCAAGTGAAACATGTTCCACTTCAAACTGAAAATTTCTGTCAAAAGTATCAACAAGACATTTATTCCCTGTTAAAGTCTCAAACGTAATAGGATTAATAAAATTGCAAGCATTTTTTGTCATAATAACATGCACCTGTGCATTTAACTTTTTTAACGCACTAGCAAGATATGCTATTTTATATGCTGCAATAGAACCTGTCACTCCTAAAACCACACATTTTCCCTTTAACATAATTCTTCTCCTAACCTTGTTTTTCTAGTACTGCAATATTATAGTCCACAAATATCCTTTACAACTTCTCCAGCCAATATAAGACCAGCCACTGACGGAACAAAAGCGACACTTCCTGGTGGCTGCTTACCTATAGCTTTCTCTTTTCCTTCCAAGGTCGTTTCAAAAGGTTTTCTGGGTACTTCTTTTGAGTATACCACCTTTAACTTTTTTACTCCTCGTTTTTTTAATTCGTGTCTCATTACCTTTGCCAGCGGACACATACTTGTTTTATATATATCATCAACCATAAAAGCCGAAGCATCAAGCTTATTACCAGCTCCCATTGAACAAATAATTGGAACATTATTCTTTTGACACTGCATTACAAGCTCTATCTTTGCCGAAACTGTATCAACAGCATCAACAACATAATCGTACGTACTAAAGTCGAAGCTATCTGCTGTTTCAGGCAAGAAAAAACAATTATGTATTGCTACATCAACGTTAGGATTTATGTCAAGCATTCTTGCCTTCATAACCTCTACCTTACTTTGGCCTATAGTACTCATCGTCGCAATAATCTGTCTATTAATATTGCTTGGCGAAACTACGTCATTGTCAATTAGGTCAAAATGCCCTACACCGCTTCTTACTAAAGCCTCGCACACATATCCACCTACTCCGCCAACACCAAACACGGCTACTCTTGAATCAGACAAGCGCTTAATTGCCTCATCTCCAAGCAGCATCTGTGTCCTTGAAAAAATCTCTTCCATTCTCACACCGCTTTATATCAAATCTCCCGAGGTTGTATTAGCCCTCGGGAGATCATTTCTCATAATTGTTAGTTTTTATCAATAAACCTCAAGCCTTCTCATGGCAAGTTTTTTATCAAAAATGTAATCTAAAAAATGTCTATCAGCTTCTCTAACGTCGCACCCAAAACGAGCCATATCATCCTCATTTTCGGCATCAACCTTTCTAACACAGGTACACGAAACAGAAAGCTTATACTCAGTTTCTTCGACCTTTTCTTCTATATGAACAATAAGTCTTTTATTAAGAAGATCCTTGTCACTAAAAAATGACACTCCATTTCCACTCACATCATATAAAGTTACGTCAAAAACCTCTCCATCCTTTGTTTCGACACGCGCAGGCATACTGTCAAGCTTTATTCTGTCATTGACCCTTCGATCAGATGGCAATGACTCCTGTTTAAAGGACTTTGCCTGTATAGCACTATAGCTATGACCATTATATTCTATTGGCCTAACCTGTACATTATTCCATACAACTCTGTTTCCATCATAATCATCGGCATACAGGTTATATATAGCACTTGAAATCTCTTTTGCATCAAATTTTGCGAGCTGTTTTGATGTTCTTAAGGTTTCTATTAAAATGGCTCCACTCGATACTCCAGCCACTTTGGAATTAATATCAAAACGAATATTCCCAATAACCACCTCAAGATTCACAAGACTACCAACGGTTATTGCATCAATTAGCATATTATTGTCCTTTTCCCAATCGTCTTAATTAACAGAGTGTCAAAGATTATTATACATCTTTAAATAGTGCCGTTCAACAAGCGCAAATTATGGTCTTCGTTCATTCTTCCCGTTCTATAGCCTGCAATATCCAGTGACACATATTCAAAGCCAATCTCTTTTAACTTTTCATATACTTTTGTTCTGGTATCCGCTTGCATAAACTTATACATATCATTTTCTAAAAGTTCAATTCTAGCCAGATTTCCATGGATTCTTACTCTAAACTGAGAATACCCCATATCAAAAAAGAGCTGTTCTGCCATTTCAACCATTTTAAGCTTTTCCTTAGTAATCAAATCACCATATGGAAAGCGACTGGAAAGACACGCAAATGACGGCTTATTCCATGTTGGAATATTCAAATGTTTTGATAAATCTCTTATTTCCTGCTTTGTAAAACCTATTTCTCTAAGAGGACTTTTTATTCCAAGTTCGCCAACAGCAATCAGTCCTGGTCTATAGTCTCCTTCATCATCTAGATTGGATCCTTCAGCCACATTCATTATTTTATTATCATTTGCAGCCTTGATTACTTGCTTCATCAAATTCAGCTTGCAAATATAACACCGATTAACTGGATTTTCTGCAAACCCTTCTATTTCAAGTTCATTAACCCTAACAACAAGATGCTTTACTCCAAGGCTTTCACAATAACGCTTTGATTCATCGAGTTCTCTTTGAGGGAATGAATATAGAGCTGCTGTTACGGCAATAACCTTATCACCAATAGCTTCTCTTGCTGCATACAAAAGAAAAGTTGAATCCACCCCACCAGAAAAAGCCACTGCAAGACTTCCCAAAGCAGCAATATATTCCTTTAATTTTTCATATTTTGCTATAGCGATTTCCATATTAAGCTATCCTTGAATAAATAATTGGATCATTAGGAAGCGTTGGTTCAAGAACTATAGCTATAGCAACCACATTCTTTTTATCATCATATACAAACTTGCATGGTGCTGCTATGCCAGCCAAATCTAATGCATCAATGATAAGCATTCCATTTGCGGCACTTTTTATTGCCAAAGGAACACCCAAAAACCAAATTCTTACTTTTCCTTCTATTTCTGTTATTTTAACAGTTCCATAGGCAGGATGTTGATATTCTCCTATAACAGACTTGTCATCAAATTCACCATTAACGCTTTCGAGAAGTGGTTTTAGCATTTTACCACTTCTTGCTCTTCCCTCTTCCAAACACGCTTTCATTATTGAAGTCCAGTCCTGTTTTTCGTAGCCAAACGCAACATCATAAATAGCATACTGAGCCGCAGTTACAGCAGCTGTATTGTCTAAATTAGCATAAACAACGTATGCTACATCTTCGTCCTCTATATAACCGCAGGCTGTTCTAAAACCACCCACAGTACCACCATGATTAATACATTTGTGACCTTTATATTTATCAATAAACCAGCCAAAGCCATACGCTGACTCTTCGATTCCAACCTTGCTTGTATCGTAAGAATACATTTCAAATTCTTTAATTGGCATCTGAGGAGATTTTATCTCCTTTTCTGCAGAAGCAGGGATTATTTCTTGCCCATTATAAACACCGTTTTTAAGATGACAAACTGCCCACTTTAAACAATCTTCAGCAGTAGAAGTAATACTTGCAGCGCAACCCATATTATCACTTGGCCATATTTTCCACGGAACATTTTTGCCTTGCATTTTTGCATAAGGCTTAGCACAATTATCTCCAGCCTGTCCAAAATCGCCAGTATGTGTGAGTGTTCTATCCATATTTAATGGATTGAGAAAATTTTCCTGCACATAGTCCTGCCATGGCATACCACTAATCTTTTCAACTAAATATGATGCTAAAGCATACATATGATTCTGGTAATGGAATCTTTCACTCACCTTGAAAGCTGGTTGTAAATATTTTACGTTATACACCTGCTGTTCAAGTGTAGTTGTCACATTGTTAACCCAGCTAACATCATGCCTTGGAAGGCCTGTCTGATGAGATAAAATCATACGAACTGTTATATTATCGTTCATTTCATCATTGTAAAAGCTATAATCCTTAATATAAGTTTTTATCTTTTCATCCAAATCAAGCTTCCCTTCAGCCGCAAGCTTTGCTACAGCTGCTGCAATAAAGCTTTTTGACGTTGAACCAATCATGTATCTGGTTTTTTCATCTGGAACAAGTCCGTTTTGTATGTCTGCCTGTCCGAATGAAAAATACTCTACCTCACCATGATCGTATATTGCAACACTCATTGATGGCAAATCAAATCCTTCAAAAACTTTTTGTAAATCACTCTTATAATCTCTCATATTTATACTCCATAAATATACTAGTTGTTAGTTGCCTTTGCCTCACGCATCTTCTTCGACTCATCATCAACTGTCAAAAACCATGCGGCTATAAACATACCTATAGCTAAAACCATAGGGATATATGAAACACAGCCAGCAAGTATATTAGTCGTTTCAACTGTCTGTTCAGCAACGTCTGGATTATATCCTGTTCTATTTAAAACCTGTCCAACTGCAAACATTGCCAAAGCAGAACTTCCCTTATAGACAAAGGAACGAACTGACGATGCTGATGCAACTACTGATTTTCCCTGCTTCCATTCTATTAAATCAATTGACTCAGCCTGAACAATATTGATTGTAACAATTGAAAATGCCATACCAAATCCCATTACTGCTGCATTTACAAAAATTGCTGCAACGCTTGCAGGAGCAATAATTGATGGTATTCTACATAAAATAAGAATGATCGCACCAAGAAGCATTGTTTTTCTATGTCCAATCTTAGCATCAATCTTCTTTGATATAACTACTCCAATCATATTACAAAGAAGGAATGAAACAAGAATATATGTATACAAAGAGCTATTATGCAATACATATTGTGAATAGTATAATAAATATCCTGTAACAATATTTGTAATTAATGAGTATCCCAACATAAATAAAGTGTTAATGACCCAGTTTTTCTCTGAACATAGGAGCTTAATCATTTCTCCTACTTTTATTCTTTCAACGTTTTCTGTACCTGCTGTTTTTATTTTCTCCTTTGTTGAAAAATAAGCAATCATCATGGCAACAAAGAACACACCGCAGTATATAGATGCAGTAATCAAAAAGCCTCTGCGACCATTTACTATATTACCCACCTCATCATATCCACCACCAAAAGCCTTAATCATAGGCATAGCAAGGGCAAATAAAGCGATTCCTATTACATCTAAAACCATTGCCCATACAGAAAGCGATGCTCGTTCTTCAACCTTGTCTGTCATCAAAACTGGCATACCATAATTAGGTAATCCAACAAGTGTAGAAAACGAATCGTATAGGAAGAAAGCAACAAGAATATAAACAACTTTTCCTGTTGTTGAAAGCTCTGGGCCTACATACATTAATATACAAAATAATGCAACAGGAAGAGCACAGTACTTCCAAAATGGACGAAGTCTCTCACCATTTTTAAATTTATGGTTATCTGCACAATATCCAAGTAATGGATCATTTACTGCATTCCATAATGTATTTAAACCTGTAACTGTCGAAGCCAACCCCATAGAAAGTCCAAATACGTTTGTCATAAAGTAAGTAAGATATACATTAAATTGTCCTAATATTTCTACTCCAAAATAACTAAGACCATATCCAAATTTCTCTTTTAAAGTCAATCCTTGCGTTTTTTTCTCTTTCATATTTATAAACACCTCTCACAGTATATTACTACTGCTTTCTTTATAATATTTGAGTGTGACAAACTTAGTTCATCACGCAACCAGCGTAAATCATACCATTTTAGTAAGGTTTATTCAATTACGCCATTTATCACGCATTTCGTATTTTCGTCTCACCCTTTTTACCATTTCATTAAAACTATTTCCTGCAACAACCATATCGTATTTACCTTCAACAGTGCCAATTGTGAAACAATTATCAATGTCATACTTATTCTTTAAATACATCAGCATATTATCCTTCGAAGCATTCTTGTTATATATTTTTATATAAGAATAGCCAGGATACTGATCAGATTCATATGACACAATTTTTAATTTTTTATCATAATTACTTTCTAACAGGTAATTGTAAAAAGAATTTATTTTTTCCGTCAAATCAAGAAGCATAAAATATACCACATTTTCATCTCCCGGGAATGGACGATTGATATAATTTCTATAAGGAGATGCTTTTAATTTCTTAACTAATGTATTGTTTGCCACATCATTAGTATCCTGATAATAAATAAGTAAGGTATCATCAATTATTACATTTATGTAAACACATAAGTTTCTTGCCTTTATCAAGCCTAAAATCTCATTTGCTGTTTCATTTGAAATCACATAATTAATAACATATTCATGAGTATTTACGTCATATAATGCAGCACCGTCCATCACTATCACCGGATATTTGAAATGTATATCACTCAATGGTTCTATCAAGGAAGCTGGTGTTCTCATTGTAGAAATAGTAAATCTCATACCATCATCTATAAGTCTATTCAGCTCAACCTTAGAAAACGCGCTAACCTTGTCACTTTTATCAACCAAAATGTCATCAATTCCTGAAACAAACAGTGTTTCTCTATCATGTCTGAATGAAAAATGCATACTATTAACCAGTATTCCTATTACGATACCAACCATAGTATCCAAAAACCTGTTTAAAACAAATAAATACGGATTTGCATCTTGAACATGGTTAATAACAATACTAAGAAAAACTACGCATGAAAAATAAGAGGCCTTATTCTGTTTCAATAAGACCGTAGTATAAAGCACCAAAACTATACTCACAAAAATACTAATAGTTTCCACCCATAAAACAGGGCTTTTCCCATTATTAAAATGCAAAAACAATAATAAATAAATCAGCCCATATAAAGCGCCAATAAGTGTTCCCACAGTTCGTTGTATTGCATTTTTAAAAGTGCTTTCTCTATATATTTGTATGCACCAAAGTGCTGCCAGCTGTGAATAAAATACCATGCCATTTTCTCCACGCATGATGTTAACAATCATGCATAGAGCAACGGCTATGGCTGATTTAATTATTCTCATTCCAATTCCAGGAATTTTTATATTTTTGTTTTGTCCACTCAAAAACTATTCATCCCCTAATATTTTTATTACCGCTGTATTAGCATAAGTCAACGGCTCATTATGAATAAAGAATATCGTTCCTTCTAATGGTGAATATAATGTTTCTAATATTACACCTTCGTATGGATCAACAATGTTAGCAAGAGGCTTGCCAGCTTTCACTTTTTCACCAGCTTCAACTAACGGCTCATAAAATCCTGATTTAGCAGTTCTAACAGATACCAGCTCTTCATCACTAAATACCCTTATATTTTTCTCGCTTATAGCCTCATATTTTATAATTCCATTCTTTGACATAAAATTCATAACAGCAAGCACTGCCTGTCCTGCACCTGTGTTACTTATTTTTTCTGTTGTATTTGTATAAAGTGAAAATGCCTGTGTATCCCAAACCTGCCAATTATAATTAAGTGTTGCTGTATCATATGGCCTTACAGTTCTTTCAACAATATACTTCATGCCAAATTTTTCAGCCTCTTCCTTTGATGTAAAGCCTTCATTCATGTATCTTACGTGAGGAACAAAATCCCCTGGCATATAAAAAGATGTAAATTGTATTCCATACTTATAGTCCATGATTTCCTTAAACACACCATCTGCAATACGTTGTGTTGTTTCACCAAGGTCGTATCCAGGAAACATTCTATTTATATCCGTATTATCAGTAGGCCAAAATCTTTTTTGTATATTTACCGAATATGGATTTATTGATGGAATCACAAGAATTTTATGTCCTTCTTTTATTCTGCCCTCTTCTTCTAGCTGCTTCATCTTTTTTACCAGTTGCGAACAACAGTATATTTGCTGAAGCTCATTTCCTCTGGAATTTCCAACAATACAAACTGATTTTTCTCCAGTACCAAATTCATAGCCTGTTATTCTAAAATCATCACGGTACATTCCTTTGATTTCGTATATTATTTTTTTATTCACCGATACAGACCTCCTCTTTTAAGATTCGTCCCATCAAAGAGCCTTCGTCAACTATTGGATAGTCTCTAATAGTAAAAAGCATTCCTTTTTGAGGTGCTTTTACTTCATCTAAGATTACTCCGTTCAAAGGATCTACAATCTGTCCAATCACATCACCTTCGTCTAATCTGGCACCATGACTAACACTTGGTACAAACAACCCGCTAGCAGATGCATTCAAGTAGCTTACATCGTCAGGATCCATGGATATCATTGGCCTTCTTACATTTTTCACTTCACCCTGCCATATATTTAATTCCTTCATCAGACTGAAAATGCCATCCACCATCTGATTACCATATTCTCTTGTAAGTCTCATTCCCACACCCATTTCTACAACCAGAACAGGAGTTCCAATACTATTTAGGCTGTGAGCAAAGGTTGACTCCAAAACAGTGCTTGCTCCATGAACCCATATAAAATCAACATTTGCTTTCTTTGCAAGAGGTACTAAAGTATCAGCGTGAAGTTCGTTTATTCTTATTTGTGGAATTTCTGTTAAATAGATGTTACTGGCATGTATATCTACGACACAATCTGAACCCGCAACATCTTCTATTATTCCTGCTGCAATATACTCCGTCATATTTCCATCTATATTTCCAGGGAAAATACGATTCATATCTAGGTCAAACGCAGGAATTCCTCTGGTAATAGAATCTATTCCCAGAGGATTCATAGCCGGATAAATGTCTACAATTCCTGTTAACATATCCATATTTTCTTGAATTCTTCTTTGTAATTCATAACATACATATTGTCCCTCAAGCTCATCTCCATGAATGCCAGTAACTATACTAATGCGATTCATTTTTTCGCTTTCATTTTTAGGAAGAATACGATTTTTCTTTATCATTAGTTTTTCATCGATAGGTAACCCCACCGATGTCACTACCTCTACCATTTAATAACTCCTTATCTTTTATTTTTCTAATAGAATTTCTCTACCGATACCTTAATATCCTGCGTCTGTAAGCCTCCGCCCCACATAACGCCTCTATTAATAGCGCAGTCAGCTGCGTCTCTTCCAACACCAAATTTTATATATTCGTCTGTTATCTCTCTATTATGTGTTGGGTCTAACGCAAAGAAAGTTCCATCATATGCTGCTTCCACCCAGGAATGACTCTTGCCTTCTCCACATATCAGTCCACATACATATCTAGCTGGAATAGAAAAAAGTCTAAGTAAACAAATCATAATATGTGAATAGTCCTGACATACACCTTTTCCATTAGAAAATGCTTCCTCCGCTTCAGTTTCAACTTCAGTACTTCCTGACTCATATGTCATCTTTTGAAACAGCTTATTCATTATTAGTATCGCTTTTTCTTTATCTGTTTTACATGTATTGACCTCGTCGGATATTTTTTCAGCAAACGCCTTTATATTATCCCCAGGAATACACTTACCATGAGGGTATTTGTACATTCCCACTTTACTAAAATTCACTCCACCAGAAGTGCTAACTGGATGAGTCTCTACCAAACCAGTAATCGCATACTCAAACTCCGAGTGTGGCTGATTAATACAACCAATAATCTGAGTATTCCCAAAAGAATCTTCACTTTTAGAATACTGTGCAGGTGGTAGAAGTTCTATATCATAAGATATCTTTTTTTGTCTAAAATCATCGACAGGAATACCCTTTATTGTAAAATAGCACTTACCTACATCTTCTGAATAACTGATTTTCATCCTGTATTCATATTTTAAAATAGCCACTTTTACACCTTCTTTATTAATGATTTATATAATCGACTCTACACTAGAAATAATTGCACTATAATCAAGTGTTGTGTCATTAATTAATGTGCTCACACGATTTAAAGCTTTTTCATCATACTTAATTCCACTTCTTAATACTCTTGGAATCATTCTTTTTGCTTCTCTCTCTAAGCGAGCTTTTCCCATTTCTGTTCTGGCATATAAATCTATTCTTTCTATTCTTTTACCCGCTTTTAGAATGTTACGAATTTGATCTGAATCAATCTGATCATCAACAATGCCCCAAAACGAAAGCAAATCATCCATAATCTGTTGTAATTCAATTAAAGGTGACTGACTTTTAGCCGCATTATTCATTGTATATATTGATAATTGAATATATGAAAGCGCATCAGAACCTATGGTTTCACGAAGGACTATTGCATTATCATATGCCCTATTAAGATTGCTAATAATAGAATCCGAAACCTCACAATCAAATGGATATCTTGTCAAAAAATCCTCTTTTGAAGCATAAATGTTGGGAATATCAAGCCTATCACAATACTTTTGATAACTATCCTCTGTCTCATCAATCATTCTGTCAAAGCTTTCAGAATAAATCTTCAATGTTGTGTATACTCTTTCTGTATACCTACCTAACCAATACAAGTGGTCTGCCTGTTCTACTGAGATAATACCCATGTGTCCTTAAAACCTCCTCCCTGTGATGAATTAACAATAAACGAATCTGGATTACGAGAAAATCTTGTAAGTCCACTCGCCCACACTATTGGCTCATCAGCCATCAATACAAAAGCTCTTAAATCAGCCTTTCTTGGCACTATTTCGCCTTCATCTAATATGTCAAGATCCTGAAAATCTATAACCTCTTGTGCAATAAATCTTCTTGGCTCAGCTTTTAATAATTCAATAAAATCTTCCTTTTGTTTTGCAGACATCGTATTACCAAAAACAACGCCATATCCTCCAGCCTCAGCAACATCCTTAAGAACCAGATCATCAAAATGTTCTAATACATATGTCATATCCTCTTCATAAAAAGGAAGATATGTTGGCGCATTCTTTAATATAGGCTCTTCATTCAAATAGTATTTAACCATCTTTGGGACAAAATAATAAATTCCCTTATCGTCGGCAACTCCATTTCCAGGAGCATTCAAAAGCGCCACATTACCTTTTCTAAACACATCATATATATGTGGAATACCTATTAATGATTCTGGATTAAAATTCATAGGATCCAAATATTCATCTGAGATTCTTCTATATACTGCGCCGACCTTTTCCTTCAATCCATTAGCACCTATGTAATACAGAAAATCGTTTTCAACAAATAGCTCAGATCCTGTTACTAGATGTGCGCCTGTTTTTTCTGCCAAAAATGAATGTTCAAAGTAGGCTGCATTATATCTTCCTGGAGTTAAAATTACTGTGTGACCACCTGTATTTACGTAGTCCATTGTTCGTCGTAATATCTGTGCATAATTTCGATTGTCCAAAAGTTTTACATTATGAAAGGTTTCAGGTGAACTTTTTCTGCAAAGGTCTCTTGCAATCATAGGGTATGACGCACCAGAAGGAACTCTAAGATTATCCTCTAATACATACCACTCCTCGTCCTTGCCCTTAACAAGGTCGATACCCGATATATGTGAGTAAACATCTTTAGGAGGCAAAACCCCTTCGCATTCTGCCATATATCCCGAAGACGCATAAATAAAATCCTCAGGAACAACGCCATCCTTTACAATCTTTTTTTCTGAATAAATATCTTTAAGAAACAAATTTAAAGCTAAAACTCTTTGCTTTAATCCTTTTTCCAAAACTTCAAATTCTGAATGCTCTATTATTCTTGGAATTGAGTCAAACGGAAAAAGCTGCTCCTTAAAGGTTCCATTTTTATAAATTCCAAATTTCACTCCATAGCGGGCCAGCAAATCATTGATTTTGTCCGTATGTTGCACAAGCTGACGTTCATTAATACTCATTACCTCAATCCTCCTTATTTGCCCTTCCCAACTATTGCTGCATATAACAAAAAAGCGCTCTACACATACGTGTAGAACGCCTTTGTTCGTTTTCGTAACAATACAATAATGCGAACGAATTGTCAATATTTTCTTTAAATGCCCTTTTATGCCTCTTCATACGTAAATGACTGAAGAAATCTTTTTAATCTGTCAGTCCTTGGATTCTCAAAAATGTCTATGGGACTACTTTCCTCAATGATTCTTCCACCATCTATAAACACAACTCTATCTGCAACTGCCTTTGCAAACTGCATTTCATGTGTAACTATCACCATTGTTTTTCCTTCTTTTGCAAGAGACAGAACAACCTCCAAAACCTCTCTAACCATCTCTGGATCAAGTGCTGCCGTTATTTCATCCAATAGCAACACCTTAGGCTGCATAATTAGAGCTCGTACTATCGCTACTCTTTGCTTCTGACCACCTGAAAGCTGTCTTGGATAACTATCCTTTTTTGATGACAATCCCACTCTTTCCAGTAGCGCTAAAGCTTCCTTTTTCACTTCATCCTTATTTCTCTTTTGTACCTTTATAGGGGCAAGCATCAGGTTCTCTAGAATTGTTTTGTGTGGAAACAAATCATAGCTTTGAAATACCATACCAATTTCACCATCGCATTCAATGCTTCCATCCTGTATTTCCTCAAGACCAATTATGCATCTAAGGAGAGTACTTTTACCACATCCTGAGGGACCAACGATCACAACAACCTCCCCTTCATCAACACATAAATCCACATTATCAAGCACTGTTATGTCATCAAAATTTTTATTTATGTTTTTTATCTTTAAGATTTCAGCCATCTTAGTTCTCCCATTTTTTCTCTAAATATTTTGAAAAGCAGCTTATAGGCCAGCAAGCAATAAAATAAAGCAAAAATACTGTTGCAAACACTCCAAATGCTGCATTTGGAGAACTGGTTCTGTTAGCCTCAATTATTTGCTGGCCAACCTTCAAAACCTCAACAATGCCTATCATCATAACAAGACTGGTTGTCTTTATCATTCTTGTAATCAGATTGATTGATAATGGTATCATTCTCCTGGCAATCTGCGGAATAATAATGTGGATATAAGTCTGCAGCTTTGAAAAACCCAGGACAAAACTCGACTCATATTGAATCGAGGGTATACTAATTAGAGCACCTCTAACTAGGTCCGCCATTTCTGCAGTTCCCCAAAATGAAAACACTATTATAGATGCCTTTTCAGCAGACAGATTAAGGCCCATAGCCTTTGTTGCACCAAAGTATACAATAAACAAAAGGACCATCTGTGGCATAATACGCACTATTTCGATATATATTCTCGTTATTGATTTCACAAATTTATTATCAACAGTCATTAGCATACCAACTGCGACGCCGATAACCATGCTAATAACAACGGAAATCAAACTAATCTTAAGAGAAACAGCAAGGCCGCCCAAAAGTCTAATTGCATTATTCCCTTTTAATAAAACTTCAAAACCCATTATTATGCTCCAAACATCTTAAATCTGGTATTCTTTTCCAGCCAGCTTCCAAATATAGAAACAGGCAAAAGCATTATGATATAAAATACAACCAATAGTACCAGGCATTCAGTTGTATTGTAATAAAGTCCAATCAGATCCTTTGCTGTAAACATCAAATCCATCAGACTAATTGCTGAAAACACACTAGTTTCCTTAAGCAGGAAAACCACGTTTGCAATCACCCCTGGCATACCTACTGTAAAGGCCTGTGGGAATACTATATCCTTGAAAATAAGAACCTGACTCATTCCAAGAACCTTTGCGCTCTCTATTTGCGATAAAGGGACTGCTTCAAGACCACTTCTTATCGTTTCAGTCATATAGCTTCCACCCAAAAGTCCCAGTCCAATAACTCCGCATACTTCAGATGAAATTGAACAACCAATTTTAGGTAATCCAAAATAAATAAAAAAAAGCTGGACCAAAAGTGGTGTGTTGCGAAATAGCTCTACGTAGCATTTAGCCAGCACATCAAAAAACGGTATTTTAAAATACAATACAAATGCCAAAATAATACCAATAATAAAAGCAAGACCGATCCCAAGCCAGCCAATTTTTATTGTCAGCCAAAAAGCCTCATTATAAAGTGGCAAATAATCATATATTACTTCAAAACTCATGCTAAAATCCTATCTTTTCCTATGGTCTAGTGACGTAGAAACCTTAGTACCCACATTTTGTATAATCTGGAATATTACTATCAAAAGAATTACAGTTACAAGCATTATATCCGTCTGCCATCTGTAATATCCATATCTTACAGCAATATCGCCTAGACCGCCTCCGCCAACGGTTCCTGACATTGCTGAGTATCCAAGCAAAAGACCTGTTGTAATAGTAAACCCATTCATTAATGATGTTTTTGCCTCTACCAAAAGCACCTTAAATATTATCTGCAAGTCACTTGCTCCCATGGATTTTGCAGCTTCTATTACTCCCTGGTCAACTTCATTAAGTGAAGATTCTACAACTCTTGCAATGTATGCGCTTGCACAAACTACCAGTGGAACAATTGTTGCAGTTGAACCATAGCTTTGTCCTACAAGCATGCGTGTAAATGGGATCAATAATATAAGCAAAATCAAAAATGGAATACTTCTAATAATATTGCATACAAAGCTTAGTGCTTTATACAAAAAAATGTTTGGTCTAAGACCATTTACTCCGGAAACACTTAATATTATCCCCAGTGGAAGACCAACAGCATATCCAATCAGAGTTGACCCAATTGTCATATAAAGAGTATCTCTTATTCCTTCTAAAAGCATTGTTATTACAGTACTATCAAACATTGTCTGTTACCTCCGTCACCACAAGATTCTTTTCAGTAAGATATTTTTTTATCTTTTCCTGCAAAAATTCATCATCGGGAAGTCCAAGAATCATCTCACCAACAGCTTTTCCATTAACATCCATTGTATCAGCCTTTAATATATTAATTGGTGTATTAGTTAAAAGAACAAGATTGGATATCACTGGTTCGTATGCCGAATTTTCTTTGAATACAATTCGTAGCTTTTTCTCAGCATTCAGCTGGTCAACAGCCTTATAGCTGATAGTCTTTCCTGATATAAGTTCTTTAGCCGCATCAGACTTTGGATTTTCAAATATTTCCTCAACGTCTCCCTCTTCTACCAGATTTCCACTATCAATAATCGCCACCCTGTTACAAATAGCTGTTACAACAGACATTTGATGTGTAATAATAACAATTGTTATTCCCAAACTTTCATTTATTTCCTTTAGAAGTAATAAAATTGTTTCTGTTGTTTGTGGATCCAAGGCACTTGTTGCTTCATCGCAAAGAAGAATTTTAGGATTTGTTGCAAGGGCTCTTGCAATAGCAACTCTTTGCTTTTGTCCGCCTGACAGCTGTGATGGATATGCTTTTTCCTTTTCCTCCAGTCTAACCAGTTTTAAAAGTTCTTTGGCTCTTTGCCTGGCTTCTTTTCTTTTAACTCCATTTATCTCTAAGGGAAAACAAATATTATCTATAACATTTTTTTGCTCTAAAAGATTGAAGTTTTGGAATATCATTCCAATCTCACTTCTTTTCTTTCTTAACTCTTTTTCAGAAAGATCAGAAAGATTAATTCCTTCAACAAATATTTGACCCTCAGTTGGTCTTTCCAGGAAATTTATTGATCTGACAAGTGTACTCTTTCCAGCTCCAGACATACCAATAATGCCAAAGATATCGCCTTTGTTAATTGACAAATTTATCCCTCTCAGCGCCACAACCTGCTGACCTTTTATTGAATACTTTTTAGATAGATTCTTTATTTCGATTTCACTCATACTATTCCACCAATAAACAATGGAGAGGAATACTATTTCCTCTCCTGCCTTTTATTATTTCTCGTAGAAGATAACTGCTCCATCGTATGTGGATTCGATAAACTTCTTAATCTCGTCAGACCTTAAAACCTTTACAAGTGCCTGTATCTTATCAGATTTTTCATTGCCCTCGTATACTGCTATTATGTTTACATATGTCTGTGCTGCAACAGAATCGCTAGACTCATATGCAATTGAGTCTTTTCCAACTGAATAGCCAGCCTCTAATGCGTAGTTTCCATTTAATACAACAAATTCAACTTCAGATGTAACCCTTGCAACCTGTGCTGCCTCAAGCTCAACAAACTTAATATTGTTAGGATTTTCTTTGATATCCTTTATTGTTGCTGTTAATCCAGCACCATCCTTTAATTTGATGATTCCGTTGTCCTGAAGAAGTAAAAGTGCTCTTGCTTCATTTGTTGTATCATTTGGAATTGCAATCTTGTCTCCATCTGAAATCTTGCTTAAGCTGTCCTTTGTTCCAGGATAAATTCCAAATGGCTCGTAGTGAATATCACCAGCGTCTACAAGGTGTGTACCCTGCTCTTCGTTAAAGCTGTTTAAGTATGGTACGTGCTCTACATAGTTTGCATCAAACTCGCCTGACTCTACTACAAGGTTTGGCTGTACATAATCTTCAAATTCAACAACCTCAAGCTCATATCCATAATCCTTTAAAATACCAGCTGCCTTGTTTAAGATTTCAGCGTGTGGAACAGGAGATGCTGCAATCCTAATTTTCTCACCATTACCAGGTACGATATCTGCAAGATCATCTGAAGAAGCTCCACCCTCTACAACAAGTGTATCTTCGTAGTCAGCACCATAAGTATCAATCAATGTTGCTTCATAATCAGCATGGAAGAAGTTTTCCTTACCAAGTTCTCTTATTTCATCATTAATCCAGTTAAGTAATGACTCATTACCCTTTGAAACAGCAGGTGCTATTGTGTCCTGGCTGCCAAGTGAAGGAATTCCTACTACGTAACCTGGATTCTCGAGAGAATATGCAATAACCTCTGTATTGTCATTTGCCCAAGCAACGCCTGTGCCATTTTCAAAAGAAGTCTTTGCTGTTGCGTATGTGTCAAACTTCTGAAGCTTGATATCTGGATAATTTTTCTCAAGATATGTCTCTGCAGTTGTTCCCGAAATAACAATCACCTGATCATCACTACCAATCTGATCCAAGTTCTCAATTATATTGTCTTCGTGAGATACTACGCCAAGAGCTACATTCATGTAAGGTAGTGCAAAATCAACCTTTTCTGCTCTTTCTTCTGTTACAGTAAAGTTTGCAAGAACAATATCAACCTTTCCAGTTTCAAGATATTCAACTCTACTTGCTGCTTCCGTAGACACATAATTGATGTCTACTCCAAGGTCCTTTCCAATTCTTTCTGCGAAGTATACATCATAACCCTGATAGTCTCCGTTCTCATCTACATATCCAAATGGATTCTTATCTGAGAATACACCGATGTTAATTGTTCCGCTTTCCTTTATTTCATCTAGCGTTCTATATACATTATTGCTGTTTGCATCTTTAGAAGCTTCTTTTTTTGCACCACAGCCTGCTAGTGCTCCGACTGATAATGTCAGCGCCAAGGCTGATGCTAAAAATTTTTTAATTACTTTGTTTTTCATCTTTCTTTCCTCTTTTCTTCTATATTTATAATTTTTTATTAACTTTTTTATGGCAAATACTAAACTATGTATGTTCCTCTAGCCATTTTCCAACAACCTTTGCAAGCTGCATTCGCTGTCCTACAAAGCTGTGATTTCCTTTTATCACTTCATAATCAAGCTTACCTTCCGCTTCCTTCAAATACTTTGCAAGGGGCTTTAGCATTATCTCTGGTGGAGCAACCGTATCATATGCTGCTTCTATTAATAAAACATTATGGTCAATTAATTTTTCATAATCATTAACCAGCCTAAGTTCATCTTTGTTATCTGATGCATTCTCATATACATCTGCTGCCGAAGTCATTTTAAGGCATTGACCCTCTGTTTCTATCATAAGAAACAGGTCCTTTTCCATGCTATTATCAAATGCCGCTCCTATATCATAGGCTGCCATTGCAACTACTCCCTTTATAAATAGAAGCTCTTTTGCAGCATTAATAACTGTCTGACCTCCCATACTATGTCCCACCAAGAAGATGTTTTCTCTATCGATATGATATCTATCAGCCACTGCCGGGTTATATGCCCATTTGGTTACTGCGATAAGATCATCTTTAAGATTAGTAAAAAAATAGTTTCCTTCACTTCCCCAGGCGCCTCTGTGATTCATGTGAATCACTACACAGCCCATTCGCATAAGCGCATATTCCAAATCGTTATTTGTTGTATATCCTGGAAATCCATGCGACATAATAACTGTCGGATATGGGCCTTTACACCTTTTATCTGGCGTTAACATATATCCATATATATGACAGCCACCACTCACTATATTCAGTTCAAAGATTTCAGGAAATGATTCAGCTTCATCAAAATCATATTCCTCAAATATTCTCCTATAGTCCATGTATTAACCACTCTTCTGTTCTATTTATCTCGACATGTAAATCCTAGCACCATGGTAGGTTTTTGTCTATTATATAAAAATTATAAAGGGTGATAAGTATTACTTATCACCCTTACTTTTTCAATAACACGATTTTACTCTATTTATTTATTCAATTTATTTATTGTATCTCCACTTTGCTTCTGCTTCATCATCAACACCTGATAACTGTTTTACAGCTTCATCATATAGCTCTTTATATCTCACATGGTCTAAATTCTCTTCCTCAAGCATCTTTAGATTCGTTCGAAACAGCTGATTCATTTTTGCAATACTGCGCATAATTCCAATAGCATTATCTGGATAGGCTTTAATGAAAGTTCCCAGTTCATTTTCCGAGAAAACAGCCACTTTTACATCTGATATAGCTACTGCAGAATATATACTTTCTTCATGCGTCAAAAGTCCAATTTCTCCGAACGTTTTTCCCTTACTTAGAATACCATACAAATATTCTTCAGATGTACCATACCCAGAATATAAGGCTACTGAACCTTTTATTATTAAGTACATATATGGACTTAAAACTTTTTCCTTTAGTATTATATCGTCTTCTTTAAAATCAAGCTGCAATCCCATCCAATAATATCTCCTACTTATTTATTATTACTTTACATATTAACTCATATTATAATTACAAGTCCAACAATTGTCTCTTCCTCCTCATCTTCAGCAGCTTTTACAAACCCTTGCTCAAAATGATAAATAGATATAGCTTTTAGGATAATTCCCCGGTCCTTACCAGAAAACATACCTATAGCATCTTTCATTTATTATCAATATAATACTCTATAATTTCTGCCCTTGCCGACATAAACATTTCTACCAGTTTCGGATCAAAATCCTTTCCTGAACCATCTTTTATAATCTTAAAACTTTTTTCAATTGGCATTGCATCTCTATAACATCTTTTTGACGATACTGCGTCAAACACATCCGCAATCGCCATAATTCTTGCATGGAGAGGTATTTCTTCTCCTGCCAAACCATCGGGATATCCTCTCCCATTCCATTTCTCATGATGATATCTGGCAACTTCATAAGCTATTTTCAAAAACTCGGGATCATTTATTCCTGAAAAAGTCTGTAAAATAATCTCACTTCCTCTTGCTGCATGTTGCTTCATGATTTCATATTCATCATCATCTAATTTGCCTGGTTTCTGTAGTATTTTATCAGGCGTTGAAATTTTTCCAATATCATGCATTGGAGCAGCATCTATTACATCCCTGACATAGTCTTTTGTCAGAAATTTTTCATACTCTGGACATTTTAACATTTCCCTTATAATAATCGAAACATATTCTTTAGTTCTTTTTATATGCCCTCCTGTACTATCATCTCTATTTTCAACAAGCGTCGCAAAGGAAGAAACCATTTCCTCGTTATATATGCGGAGTCTTCTATAATTTGCATTTTCAAAATTTTCATATATAACTATTAGCGTCGCTACTGGTAATAATGCAGATATCAAAACCTCCGGAAATACAATCTGAATTCCTAATACTATAAATGAAAAAACTATATAAAAACATACATTTAATCTTTTATTCTTTTCAATATTCTTATATCTAAAAATAGCTATAGCTGCTATATATCCAAAATAAAATACCATTAATGCAAAGCAGGCATACACAGGTACTCCCATGGAATAATTGGTGTTAACACCTTTAACATAATATAAAGCTCCATTAGCACCAACAGTCACTAATATTGAAGCAACACCTGGAAGAAATAACATCATTCGTTTCCATGTATATTTTGCTCCTAATAAAAGATTCAACATATACGCAAAAACAAAAACAATCAAAAGTTCCTCTGAAACAAGGAAAATGAGATGAGCTATTTGGTTCACATAATCAGGCACCCTATCTTGATGGTTCACCGTCCACGCTGTCACTCCATCAAAGATAACTGCCCACGGAGCAATTACCAAAATACAGTCAAATAATGGATGGCACTTAAGTTTATTTTTTCTTGATGTATCTCTAAGGTACAACAAAAGATAATAAATTGTTACCAGTAGGCAACCTATCTGTAATTTAAAATAAAACATTTCTCTCACATTCCTCTATATACATATTCTTCTCTTTTCCATTTTTCTCTTAAGCTTATTTTAACAAGCTACTATAATAATCACGCCACAAAGAATGCATGGTATTAATCCCAATCCAAATGCCATAGCTTAGTAAAAAAAAGCGGGTGCTTACCCGCCAGATGGTGGACCAGGGTCTTACGACCAGCCCAAATATTTGATGCACTCAAGTGCAACAGCTTCATATCTGTATAAGTATTATAGTATGGTAATTAGCAAAAATCTAATCGTTTTTTCCATAACACCCCTTACAAAAATGATTAATCCGTAGCAAATCTATCTATTAACCAATTACCATCATCATTAACAATATATACTGAAAATGTTGTTTCTGTTTCTGGATACAACGCAGATTTAGGTGATGCTTCCATATGCACATCAACCTGGAACTTGTAAGTTTTCTTATCAACTACTTCTTCCGTGTATTGTTCGATATAGGCTCTCTTATATCCAAATACATCATCCTTATGAAAAAACGTATCTATACAAGACTGTGTAGCCATCTCCGCCATAGAAGCATAATCTGACATCTCAAAATATGAAAAGAATTTAATTAATGTATCTGCCACTGGGCTTGTTACATACGTCTCAGAAGAAGCCAGTATTTTTTCTGTTGCAAATACATACCAAGTATCCTCCATATTGATTTCAATCATGCCTTCTCTAGGACCGTATTGAAATCCATAACCAATTCCAAAATTCCCCTGATTATTCTTTGTAGGCAACTCGTTGGAAGCACATTCACTATCAATATTGCCATCCATGTTTCCACAACGGCCTGTGATTGTGCTCTCTTGATTAGTATCATAGTATATTTCACCATTAACCATGACCGCTCTAGGGAGCTCCAATTCTGGCTTGCTCTTCAAATATGTTGCTTTTCCATTAACATATACTTCAATGTTACTAAAGGTGTTTTCAAGATATTCCCTTATCTGTTCCAATACTCCCTCACTTAATTCGTTTTCAGCATACAAATTTACTTCAATAGAATATTTTCCATCTTCTTCACCACTTGCTTCTGCATATGCTGAGGTTATTCCGTCCATACTCATAAGTGTCACTTCTGTTTGTTTAACTAAATATTCCAAATATTTTTGTTGTTTATCTGCGTCTGAAAGTTCACCCTCAACTAATATAGTTACTTCATTACCTTGATTTTTTTGTTCGGGATCTGTAATAAAACAAATAGCTACAACTACCAAGGCAAAAACAGTTACTATAATAACCCAGAATGCTGGCTTTTTGTAATTTAACACATTCTTAACTCTTTCTTTTACATTTGTTTCACTAAATGCTAAAGGACATACTGTTACCATCTTTCTGCTTGAAGCACATGCAATCAGGGCCTCTGAATAATTTGCTTTTCCTTCTTTATCTAAATCTTCAATTACCTTTTCATCGCATGCAGCTTCAATATCTCTGCAAAATAGAATATACGCAATCCAAATGATTGGATTGAACCAGTACACTGATAAAAGCAAAAATCCAAGTGGTTTCCATAAGAAATCTAATCTCTTTAAGTGTGCATTTTCATGTGCAATAACATTTTCTTCTAATGATTTTCCAAGCCCCGAAGGTAGATAGATTCTTGGTCTAATCACCCCTAAAATAAATGGGACCTTTATATCATCGCAGACATACACATTATCAATTCTCTTAATTGACGCTGAAACATCTTTCTTTATCTTCACATAACTTATCAACGCATATGAAAGCATTATTATAACGCCAACCATCCAAATATTCATAACTGTCGGTAAATATGCACCAGCAGTTCGAGTTCTAATTGTCATGCTATCTGACGATAGATTATCATTCACTAGGCCTGGCAGATCAAACGATAATGCCGGTTTCTCTGTTTTCTCATTATACTGAAAATATTCCACATTACTGCTAGTTCCAGATCCGAAATTCAGCACATTAAACACTGACATCGAACTTGATATACTAATAGGGCATATCAGTCTAAAAGCTACCAATATCCATAGCGCACAAACAATCTGCTTTGGCGCTTTCTTCAATACTAATCTAAGAAGAACGACTGCTAGAACAAGCACGCTTGCTATTAAGCTCATATTCAAAAGTTTTGTAAAAACTTCATACATATAATCAGCCCTCCTTGTATTCATCAATCATTTTTTTTATTTCATCTATCTCGCTTTGACTAATCTTCTTATGAGATATAAAAGCAGCTATAAATGCTGGTAACGAACCATCGTAAGTATCATCTACAAATTTCTCACTCTTTGATGCATTAAACTCCTCTTTTGATACCAATGAAGTCACTACTCCATTTTCATTTTTGAAAAGACCTTTCTCACAAAGTTTTCTCAAAACAGTATATGTTGTCGGCTTCTTCCAATTAAGTTCATTTTCACATATCTTTACAAGTTCTCCTGAGCCAATTGGTTCATGAGCCCATATAATATCAGCAAATGTTGCTTGTACCTCGCCTAATTCTATCTCTTTCATGATATACCTCCTCGGTTTATTCAAAGTAAACCTCTTTTTTCAGTTTACTCAGGATAAACCAAAATGTCAAGAAAAAAGGCTCCGACCAAGTAATCATTTGATCGAAGCCACGATATTATGCTATTTCATCTGTTCTAAACAGCTTCTTTATCCCCTTCCCATTTAGGGACTGTCATCTTTGATGGACCAACCTGTATAGTTGTCTCGTGAGACTTCATAAGTTTATCACAAATTGCTACTCCGGTACCTTTCATCATCTTCATAGCAACTTCAGCTTCTGATTTTGGACCACCGTCATCAAGCTTTTCCCCCGCATCAGTCCCACCATTCTGCTGACTCATATCTTCAATTGTCTCTTCTTCCTCATCTTCGGCAGCTTTTACAAACCCTTGCTCAAAATGATAAATAGATATAGCTTTTAGGATAATTCCCTGGTCCTTGCCAGAAAACATACCCATAGCATCTTTCAAATCACCAATGTTGTCGTAATTAACATTTAGGAATCCACCGCCAGATAATTGGATATGCATTACTTTGCTCTTATCTGACATATCTCCAAGATTCAGTGAATTGGTCTTAGGATTACCTACAAATACCACACCATTGTATTCAATGACGCCATCCTTTGCCTTTGAGCTATATGGAAAGCTCTCTGGCTCACCTTTTACAATACTTGAAAAAATGTCCCTGGTTTCAGTTACTTCATTTGCTTTGTTCTCTCTGGCTGTAGACATATAATCAACCAAGAACGATCCTTTACTTATTCCTGATATCATATAGTCTCCTTTCTGTACTCTTCATGCATTCTTTCAATTTCAGAGTCACTAATTTTGCCATCTATAAAGTCTTCCCAAAACTGTCTTGAGCTAGCAAATTTTAGATCTGCATCCTTATCAAATGAATTTATAAAATCCCAAACTATTTTATAATCATCAGGATTCTTATAATTCATCCGCCATAGTTCAGTAGTTTTTCCATCAACACATTGATTGCATATAATGCCATCCTCGCCAAAGCAAGTTATTGTCCAAGTTCTCTTCCCATCATTTTCTTCAAGTGAAGTTGTAGTTGGGACCTCATCTATGCTTCCAATTCCAGGCTCAATAGATTCATCAGCTGCCATTTCTTCCACCTTGGCTTTCATATCAGCTGCAAATTCATTTGCCTTTTTCGCCTTGGCTAGTATCGCTTGATCATCTGTTTCCATCTCATAAGTCCAACTGCTACGCTCGAGGAAGCTATCTTCACTATCAGAGACATCTCCAATCATTCCATTAGCTGCTGCTGAAAGAGCTGCACTACTTGCTGCAGTAGCTTTCATGCTTGCATCAGCATTCATTGCCCCCTCCATAGCAGCCTTTTTTTGTAGTTCTTCCAGTTTTTCCTGCTCGTCTTTAAAAGCTTCAATATAGTTATCTATCTGCTTTATAAGTTTATCCCACTCTGAAGCATCCATCTTTCGCCAGTCATCCTCTTTTTCGATATTTTCTGGTGTAAGTGTGTGCTCTTCAATCAGTGTATCTTTTAGCATTTTAAAAACATCATAAACACTTAACGTTTCACCTGAAGCATCGTTTTTGAATGAATGTTCTGCTTTTGAAAGAACCTTAGTCCAATCTGTTTTTTTGCCAGAAATATCTTCTAATGAGTCATATTCAAGCACATCTCCAGCGCCAACAGAAAAACTCTTCATAGCGTGCCAACTTCCCCATTTGTTGTCTACGCCTGTACCATTTGCATCTGCATACTGGCAAAAAGCAAACATTTCTACTGCAGACGCATTTCTAGGATCGACTTTTGAAACATTTACTTCATGTATCTCATAGTTATTGTTTCCAGTCGCTACTTTAACGCGTACTATTACATCTTCTGAGTCTGAATTTATAATTTGACTAGCTGACATTCCATATCCAAAACCATTAGCAAATACAAATCCTATGCCAAGTGGCTTTGTCTGCACTTCAATATTTGTTGCTTGCGGAATTTTGTCTGCTGAAGCCACACTAGTCTGTCGATAATACAATTCCTCGACATTGGTCTCATACAATTCTGCCTTTACATCTGTATCAGAGAATTCCGTCCTATCTTTTATTCCCATATTAGCGCTAAATGAAAATGTACTCTGCGTACTTTCTTTGGAATGGAAACTCATCGAAGCGTAATAACTACCAGTAAACTGTGTATTTACTTCCATTTTTCTCCTTTCCGCAGCCAATCTGTCAGTCATGGCTGCTCCGCCGTCCGGAAAGGTCCCGGCGATATATTATTGTTTACAACTGTTGAATACTGTTATTTTAACCCCCTTTCGCTTTTTTCAACTAAAAAAGCACTCTTATTCAAATCCAATCCTTTGAATAAAAGTGCCTTCCTTAGCTCATTATTTATATCGGTAAGCTATTTTAAATAGTTTACCTTGTAATCCTACTTTTATATTATTCTCGTACAAAACTATTTGTAGCCTATAGCAGCAATAATTGGGTTGTCCTTCATTAGAAACACCTATATAAATATCTTTTACAATTTCCTCAATTTTTTCTAGACTCATTTCTTTTTCAGGCAACCAAGAAAATATATCTAAAATATCCATATCAATTTCACACCCAATTCATTGAAAGTTTTAAATTCTAAAATCCATACCTCTTGTAAACGTCTCTCCATACTGGCCCTGAGTTTTTACAAGTGATTTTTCTATAGATTCTCTAGTTATTCCATCAAGTGCTCCTGCAGGGATCTTCTTGCCTGGTTTCCATGTTGGATCAGCAGCTTTTACAGCATCTTCGAATGCTTTGTTATACTGTCTTTCATACTGTTCTAACGTCCAAGTTCCTTTTAATCTATCAGCCTTCTTTGCACCTTTCTGATAGTTCAGGAACACATCTGACCTTTTGGTAGTGTCTCCATTTGCAACGCCATTTTCCTCTAAGAATTCTCGCTTAGCATTATCAAACATTTCCTGTCTATTTTTCTCAGGAATATTAATAAGTACATGCCGCTGGGATAAAGGAATATTTGTTGCATCCATTCCAGAAATTCCAGAAGGAGAAATCCAGTCCCCATCTGCATCATAGCTTTGCATGAGATTCTTTATTCCTTGAATATTTGTCATTGCCAGCGGATGTTTACTGATTTCTGACATGACACGTTTATACTGCTTACTGTTGGTATCGATGCCAGCAGCACGGAGCTGAGATTGAACAGCCTTACTATTAGCATTATTTACGCGAAAGCGCCCAAACGAATCTACTCCTGAAGATTTATTCATGCTTTGAAATAGAAAACTATAATCCATTATTCTAGACATAAGCATACCTCTCATTCATCAGAATGCGGGTGCTCAGTTTGACCAAGCACCCAATTTATAA
>JAZQOU010000035.1:0-4408 GCA_045628025.1 Lachnospiraceae bacterium | reverse complement strand
GTTTGGAATGCACGCCATGAGTTCTGCTGTTGCGGGTCTTTCTGATGTACCAGCATTCACAAGTCTTATGACCAAGTTCAGTAATCCAATTATTGGAATGGCAGTTGGAGCTATTCTCACTGCTATAATTCAGAGTTCATCAGCTTCAGTTGGTATCTTGCAGGCACTATGTATTACTGGAAGTGTTAATTATGGGACTGCGCTTCCAATTATTATGGGACAAAATATTGGTACATGTGTGACATCTATTATTTCTTCTGTCGGTGCCAATAAAAACGCCAGAAGATCTGCCATGGTGCATCTGTACTTTAACCTTATTGGTACAGTTATTTTTATGGTGGCCTTCTATGCGATAAATCACTTTGCACAGTTTATGTTCCTTTCTAACGCGGCTAGTGCTTCTGGAATAGCTGTGATTCACTCTCTTTTTAATGTTGGTGCAACCTTGCTTCTTTTCCCATTTGCGAAGTTTCTTGTTAAGCTGGCGGAAATTACTATCCCTGATGATAAGAACGAAGATGACAGTGAAGAGCAGGTTGTTACAATTGATGAGAGATTTCTTGGTAGACCAGCCTTTGCTATGGAGCTTTGTCGTGAGAAGGTAAAAGAGATGGCGGTGCTTTCGCGTGATGCCATTAAGCTTGCCCTCGAGGTGCTGGATACTTATGACGAAGAAAAAGCCAATAAGGTAATAAAGATGGAAGACATCGCTGACAGATACGAGGATGTCATAGGATCTTATCTTGTTAAGTTGTCTAGTAAGAATATATCTACCAGTGATAGCCAGAGCATGTCTATTATTCTTCATAGTATTAGCGATTTTGAGCGAATCTCGGATCACGCTATGGATATCGTAAGATCAGCTCAGGAGGTCCACACCAAGGGGTTGTCCTTCACTGACAGCGCGAAAGCGGAAATTAACACACTATGCAGGGCAGTTATGGATATCTGTGAGTTAACTACAAAGTGTTTCTGTGCTGGCGACGACAAGGAAGCTATGCACGTTGAGCCTCTCGAGGAAGTTATTGATGCTCTTTCCAAGAAGATTAAGGAGAACCACATCGTAAGACTTCAAAAAGGCTTGTGTACTATCGAGATGGGTTTTATCTTGGAAGATGTATTAACAGGACTTGAAAGAATATCAGATCATTGTTCAAATGTTGCAATTGAGATGATTACAATCTTCGATAATGATTATAATACACATGAGTACTTTAAGAACTTTTCACCTCAGAAGAGAGCTTCATTTAATGAGGAGTATGAAGAGTTATTAAGTAATTATCAGTTAGGATAAATTGGAGTAAAAATGGCACTTATATATATTGTTGAAGATGATGAAAGCATAAGAGAAGTTGAAGAGCTTGCACTCCTTAGTGCCGGTCACAAAGTAGTAGGCTTTGGATCTGCACAGGAGTTTTATGAGCGTCTCGAAGGTGTAATACCAGATCTTTGTATCGTTGACATTATGCTTCCTAAGGAAAGTGGAAGTGAACTTGTAAGACGCCTTAGAAAGATGCCTGAGACCAAGAAACTTCCCGTAATTATGGTGACAGCCAAGACAACTGAACTTGACCTGGTGAAGGGTATTGAAGATGGTGCTGATGACTATATTAAGAAGCCTTTCTCAGTAATGGAATTGATCTCGAGAGTAAAGGCACTTCTTAGAAGAACTGCGGATGATGAGACAAAGGAACTGGTACTTGATGACCTTATTATCAATAACGAGAAGCGTACAGTTTCTATAAGTGGAGATAACATAGAGTTAACTTATAAAGAATATGAACTCTTATCTTTGCTTGTTAGCAACAAAGGAATTGTTCTTAAGCGTGCAGTAATAATGGACCACGTATGGGGCACAGACTTTGAGGGTGAGTCCAGAACTATCGACATGCACGTTAAGACCTTAAGACAGAAGCTGGGCACTTATGGTAACAGGATTAGAACTGTAAGAAACGTTGGGTATGTAATCGAATGAAAAACAAGATAAACATAAGACTCGTTGGAATTGCTATACTGGCAATCATCGCCACAGTTATTGGTATTACCATAGTTTATTATGGATTATTTCAAAGACAGGTTAGAAACGACCTGGCTATTAGCGCAAAGCTTTTAAAAGATACGCATTACTTTGAGCATGTTGATATAAATGTAGATGATATTGATTTATCTACAGATTTGAACGAACTTCGTGTTACCTGGATTGATAGCGATGGAACAGTTCTATATGATAACGACGTTACGACAGATGCTCTTTCTAATCACATGGACAGACCGGAGATTAAAGATGCCTTCGAAAGCGGAGTTGGGCAGACTGTTCGTAAATCAGATACACTTAACAAGAATACTTATTATTACGCTGTTCTTCTTGATAATGGAACTGTTTTGCGTGTTGCAACTGAGGCCGAAAGTTTGCTCTCAGTATTTATGTCTGCTGCACCAATTATTACTCTCATTGTCCTTATTATTATTGCCCTTTGCGTCGCGATTTCTCAGATGCTTACAAAGCAGCTTATAAGTCCAATCGAGAAGATGGCGAAGAATCTGGATAATAGTGATTTTGAATCTCCATATATTGAGCTTGCTCCTTTCGCGCAGACAATTAGGGAGCAGCATACTGATATTTTATCTGCTGCAAAGGCGAGACAGGATTTTACTGCGAATGTTTCCCACGAACTTAAAACACCTCTTACAGCTATTTCTGGTTATGCAGAACTTTTGGAAGGTAACATGGTTACTGAAGATAAAAAGAACCATTTCTACCACGAGATTCATCGTAATTCTGATCGTCTTTTGGCGCTCATTAACGACATAATTAGGCTTTCTGAGTTTGACCGTAAGACTGGAGACGAGGATTTCGAAGAGTTTGATCTTTATGAACTTGCGCAAAGTTCCATGGGAGTACTTAGTGTTAATGCAAAGCAACGAGGTGTGGAGATTACGCTAGATGGGGAACCTTGTACTCTTATTGGCAATAAAGAAATGATAAAGGAATTGATTGAGAATCTAGCTCAGAATGCCATAAGATATAATAATGAAGGTGGTAAGGTTCTTATAAAGGTCGACGCTACTAATGACAAGGCTGCTTTGATAGTTAAGGATAACGGAATAGGAATTCCAGCAGCTGAGCAGCAGAGAGTCTTTGAGCGATTCTATAGAGTCGATAAGAGCAGATCCAAAGCGACAGGCGGAACTGGCCTTGGGCTTGCCATAGTAAAGCACATAGTTGAGATACATGATGCCAGAATAGAGCTTGATAGTGCGCCTGGTGTTGGTACTACAGTTAGTGTGTATTTTTGATGGTTCGAGAAGAGGATAGATATGATTACATACGAAGAAATTAGAAATAACGAAGTAATAAAGACTTATATTAATGCCGCAGACGATTCACTTAGCGCACTTGGATATACAGAGCATTCTTTCGCGCACGTAACTTATGTAGCGGAGAAGGCAGGAAGTATTCTTGAGACTTTGGGATATCCAGAGAGAATGATTGAGCTTACAAAAATTGCAGGATATATGCACGATATTGGTAACGTGATTAACCGCGTTGACCATAGCCAGAGTGGTGCTGTTATGGCATTTAGAATTCTTGATAACATGCATATGGATCCAGCTGAGATTGCTATGATTATCTCAGCAATTGGTAACCACGATGAAGGTTCTGGTGTTCCTGTAAGTCCAATGGCGGCAGCCCTTATTCTCGCAGATAAGAGTGACGTTAGACGTAACCGTGTTCGTAATGACGATATGTCTACATTTGATATTCACGACAGAGTTAATTACTCGGTTAAGAAGTCAGAACTTAAGATTAACGAAGCACATACAATTATTAAGCTTAAGCTTTTTGTTGATACTCACTATGGTTCAGTAATGGATTATTTCGAGATCTTTATGCAGCGAATGATGCTTTGTCGTAAGGCCGCTGAGAAGCTCGGACTTCAGTTTAAGCTTATGATTAACGAGCAGCAGTTGATATAAAATAATATTGTGTATCATTGATAGAGCGCCAAAACGCCGAAAAGATAGATACTACCAAAATGCCCGACTTCTTTATCACCGTGATAAAGATTTGATAAAGAACCACGAATAACATTGAATAGAAGTATTGCTTACGATTTTACAATAAGTCGTAAGTAAGTCGTAAGCAACATGGGAGCATAAGTGTCTAATGAATTGACCCAAATGTGTCTAATAAAACAAGCGCTTGGTTGCTATTACTGTACGAATAATGGTCACTAATAGATGATATAATCATAAAAAAGAAAAGGTGGAGATGGTTCTTTGAATATTCGAGATTTAATTGGTGAAACTTCAGATTATGATAAAAAGCTAGCTGTTGAGGTTAAAAAGCCTAAGAGTTGGTGTAAAAGTATTAGTGCCTTTGCAAATGGTAAAGGTGGCTTTCTTT
>JAZQOU010000034.1:0-51942 GCA_045628025.1 Lachnospiraceae bacterium | reverse complement strand
GGACGTCTTGCATTCAGACAGATGTTTGGTGCAGAAGGATACGAAGTAGTAGCAATCAACGACCTTACATCACCTAAGATGCTTGCTCATCTTCTTAAGTATGACTCATCACAGGGTAAGTACGCTAAGGCTGATACAGTTTCAGCTGGTGAGGATTCAATCACAGTTGATGGTAAGACTCTTAAGATTTACAAAGAGCCAGACGCAAACAATTGTCCTTGGGGCGAGCTTGGTGTAGATGTAGTTCTTGAGTGCTCAGGTTTCTATACATCAAAGGAAAAGGCACAGGCTCATATCAATGCAGGTGCTAAGAAGGTAGTTATTTCAGCTCCAGCTGGTAACGATCTTCCTACAATCGTTTACAATGTTAACCACAAGACACTTAAGCCAGAAGATAAGATTATCTCAGCAGCTTCATGTACAACAAACTGTCTTGCACCTATGGCTAAGGCACTTAATGACCTTGCTGGTATCAAGTCTGGTATCATGAGCACAATTCACGCTTACACAGGTGATCAGATGATCCTTGATGGCCCACAGCGTAAGGGTGATAAGAGACGTTCAAGAGCAGGTGCTCAGAACATCGTTCCTAACTCAACAGGTGCTGCAAAGGCAATCGGTCTTGTTATCCCAGAGCTTAACGGAAAGCTTATCGGATCTGCACAGAGAGTTCCAACACCAACAGGTTCTACAACAATCCTTGTTGCTACAGTAGAGAAGTCTGTAACTAAGGAAGAAATCAATGCAGCTATGAAGGCAGCAGCTACAGAGTCATTTGGTTACAATGAGGAAGAAATCGTATCTTCAGACGTTATCGGTATGAAGTATGGTTCACTCTTCGATGCTACTCAGACAATGGTAGGCGAGGATAACCTTGTTCAGGTTGTTTCTTGGTATGATAACGAGAACAGCTACACATCTCAGATGGTTCGTACAATCAAGTACTTCGCTGAGTTAGCTTAAGATTTGGTATTTTGAGATAAACACATATTATTGAGTTTATATTTCAAATATAAATCAGAACTTTAAGGTCCAGGTCCATTATGGACCCGGACCTTTTTTGATACAAATGCTTCAGTTTTTGTATTTGGAACAATTGTATTATTTATTAAAGATATGGAGGTTTTGTTATGTCTTTAAACAAGAAATCAGTTGATGATATCAACGTAAAGGGACGTAGAGTTTTAGTTCGTTGCGATTTCAACGTACCTTTAAAGGAAGGCGTTATTACAGATGAGACACGTATTAACGCAGCACTTCCAACAATCAACAAGCTTATTGCTGATGGTGGTAAGGTTATCCTTTGTTCTCACCTTGGCAAGGTAAAGAATGGTCCTAACGAGGGTGAGTCACTTGCTCCTGTAGCTAAGAGCCTTTCAGCAAAGCTTGGCAAGGAAGTAAACTTTGTTGCTGATTACAATGTAACAGGTGAAGCTGCTACAGCTGCAGTTGAGGCTATGGCAGAGGGTGATGTTGTTCTTCTTCAGAATACTCGTTTCAGAGGTGAAGAGGAGACAAAGAATGGCGAGGCATTCTCTAAGGAGCTTGCTGATCTTGCAGATGATTATGTATGTGACGCTTTTGGTTCATCACACAGAGCACACGCTTCAGTTGCTGGTGTTACAAAGTTCATCACAGAAAAGGGTGGTTCAAATGTTGTTGGATACCTTATGCAGAAGGAAATTGATTTCCTTGGCAATGCAGTAAACAATCCAGTACATCCATTTGTTGCTATTCTTGGTGGTGCTAAGGTTGCTGACAAGCTTAATGTTATTGATAATCTTTTGGACAAGTGTGACACACTTATCATTGGTGGTGGTATGTCATACACATTCCAGAAGGCTCTTGGTTATGAAGTAGGTCTTTCACTTTGCGATGATTCAAAGATTGATTATTGTAAGGAAATGCTTGCAAAGGCAGAGAAGCTTGGCAAGGAAATCTTGCTTCCACTTGATGCAGTTACAATCAAGGATTTCCCAAATCCTATTGATGCACCAATTGAGACAATTACATACGATGTTACAAATATGCCAGCAGATAGAGAGGGCTGCGATATCGGACCTAAGACAATCGAGCTTTTCTCAGAGAAGGTAAAGACAGCAAAGACAGTTCTTTGGAATGGTCCAATGGGTCTCTTCGAGAATCCTTCACTTGCAGTTGGTACAGAAGCTGTTGCAAAGGCACTTGCTGAGACAGATGCTACAACTATTATCGGTGGTGGTGATTCCGCAGCTGCTGTTAACCAGCTTGGCTATGGTGACAAGATGAGCCACATTTCAACAGGTGGTGGAGCTTCACTTGAGTTCCTTGAGGGCAAGGAACTTCCTGGCGTAGTTTCTGCAGATGACAAGTAAATAATTCTGTTTCAAAAATAGTATTATTTATACTAATATATTTAATATTAATTAATTTCGAGGAGATAAATAAAATGGCAAGAAGAAAAATTGTTGCCGGCAACTGGAAGATGAATATGACACCTTCTGAGGCTGTAAAGCTTTGTGCCGAGCTTAAGGATTTAGTAAAGAGTGATTCAGTAGATGTAGTATATTGCGTACCTGCTATTGATATTGTTCCTGTAGTTGAGGCTGTTAAGGGAACAAATGTTGAGGTTGGTGCTGAGAACCTTTACATCGAAGACAAGGGTGCATACACAGGCGAGATTTCAGCAGATATGCTTGTTGACGCTGGTGTTAAGTATGTTGTTATTGGTCACTCTGAGCGTCGTGAGTATTTTGGTGAGACAGATGAGTTCCTTAACAAGAAGGTAAAGAAGGCTATCGAAAAAGGTCTTACACCTATCCTTTGCTGTGGCGAAACACTTGAGCAGAGAGAAATGGGCGTTACTATGGACTGGATTCGTCTTCAGATCAAGTCTGACCTTGCTGGTGTAGCAGCAGCTGATGTTGCAAAGCTTGTTATCGCTTACGAGCCAATCTGGGCTATTGGAACAGGTAAGACAGCTACATCTGATCAGGCTGAAGAAGTATGTAAGGGCATTAGAGAGTGCATAGCTGAAATGTATGATCAGGCTACAGCAGATGAAGTACGTATTCAGTACGGCGGATCTGTTAATGCATCTAATGCAGCTGAGCTTTTTGCTAAGCCAAACATTGATGGTGGTCTTGTTGGTGGTGCTTCACTTAAGGCAGACTTTGGTAGCATCGTTAACTACTAATTATTCGGATAATTGTAAAAATTACAAATTTTAAAGTTCCTAAAGTTTTAAATAGAGGGTTTCATTGGTAGATTGCTACTAAAGAAATCCTCTTTTTGTGTAGTTTTTTAAATGGGTTTTTATAAAATTTTTTCTTATATGAATTCTGATTGTAAAAGAATCAAATTGTAAAATAAAGATAATCCGAGTGAGTTTCATTGTGCTATAATAATTCTCTGGGAGTTATATAGCGAAAGAGGGTGGAGTACATGAGTTTAACTGCCAAAAAAGGAAAAAATTTTATACTTGCTTTTTCAGTGCTTTTTATATTTATGTTATTTAAGAGCAATGTGTTTGCAACTGAGGAGCAAGGAAAGATTGTAAGAGTGGGGTATTACGAAAACGAGAGTTTTCAGGAGGGAGCATCCGAAGATACCGTAAAGTCTGGCTATGCCTATGAGTATTACCAGAAGATTTCTACCTATAACGGCTGGAGATATGAATATGTATACGGTTCGTGGTCAGAAATCTACGATGCGTTCGTTAGGGGCGACATTGATTTGCTTGCAGGCCTTGGTTATGCAGAAGAACGTCTTGAAATAATGAATTATCCCAATTATCCAATGGGATTTGAAAGTTATTATCTGTTTGTACGTGGCGATGATTCGACAATAACTGTTGATTCTGCAACATTAAATGGTAAGACCATTGGTACAATATCAGGCCTTTTAGAGAAGGCAATTCGCGAATGGGTAGAGACCAATAATGTTGATGCAACTATTATCGTTTATGATGATATTAATGAAAGAGATCAGGCACTGATAGATGGAGAAATTGATGCCTTTATTGGTGAAAGTGCATCAGTAAGTGCTAAAGGTAACATTCTTCCTTTGCTTAAAATAAAAAATGTGGATATGTATGTTTGCGTGGCAAAAGACAGACCTGATTTGTTGAAAGATCTGAATATTGCTCAGGAATATCTTGATAGCAAAGAGCCTTATTACTTAAATGATTTATCTAAAGAGTATTTTGGCAATAACGCATTAAGTGTTCAGGTTTCAACTGAAGAAATTAAATGGCTTGAACTGCATGATTATACTATTGTAGTTGGATATATGGACGATTTCTTGCCATATTGTGGAACCGATGAGAATGGAAATGCTACAGGAATTATGGTTGATACAATTAATGCAGCTTTTTCTAATATTAATTCTGCGAAGCCTATTAAATTTGAGTATCGACCATATAACAATACTGATGAAATGATTAGGGCAATACATGATCATGAGATAGAGATTATGTTCCCAATATCTGATGACATTTATTATTTGGAACAAAACAATCTATATCATTCTGTTGATGTTATCACATCAGCTATGAATCTGGTATATAATGGGGATCCTGTTAAGGCGGAGAATGGAACTTTTGCTATTAACAAGAATAATCAGATTCAATACAATTATGCGATAAATTATTTTCCAAATAATGAAGTGATATTTTTTGATACTGTTGATGAGTGCCTGGATGCAGTTGCCAAGGGAAAAGCGGATGGAGCAATTCTTAGTGGACTTAGAGCAAGTGAGCTTTTAAAAAGAGAGGCTTATTCAAAATTATCCTACATAGAGTTACCTCATAATACGGTAAAATGCTTTGGTGTATCTACAGCACATAAGGGAATACTGCCATTATTCAATCAGGCGTTGAATTCATTGGAACAGAACAGCGCGATTAATTATACCTTAAAATATGTTAATTCTGATGACAACTATAGTGTTGCAGAGTTCATTAGAAGACATAGAGGCTTGATGATATTTATCATAATGCTCTTAGTGGGCATTACCATTATCGTTATTTTAAATGACAAAATGAAAACGCAAAAGCGTGATCTTTACTATGAATTTGCTTACAAAGATGGATTGACGAAGCTTTTAAACAGACGTGCCTATGAGGAAGAGCTTGACAGGCTTAACAATGCTATTCCTGAAAATCTAATATGTGTTTCAATGGATTTAACAGGCCTAAAGCGTGTAAATGACAATTTTGGACATGTAGCCGGAGATGAGCTGATTAGCGAAGCTGGCAGATTGATTACGGAGAGCATGGGTAAGTACGGCAATATTTATCGAACAGGTGGCGACGAGTTCTATGGCCTCTTAAGAGCTGAGGTATCAGAATATGAAGCTGCAAAGAAAATGCTCGACGATTTATGTGAAAGCTGGAAGGGCCAGCATAGCGATAGCATGAAGATTGCTGTTGGCGAAGCTTTCCCAAAGGATGTAGACAGTCAGGAGATACTTGAACTTTGCAAATATGCAGACAAGCAAATGTATAAGGCAAAGGCAGAGTGGTACGAAAAATCTGGAATTAGCAGAAGAGTTAATTAAATCGGTTTATATTGTAAATTTTTATATATTCTGACGAAGATAATAACATCGAGTTGTTATTTTATTCTGGCAGGTATTATGCTATACTTATGGATATGTCTGCGACTAATACAATAGTCGCGGACATCATTTTAATCCATCAAGGAGGATATGATGAAGTCATTATTGCGTTATATATATATTGGGATGATATGTGTGATGTCTTTATCACTTGTTTCTTGTGGTACTCGAATTGATGAAGAAGAAAAAGAGGCTGTTAAAGAAACTGTAACAGAGGTGTCTGATTATGGCACACTTAATCTGGCTGAATTAGAGGTAAGAGGCTATGATGAAGATTCTGAGGCTATGATGTTTCTTGGCAAGGCCTATGAATATGGAATTAATGGCGCTTCGCAGAATTTAGAGACTGCAGTTTCATGGTATGAAAAAGCGCTTGAAATGGGAGAACCTAGCGCATATCTTGCACTAGGCTATTTTTATTTGAATGGTATTGTATATGATAAGGACTTGGATAAGGCCTTAGAGTATTTTGAAATTGCCGATGAAGCTGGACTTTTAGAGTCGAAAGTAGGTCAGGCCAGAGTACTTATTGAGCGAGATGGTCTTTTTGATTTGCAAAGCATGTCATCTGACTTAAACGAGAGTAATGACAGCGAAAATAATGAGGCTGACAATAAAGATGTCGAAAAAAACGATGCTGAAAAGGTATTTGATCTCTTACTTGCGGCCAATAGATCAGGGTCTTTAGATGGAGCATATTGGCTTGGCTATGCCTATGAAAATGGTATTGGTACTGAAGTGAATTACTCAAAGGCTATGGAGCGTTATATTCATATTATTTCAGCAACAAATTCTGATCCTGCCGTAGCCTATGCAAAGAATGAGTCAAATATTGCTCTGGGTATTATGTTTTTAAAAGGTCTAGGCGTAGAAGTTGACAATGAAGTCGCTATGGATTACTTTTTGAAAGCCTCTGACAATGGGTATCCAAAGGGCTCGTACTATGTGGGACAGATGTATGAAAATGGTATAGGGGTCAGCAGAGATTACGAAAAAGCTATGGAATATTATATGCTTGCGTGTGATAAAGAATTTGCACCTGCATATAATCAGGTTGGATATATGTACTTTTACGGCAGGGGAGTAGAAATAGATTACGCCTCAGCTGTGTATTATCAGAAGCTTGCAGCTTTACAAGGCTTTTCACAGGCTCAGGTCAATCTTGGCTATATGTATGAAAATGGATTTGGCGTTGAGCGTGATTTGAATATGGCATTTGACTACTATGTTCAGGCGGCATTTAAGGGCTACTCAGGTGCACTTGAGGCCTGCCAGAGGGTAAAAGAACAGATTGATGAAAGTGTTTCAGTCGAAGAAGAATAAAGCGCTTTGTCTTGGTCTAGTTGTGGCCTTTATGTTTTGTGGCTGTGGTGTAAAAGTACAGCCTATGAGGCAAGAGCCTGTTAGACTTGATATTGTAGATGTCAGTGATGCGTGGAATGTTATTTTGAATTCCTGTACCAGTGAATTTATTGGTGGACATCCTATTGACGAGGGCTTTTTGGCTTGGGTGACAAATGTTTATGGTGAGGCCGCTATAGTTGATATTGCCAGCTATAGTCCTTTTGACAAGCCAGAGGTCTGGTATGATTTTACTGGGAAGAGCATCCATGTTTTATGGCATTATTACTGTAAACGTACAGGCATAATGAATGATAACAGGACATATGAAGTTGATTTCGCAGACAAGGACTATGTCACGTTTGATTTTACAGGAGATATCAGTTTTGCTGAAAATGTTGCTACAACAACGTTTATGGACTCTCAGCTAAATGGTATTACTGACTGTATTTCAGCACCGCTTTTGGATGAGATGGTAGGCAGTAATGTGCTTATTGTTAATAATGAATTTGCTTATACCACAAGAGGCACTCCTATAGAAGGAAAGACATATACATTCAGGGCTAATCCTTCAACGCTTGGTAATATGTATGCTATTGGCGTAGATGCAGTTAATGTTGCAAATAATCATGTATATGATTTTGGATATGATGGCATGATTGATACCTTGGACACACTTGAAAAGGTAAATATGCCATATATTGGGGCTGGCTATAATCTTAATGAGGCCATGAGACCTATATACTATATTGTAGGTGGCAAAAAGATAGCAGTTTGTTCTGCAACCCAGATTGAACGAAGCACTAATTATACAAAAGAGGCTACAGAAAATAGCCCTGGAGTATTAAAGTGCCTGCATGATGAGCTGTTTTGTGAAGAGATAGCTTTGGCAAAGAAAAATGCAGATGAGGTTATTGTTGTCTGTCATTGGGGAACAGAGGGGACCAACAAATATGGCTTAGACCAGAAAATGCTGGCAAGGGACTTTGCGAGGGCTGGAGCTGATATTATTATTGGTGGTCATACGCATACACTGCAGGGTCTTGAATATATAGATGATGTTCCAGTTTACTATAGCCTGGGTAATTTTTATTTTTCGACAACTATGAGTATGCCTGCTGATTACAAAACAGGAATCGCTCAGATTAGATTTAAAAAGGATGGATCTCATGAGGAGTTTTTCATCCCATGTCATTTTTCAAATGGTTATTTATCTCTAACAGTCGATAAAGAAGACAAAAGAGAGATTTATGATGAAATAGTTAGCATCTCAGAAAATATTAGTATTACTGATGATGGACAAATTAATAATTTACAGAAAGAGGTAGAAAATGAGTAAGAAACCAGTAGTTTTAATGATTCTTGATGGTTATGGAATCAATGAGAATGAAGTGGGTAATGCCGTTGCTATGGCTGATACTAAAAACATGGATAAGCTTATGGCAGAGGCCTGCTGCGTAAAGGGCAATGCATCTGGTCTTTACGTAGGTCTTCCAGATGGTCAGATGGGTAATTCTGAGGTAGGTCACATGAATATGGGCGCTGGCCGTATTATTTATCAGGATCTTACAAGAATTACAAAGGCTATTGAAGATGGCGATTTCTTTGAAAACAAGGTTTTACTTGAAGCAATTGATAATTGTAAGAAGAATGATTCAGACCTTCACCTTTGGGGACTTCTTTCAGATGGTGGTGTTCACAGCCACAATACACACCTTTATGGAATTCTTGAAATGTGCAAGAAGAATGGTCTTGATAAGGTATACGTACATGCATTTTTAGATGGTAGAGACACACCTCCTACATCAGGTAAGTCTTATGTTGAAGCTCTTAGCGATAAGATGAAGGAAATCGGCGTAGGTAAGATTGCATCATTGTCTGGTAGATACTACGCAATGGATAGAGATAATAACTGGGATAGAGTTAAGCTTGCTTATGATTCACTTACAGAAGGCACAGGAGAGATAGCAGAGGATGCTGTTGCTGCTATGCAGGCATCATATGATAATGGTGTAAATGATGAGTTTGTTCTTCCAACAGTTATTGTTGAAAATGGCAAGCCACTTTCTGTAGTTAAGGATGGAGATTCAGTTATCTTCTTTAACTTTAGACCAGATAGAGCACGTGAAATGACAAGAGCATTTTGTGATGATGACTTTAAGGGCTTTGATAGAGTTCGTAAAGATACATATTTTGCATGTTTTAAGGATTATGATGAGACAATTCCAAACAAGCACATTGCATTTGAAAAGGAGAGCATCAAGAATACATTTGGTCAGTTCCTTGCAGATAATGGTTTGAAGCAGCTTCGTCTTGCAGAGACAGAGAAGTATGCACATGTTACATTCTTCTTCAATGGCGGTGTAGAGGAGCCAAATAAGGACGAGGACAGAATTCTTGTAAATTCGCCTAAGGATGTAGCTACATATGATCTTAAGCCAGAAATGAGCGCACCAGAGGTTGGTGAGAACCTTGTTAATGCAATCAAGTCTGACAAATATGATGTTATAATTATCAACTTTGCAAACCCAGATATGGTAGGTCACACAGGTGTTATTGAAGCTGCAGTTGCCGCTGTATCAAAGGTTGATGAGTTAGTAGGCAAGGCTGTAGAAGCAGTTAAGGAAAAGGACGGCGTTCTTTTCGTTTGTGCTGATCACGGTAACGCTGAAAAGATGATTGATTATGAGACAGGTAAGCCACATACAGCTCATACAACAAATCCAGTCCCATTTATTCTTTATAATTATGATGAGGCTTATACACTTAGAGAGGGTGGTGCCCTTTGCGATATCGCACCTACACTTATTGAGGTTATGGGCTTGAAGCAGCCAGAGGAAATGACAGGAAAGTCACTTCTTATAAAGAAATAAGAGGAAATATGTATTTATATAATATATAGAGATTAGTATATTGAGACTAATATATATAGATTAATATATATAGATTATTATATATAGATTAAACTATTAGAGGTTTTAAAGGAGAGTTAAAATGAAGCCAATCAAAGAGGGAAAAGTTCGTGAAGTTTATGATGCAGGTGATTCAATCATTATGGTTGCAACAGACAGAATATCTGCATTTGATGTTATTTTAAAGAATAAGATTGTAAACAAAGGTGCTGTTTTAACACAGATGTCAAAATTCTGGTTTGATTACACTTCAGACATTATAGAAAATCACATGATTTCTACTGATGTAAATGATATGCCTGAGTTCTTTAGAAATGACGATTTCAAGGGCAAGTCAATGAAGGTTAAGAAGCTTGAAATGCTTCCAATTGAGTGTATTGTAAGAGGTTACATCACAGGCTCTGGCTGGGCTTCATATCAGGAGAATGGTCTTGTTTGCGGCATTAAGCTTCCTGAAGGCTTAAAGGAATCTGACAAGCTTCCTGAACCAATCTATACACCTTCTACAAAGGCTGAAATCGGTGATCATGATGAGAATATCTCTTTTGAGAAGTCTATTGAGGTGCTTGAGAAGGTATATCCTGGCAAGGGTGAGGAATATGCTACAGCAATCAAGGATTACACAATAGCTCTTTATAAGAAATGTGCTGAGTATGCATTATCTAGAGGCATTATTATAGCTGATACAAAGTTTGAATTTGGTCTTGATGAGAATGGCAAGGTTGTTCTTGCAGACGAGATGCTTACACCAGATTCATCTAGATTCTGGCCATTAGAGGGATATGAGAGTGGTCATGGTCAGCCTTCATTTGATAAGCAGTTTGTACGTGACTGGTTAAAGGCTAACCCAGAGAGCGATTATTTACTTCCACAGGATGTTATTGATAAGACAATCGATAAGTATCTTGAGGCTTACAAGCTTTTAACAGGCAAGGAACTCGTTATTGAGTAATTGCTAAAAATTTCGTTCTAGCAAAAATGTTATAGGTTTTTAGAGGAGTAAAAATGGGAACAGATAGATATATTAGTCCACTTTCTGAAAGATATTCAAGCAAGGAAATGCAGTACATTTTTTCACAGGATAAAAAGTTTTCTACATGGAGAAGACTTTGGATTGCACTTGCAGAAACAGAGATGGAGCTGGGGCTTTCATCTGACGGCAAGCCTGTAATTACACAGGACATGATTGATGAGATGAAAGAGCATATTGATGATATCAATTATGATGTAGCAAAGGCTAGAGAGGCTTTGGTAAGACATGATGTAATGAGCCATGTATATGCTTATGGTCAGCAGTGTCCAAAGGCTGCTGGTATTATTCACCTTGGCGCTACAAGCTGCTATGTTGGTGATAATACAGATATTATCATTATGCGTGATGCACTTCTTTTGGTTAGAAAGAAGCTTGTAAATGTTATTGCAGAGCTTGCAGCATTTGCTGATAAGAATAAGGATTTACCAACACTTGCTTTCACGCATTTTCAGCCAGCTCAGCCTACTACAGTAGGAAAGAGAGCAACACTTTGGCTTAATGAATTTGTTATGGATCTTGAGGATCTTGACTTTGTTCTTTCAACATTAAAGCTTCTCGGTTCAAAGGGAACTACAGGTACTCAGGCTAGTTTCCTTGAGCTTTTCAATGGTGATAATGAGACAATCGATAAGATTGATCCAATGATAGCAGAGAAGATGGGCTTTAGTGCATGCTACCCTGTTTCTGGTCAGACATATTCCAGAAAGGTTGATACAAGAGTATGTAATGTACTTGCAGGTATTGCAGCATCTGCTCACAAGATGAGTAATGATATTAGATTGTTGCAGCACTTAAAAGAGGTTGAGGTGCCATTTGGGAAGAGTCAGATTGGATCTTCAGCTATGGCATACAAGCGTAATCCAATGCGTTCAGAGCGTATTGCATCACTTAGCCGTTATGTTATGATTGATGCACTTAATCCGGCTATTACATCTGCTACTCAGTGGTTTGAAAGAACTCTTGATGATTCAGCTAATAAGAGACTTTCTGTTGCGGAAGGATTTTTGGCTATTGATGGTGTATTAGATCTTTGCTTAAACGTTGTTGATGGTCTTGTAGTATATCCAAAGGTTATTAATAAGAGACTTATGTCAGAACTTCCATTTATGGCTACAGAAAATATTATGATGGATGCTGTAAAGCTTGGTGGTAATAGACAGGAGCTTCATGAGGAAATCAGAACCCTTTCTATGGAAGCTGGAAAGAATGTCAAGGTAGAGGGTAAGGACAATAACCTTCTTGAACTTATTGCCGCTGATGATGCTTTCCCAATGGGACTTGAAGAGCTTGAGGCATGCATGCAGCCTGAAAAATATGTTGGACGTTCACCTAGACAGGTAGAGGTTTATCTTCGTGATGTTATTAAGCCAATTCTTGATTCAAATAAGGATGAACTTGGTATTAAGGCTGAGATTAATGTCTAAATTAATGATTAAATAGAAGAAACAATGTTGACCATGCTATGAAGAGTTCGATATTTATATTTTAAGCATGATTGATAATGTGAAAATATGCAGGAATGTGCTTCAAAACTTGCAAAATAATGGTCTTTTATGCTGCGAAAATGCAGGATATCATTTATTTTGCAAGTTGACAATATTTTTGTTGCACATAGGGAATGTCTATTGTATAATTTTGTCCGTGGGCAAAGAACACTTGTCCACGGACACTTTTTTTCATTAAAGTGTTAAATTAGGAAATGAGGGAAGGCCTTTCCTAAAAGAACAAATATTTATTTTTCGGGAAGGAGACGAAACGCAATGAGTTTCAAGAGTAGTTATCTTCAGAGAGTTTACGATGGCCTTGAGTCACGTAACGCAGAACAAAAGGAATTTTTACAGGCAGTTAGAGAGGTTCTTGAGTCTTTAGAGCCAGTTGTTGCTGCTAAGCCAGAATTAGAGCAGTGGGGTATCATCGAGAGAATCGTTGAGCCAGAGCGTATTATTCAGTTTAGAGTATCATGGGTAGATGACAACGGCAAGGTTCAGGTTAACCGTGGATATAGAGTACAGTTCAATTCAGCAATTGGACCTTACAAGGGAGGTCTTAGACTTCACCCTTCAGTAAACCTTTCAGTTATTAAGTTCTTAGGCTTCGAGCAGATCTTTAAGAACTCACTTACAACACTTCCAATCGGTGGTGGTAAGGGTGGTTCTGATTTCGATCCTAAGGGCAAGTCAGACATGGAAATCATGAGATTCTGTCAGGCATTCATGACAGAGCTTTCAAAGCACATTGGTGCTGATACAGACGTTCCAGCTGGTGATATCGGTGTTGGTGGACGTGAGATTGGCTACATGTATGGTCAGTACAAGAGACTTCGTAATGAGTTTACAGGAGTTCTTACAGGTAAGGGACTTTCTTACGGTGGATCACTTGCTCGTACAGAGGCTACAGGTTATGGTCTTTGCTACTATACACAGGAAGCTTTAAAGAGCGTTAAGGGTACAGACTTTAGCGGCAAGACTGTTGCTGTATCTGGTTCTGGTAATGTTGCTATCTATGCAATCCAGAAGGTACATCAGCTTGGTGGTAAGGTTGTTACATGTTCAGATTCAACAGGTTGGATCTATGATGAGAATGGTATCGATGTAGCAGTTCTTAAGGATGTTAAGGAAGTTAAGAGAGCACGTCTTTCAGAGTATGCTGCTCAGGTTAAGACAGCTCAGTACTTCGAGAAGAAGGATGGTGAGCACGGCGTATGGCAGTACAAGGTAGATATCGCTCTTCCATGTGCTACACAAAACGAGCTTGATGCAAATGATGCAAAGATGCTTATCGATAACGGCGTAATCGCTGTATGTGAAGGTGCTAACATGCCTTCTACACCAGAGGCTGTTGAGGCATTCCAGAAGGCTGGCGTTCTCTTTGGACCAGCTAAGGCTGCTAATGCAGGTGGTGTTGCTACATCAGCTCTTGAGATGTCACAGAACTCTGAGAGACTTCACTGGACATTCGAAGAGGTTGATTCACAGCTTAAGGGTATCATGGAAGGTATCGTACACAACTCACTTGATGCTGCTGCTAAGTACGGCATGGAGGGTAACCTCGTTGCTGGTGCAAACATTGCAGGCTTCGAGAAGGTTGCAGATGCAATGCTCGCTCAGGGTATCGCATACTAATTTGTGCATTAGTGTACAAAATGTATAATATGTATAATACGAAAAGGAAAAGCGATTTCGCTTTTCCTTTTTTTGTGAGGTTTTACAAGCTGTGCCGTAAGCCATAATGTAACTTATTTTAAAATTCTTCCAGCACTAAACAATACATCTTTCAGCAAGAATAAGACCACTAACAGTTCTAGAGCTCAGTTGGTTTGCTTTCATCGCTTGGACAACCTTGACATTCGACATCCGTGTCTCAGGGTCAAGGAAAAATGCTCGGCATTTTTGACCAAGCGATGTATTATTGCAAACACAACTAAGCAAGAACTGTTGGCTCTTAATCTAATCAGCTTAAAGACGTATCATTCAGTGCTGGAAGAATTTATATCAGCTGTGCCGCAAGTCGAAGTGCTTTTTTATACATTGGGAGTGAGCATAGTGTATTCTTGATGGACGCTTTGTGAGAAAAATTATAGCCTCTGACAGGACGTCAGAGGCAGCTGCGCCCGGTACAGGATGTACCGTAAGCAACGGTATTATTTTTCCACAAAGGTTCAGCTAGAAGACACTTAGCGAGTGTACAGTATAAAAAAGCACTACGACTTAGGGCACAGCTAATAAAAACACATAGGAAGAATTCTCCCCCAAAAGCAGCGCCACATAGTACTTGTGATTTGAATCTTACTATTGTATAATCTTGCAAAAGCAATCATTTTCTTATAGAGCCAGTGCTGAGTTGGAGCAATCTGCTTCAAATGAATACGAAGAGTAGTCTAATCTGCATTGAAATTCTTATGTTCTTATTTTTAATGTTCCTGAAAATCTTGCTTTATTTACCCATTTATTAATTAGTAGAGCAGGATATAGGTTCGATAGATGTATAGCCATACTCCTGCGAGAGCATCGAAAGGAGAGAGTATATGGCTGATGCAAAATTTTATGGTATGAAGAATGATTACATGTTTAAGGCAGTGCTTCAAAGTTCAGAGAACGTTCTTCGAAATCTAGTGGCGACACTACTAGATATTAATGAAAGTGATATTTCGAGTTGTAGTATTGAAAATACAATAGAACTAGGAAAAACAGTAGATTCAAAAGATTGTGTACTTGATGTAAAATTGATTTTAAATAATAATGAAATAATAGATATTGAAATTCAGGTAAGAGATGAACATAACTGGCCAGAGCGTTCATTGTTGTATTGGTCGAGGGCATATGACTCGATTAAATCTGGCGAGGATTATGACAAGTTAAAGAAAACTTACCATATAGGAATCCTGGATTTCACGTTATTTGAGGAAAATCCTGCATTTTATGCGGAGTATAAGGTGAAGGACGTTAAGACTGGACATGAATATACTGATAAACTAAATATACGAATTCTAGATTTGACGAGGGTGTCGCAAGCAGATGAGGATATTAACCCTATGCTGGTTAAGTGGGCCAAAGTTTTTAAGGCAAAAACAATGCTTGAGCTAGAGCAATTGGCGGCTAATGAGGAGGTCTTAGAGAGTATGGTAACACATTTAAAAGAACTAAGTGAAGATGAAAAGATAAGGCAGCAATGTGCTGCAAGAGCTGACTATGAGAGCAGGCTGGTCAGTCAGTATAATCAAGGCATTAAACAAGGCATTAAACAAGGCATTAAGGAAGCAAACACAGAGGCTGCCCGTAAAATTGCTGCAAAATTCAATATTTCTATTGAAGAAGCTATAGATATATTGACAGAAAAAGACTAAATTTAGAAAAAACAGTCGGGAAGTTTATTGCTGCATATGTCAAATTAAAGGAGAAGCGATAATATGTTAGATAATAAGAAGTTTGAAAGCATGGAACTGGCAGATGGCCTTTTAGAGAGTGTTGCTGGTGGTAAAAAGGTAGATAAAGCAGAAGATATAGAGATGGGTAGTAAGGAGCTAAAGCCTGGAATTAAGGACATGCCATTTATGTGTAAAAATGACAAATGCTCAAGCGTCTTTTATTTAAGTGATAAAGGCACTAATAAGGTTATGTGTCCACACTGCAAAACTGTGTACTTTATAGCTGGATAGCTCTAATTATAAATATTAAGCATAAGAATAGCGTGCCTTACAGCACGCTATAGTTTTGCAATAATTCTTCAAGATCTTTGATGTTGGATAACAACTCTTGGCCTGTATCTGTGTCTTTAACAAGAATACGTTCTTTTTCAATTGGTACAAGCTCTGATTCTGATTCGATATCAGCATTGTTGTTTATAGCGTCATCAACGCTTGTAAAAGGCGAGTGAGCCTTTAGTCTGAGTCCGTGTGAGTTGAAAATCAGCGTGTAGCCGGCAATTCCGGTTGTCTTGTTCATTGGACGACAGAAGCCACCATCTATAACAAAGAGACGTTTATTAGCCCTAATTGGTTTTTCACCTTCTGATGTGAGAACAGGGGTATGTCCATTTATTATATGTGCATCATTTGAGTATAAGCCAAACTCATGTAGTATTTGTTCACAGATTGGCTCTTCATAGTAGAATTTGTAGTATGGGTTAGAAGGTTCTAACCAAGTCTCTTTTTCATCAAGATATTCTCTTTCAAAGATTTTTGTTCGTCTTCCACAGAGTGGTGATTTTTCGCCAATCCACAGATACCACATAAAATCAACACAATCATCTGATGCGTGTGTAAATAATGCATCGCGGGCTATTGCTTCTGTTTTATCTAGTAGTGCTTTGCCGTGGTATTTCTCTCCAAATATTTCAACATAGTCAAAGTTGCCTTTTTCATCTAAAGGCAGGCAACCGTGGTAGAGCAGGTTTCCGTTAAATATACGATACATGCCGCCTTTATCATATAAGAACTCGATATGCTTTCTTAATGATTTGCTGGTAGTAAAGTCACTATGAAGCTTTTTGATTATTTCTGCTTCTTCTTTTGTTAATGCATAAGGATCATTCCAGTCGACTGTTGGAAAAGCCGAAATATCTATTGGCAAAGCAGTTCCTTCATAATTAATGGTTGAGTGGATGGGATCTATTTTGTCTAAAAGCAGTTTGTAATCCATATTATATTCTGGATGCTTTTGAATTAGCTGACCCTCTAACTTGAACATAATTAGTTTTATGGCTTTATAGGCAGCATATATAGGGTCTGAAAGCTGGTAAGTATTCATTGCATAGATTATAAGCGGGCGTAGTGATATTCCATAGGCGTGCTCTAATATATCGGTATTTTTATATTTTAAGTTATTAGCAAGAACATATGCTATACATACGTCATTGCCGCAGGCAGCACCCATCCAAAGAATATCATGATTTCCCCATTCAATATCTAAGGAGTGGTGATTCATTAAAAGACTGATGATTCTGTCAGCACTATCACCACGATCATATATGTCACCAACTATATGTAGATGGTCGACGGCTAAACGCTTTATTAAATTTGAAAGCGCTATAATGAAATCATCGGCATTATTAATTGCGATGATTGATCTTAATATTTCTTCATGATATCTAACCTGGTTTGAATCCTCGTCTTCCTGCACATGTAAAAGCTCATCTATAATATAAGCATATTCTTCAGGTAGGGCCTTTCTTACCTTTGAACGTGTATATTTAGATGAAAGCAGCTTGGCTACCTGAACAAGATTTGTTAGGGTAGTGCGATACCAGTTCTCATTTAAAACATTATTTTGTCTATAATTATTTAGTTTTTCTCTTGGATAATAAATGAGAGTGCAAAGCTCACGTCTTTCATAGGAAGACATGGTGTTGCTAAATAAAAGATCAACCTTTTCTTTTACTACGCCTGAGCAGTTGTTCATAATGTGAAGAAAAGCCTCATATTCACCATGCAAATCACTCATAAAGTGCTCAGTGCCTTTTGGCAGATTGGTGATGGCGCTAAGATTAATAATTTCTCTACATACAGACTGTCTGGTAGGATAGTTCTCTTTAAGTAGTCTAAGGTATTTTTCGCGTTGCTTATCCAATTATCTCCTCCTAATTCACATGTGTGTAAAAATCCCCAAAGTGATTATATAACAATATTTGATTATTTGCTTGCTAATTTTAAAATTTTTTCTGGAAGAGTAATTTTGGTATAGACATCGGCATATTCAGAAGGACTATATTCTGTCACATAATTTAGATCATATTCTTTGTTTATACCGTGATCCATCAGATAATCACAGGCTTTATTATATGCAACAGCAGCCTGAGCTTCTGTCGGGAAACGTCCGATAATAAAATTGCCCTTTACGTGGATTACAGCCTTATATATCGTATCGATGTCTGTAGACTCATTAAGCACACCATTATATTTATTAATGATAATTATATTTGAATATCTGAAGTCAGTTTCATCTTCATTAGCGAATTTGTAGTCTCTGCCAGCAACAGCATATGGCTTGATGCCGTATCTGGATAAAAGATTGTATTGCATGCCAAAATCATTTACAAAGAGATGACCTCCTCGTTTTATTATGGCGTGACTGCTGTAATAAAACAGATCATCGTTATCAAATTTTAAAACAAGCGTAGGTGTAAGATAATACTGAAAATATCCTCTTGCCAGATAAATAGGATTTTTAATATATATTCCATTATCTCTAAAATTAATTAAGGATATAATTTTGCCATAAGACAGGATGTGACTGTCACTGGAATAGGTTAGAAGATTAATGTCATTGGTTGACAGAATCTTCTTGGCAAAAAGATAGGCTTTATTAGCCTCTTCTTCAGTATCATAGCTGCCAAGGGATATATGCTTGTTTTTATATGTAATACTGGAACGATAGTATATTTTGTTGTCTTTGGTTTTTGCTTTAAAAGCTCCTGCTAACATATAGTTTCCAAATAATAAAAGGTTTGATTGCAATAATAAAGCCTGCACTCAAGATGCAGGCTTTTGATTAAGATTAAAGAGTAACTAATAAATGAAGTGTACCGAATGAATATACAATTGGGATGACAATACAGCAAGCCTCGGCAATAAGAATGTCATCATTGCATTTAACTGGTGGCTCAAGCTTCATCTCTATAGAGTATTTATTACTAATATTTACTACGTATAAGCCGTTGTGAAGATTAAGGAAATCATCAAGTGAAGCCTGTACATATTCATCGTATTCAGTGAATTCTTCCTTTGCATATCTAGATGCAAACTGAATGGCTGTGTCAACGGATGTATCAATGTGAGTAGTAAAATCTATTGTCTTTCCATGAACTCTTTGAGCTGTGCACTGATTGAGCGGGTACTCATTGACAGTGATAGGTGTAAGTGGTGCAAAATCATCTCCAATAAATCTAACAAGATTGTTGAAGATAAGAGCTAAATACATCTTTACATAGTCATGATATGGTAATTCTGATATCATAAAGAATCGTTCGATGAGCTCATCGATCTTTTCCTGGGTTTCGTAGCTGAAATCAGAATCTTCAAATTCACTTACTGATTGATATTTAATCAAATAGTTTTCTAAGTCAGAATTTGTAATGGCACCATTATCAACAAGTGTCTGACCTAATAAAAGGTAATCAGACTGCTGAGATGATAGAAGCTCATTTACCTGTGCCTGGGTAAGATAGCCGCGATCAATAGCTATTTCACCAAAACGCTTGTCTTGAGTAGATTGAAGCATACAACATTCATCTACCTCAGCAGCAGTCATGAGACCACTACTAATAGCAAGCGTACCAAGCTTTATCCTTGACTTTGATAAATCAGAAATTGCACTAATTAACTGTTCTGTTGATACAGCACCTTCGTTTAAAAGAAAGTTACCAAAGAATTGTTTGAACATATCGATACTCCTTATAGTCTTTTTTCGACAATTGCAGCAATGGCTTCATATGTAACTGGTTTTTGCACGAAATCTTTCGCGCCTGCTTCGATAGCAGCCTTTAACTGTCCCTGAGTTCCGACAGAAGAAACCATAATAATCTCTGCATCAGGACAATCCTTGCAGATGTTTGCAACAGCAGTAGTTCCGTCCATAACTGGCATTACAATATCAAGAAAGGCCATGTCTGGCTTTTTCTCCTTGAAAAGCGAAACAGCGTCATTGCCATTTGCTGCCTCGAAAAATGTAGCACCTTCGCCTATTTCATTGATGATATCCTTTAATTGCTTTCTTGCAAGAATAGAATCATCACAGATTAAGAAGCTTTTGTTTGATAAATCCATAGTATTCACCTCGCTTATAAATATGAAATTATTTTACATTATGCATTGTAAATAATCAACGAAAAATAAGAGACCGTGGCTTTATTTATGTTAAAAATTAACATTGTTAGCAGTATTTTGAGGGTAATTCGTTGATATGTTGATGTGATAAAGATATAATTTTAAATAGTAATAATTGGATTAATTATTAAAATATGAAATAATAAAGTGATTATTTGAGTATAAGCTGCATAAAGAGAGTGTTTAGGAGGAACGTTTAATGAATGTAATGTTGATTTTTGATGTGGTTGTAACACTTTTAGGTGTATATATTTTTATTTTATCATTTAAAACAAAAAATCAGGGTGAAGTACCTACTCTTTTTGTTCAGGCTGAGGAATTGGCACAGATAAAGGATATGGCTTCATTTGCTGCCGAGCTTTGGCTCAAAATAATGATTTTTGGTCTTGTATGCTTTGTATTTGGAGGTATTTCTCTGTTAATTGATATGGGGCATTTTGACTTTTTTGGTTATTCAAATATATGGAACATAGCAAGCATTATACTGTTCCTTGCAGTTTGGATTTGGTTTTCTATGCAGCTTACTAAGACAAAAACAAAGTATATGATGTAGATTACATTTATTATAATGAGCAAGCTTGGGGAAGTATAATGAGTAAGATTCTTGTAGTTGATGACGAAGAAAAAATTAGACTTATTATAAGAAAATATGGCGAGTTTGAAGGCTACATAATAGATGAGGCCACTAATGGCATGGAAGCTATAAAAAAAGTCAGTGAAGAGGATTATGATCTGATAATTATGGATGTTATGATGCCAAAGCTGGATGGATTTTCTGCCTGTAAGGAGATAAAAAAGATAAAAGATATTCCTGTTATTATGCTCTCAGCAAGAGGTGAGGAGTATGATAGGATTCATGGCTTTGAAACGGGAGTAGATGATTATGTCGTAAAGCCTTTTTCTCCTAAAGAACTGATGTTAAGGGTTAATGTTGTAATCAATCGTGGCAAACAAAAAGCGGAAGCAGCAGATATTTTTACTGCCGAGGGATTAGAGGTTAATTTTACAGCAAGAACTGTTAGTGTAGATAATAAGCGTGTTGAGCTTTCACCAAAGGAATATGATCTTTTATTCTATATGATTAAGAATAAAAACATAGCTCTTGAAAGAGAGACACTTATTACTGAAGTATGGGGCTATGATTATTATGGGGATGACAGAACCATTGACACTCATATAAAGCTTCTGAGGAATGCTCTTGGACCATACAGAAAGTTTCTTGTTACACTAAGAGGTGTGGGATATCGATTTGAAATATAGATGGTGACTTAAAATGTCCTTATTAAAAGAAAACAAGGAAAAACCTCATAAAAAGAGGAAAAAACGTGCGAATACCAGCATAAAAACAAAAATTTTCTCTCAGTTTATCTTATTTGCCATAGTATTACTTGCAATACTATGGTTTTTTCAGATTGTCTACATGGAGTCCTTTTACAAATATATAAAGAAAATGGAAACTCAAAAGTTACTAGATTATATTGAGGAGACACTTAGGACTGAGGAAAACCCTACTGAGACAATAGAAAAAGTTACCGCCTTTAATAATATGGCGGTGTATATTACGGATGTTTCTGGTAACAAGCTTTATAATGCCGAGTACATTGTAAATTCACAAATGTCATCATTGCCAAAGGACTTGTTTGATGATTTCTATAAGCAGGCATTAGAAAACGGTGGAGAGGCATCAATTGAGTATAAAGGTAGCCAGCTGATACCTAAAGAAGAATTGAAAAAGCTGCCGTTATTTAATAATGCTGCTACGCCAGATGCAAACGTACCAGATGCAGCCGCGCCGGGCACAGAGAACATGCAAGGCAATGTAGCCGCGCCGGGCATAGAGAAAATGCAAGACAATGTAGCCGCGCCAAATAAGTCAGATTTGAAGCTGGGTTATACAGTTGAAAAGCAGCAGGAAATATTTAGACAGAATGTTGGCAATGAAATGGCAGAATCAATTATCTATGTTCGCATTGTCAATATTGATGATGTTGATTGTGTTATTATGGTTAATTCAGTGCTTACGCCTATTGATGCAACGGTCTCTACGCTAACATTTCAATTGCAGATAATTTCAATTGTTTTTATAGGAATTGCACTTTTAATGGCATTTTTTGTTAGTCGATTGGCGACAAAGTCTATTATCAATACAAATGAGTCTGCCAAAGAACTTGGGAAAGGAAATTATGCTGTTGAGTTTACTGAAAACAATTATCTGGAAATAGCACAGCTGTCAGATACATTGAACTATGCAGCAAGAGAGCTTGAAAAGACAGAAAATCTCCAAAAGGAGCTGATTGCAAATGTATCTCATGATTTGCGTACGCCGCTTACCATGATTAAGGCATATGCAGAGGTCATGAGAGATTTGCCGGGTGAGAATACACCTGAAAATGTTCAGGTAATAATCGACGAGACAGAAAGACTGAGTGGACTTGTAAATGATATGCTTGAGGTATCAAGACTCAGCTCTGAAACCATTAGTTTGGATAAAAAAAGATATAATCTGACAGAAAGTATTGCCAGTGTGATGGAACGCTATCAAAAGCTTAAGGAACAGGATGGCTATGTAATAGATTTTATGTATGACAAAGAAGCATACATATATGCTGATGAAAGTAAAATGTTTCAGGTAATATACAATCTGGTTAATAATGCAATTAACTATACAGGCGATGATAAGCGGGTAGAGGTCAGACAGATAATAAAGGAAAACTGCATTCGCATAGAAGTAGTAGATACTGGTGAAGGTATAGAAGAGGAAAATCTGCCACAAATCTGGGATCGTTATTACAAGATTGATAAAGAGCATAAAAGAAGTGTTCAGGGAAGCGGATTAGGTCTTTCCATTGTAAAAAAGATACTTGATATGCATGATGCCAGATATGGCGTTGATAGTCAGATAGGTAAGGGCACAACTTTTTGGTTTGAAATATAAAAGGAGGGTACAAAACCCTCCTTTATTATATGATTAAAATATATTATTTTCTATCATCCATAGCTGTAAATTCTTTGTGAGGACAAACTGTCATGTATGCAGGTCTCATAATCTTTCCGCTGTGACATATTTCCTCCAGTCTATGAGCTGACCAGCCGGCAATACGCGCAATCGCAAAGATTGGAGTATAGAGCTCGAGTGGTAAATCCAACATCTGATATACAAATCCTGAATAGAAATCTACGTTTGGTGAAACGCCCTTGTAAATCTTGCGTTCCTCAGCAATGAGCTCTGGAGCAAGCTTTGCAACAGTTTCATATAGCTGATATTCCTTCATCATGCCTTTTTCTTCAGCAAGCTGTTCAACAAAACCATGGAAAGTACGGGCTCTAGGATCTGAGATAGAGTAAACAGCATGTCCCATACCATATATAAGACCGGCATTGTCGAAGGCTTCTTTATGAAGCAATTTTCTAAGATATGCAGCGACCTCTTCTTCATTATCCCAATGCTCAACATTTGCTTTTAAATCAGCAAACATCTTTACAACTTTAATATTAGCACCACCATGCTTTGGTCCTTTTAATGAGCCAAGAGCAGCGGCAATAGCAGAATAAGTATCAGTGCCAGAGCTTGAAACCAGGTGTGTGGTAAAGGTTGAATTGTTACCACCACCATGCTCCATGTGAAGAACCAAAGCTACATCTAAAAGCTTGGCCTCAAGAGGAGTGAACTTACTGTCAGGTCTCAGGCAGTGAAGAATATTCTCCGCTGTAGAATAACCCTTGATTGGCTGATGAATAATAAGGCTTTCATCATTAAAGTAGTAATTATATGCCTGATAACCATATACAGAAAGTATAGGGAACATAGCAATAAGCTGCAAACACTGTCTAAGAACATTTGCAGGACTGGTGTCGTCAGCACACTCATCATATGAATATAAGGTAAGAACTGATCTGGCAAGTGAATTCATCATGTCCTTACTAGGCTTTTTCATGATGACATCACGTACAAAGTTTTGTGGAAGAGAGCGGTAGCTGTCGATGAGCTCAACGAATTCATCATGCTCTTTTCTGTTTGGAAGCTTTCCAAACAATAGAAGATATACACACTCCTCGAAACAGTGGTTGCAGGTAGAAGGAGTCTTTTTTACGATTTCCTGTACATTGTAGCCTCTGTAATATAATTCACCATCGATAGGTACTTCTTTACCATCGATAATTCTCTTTGAATTAACTTCTGAAATATCTGTAATACCTACGAGTACACCCTTGCCATTTAGATCACGCAAACCACGCTTTACATCGTATTTGGTGTAAAGCTCAGGATCGATATAGGATGACTTCATTGATAATTTTGAAAGTTCAATAAGCTGTGGAGTAATTTCGCTAAAGTTGTCTGTCATATTTGCGCTCCTTTCAACTGTATGTATAATAAAATTCAGTCTATATTATCATTTTTTGTGTGTATATACAAGAGAATTATCTTATACTTATATAAAAAGTGTTATATGAATTATCTTATATAAAAAGTGTTAATTTCAAAGAAAAAATATGCATAATTATTAATTTGAACGCAAATTATAAGGACTATATTGGCAGGGAATATGAATATAAACGGAAATAACTGGGAAACTCTATATATAGCCTACAGTTTTCCTTTAAAAAAGCCCTTCATTATGATTGACAAAAAAATAACAGACTATTAGAATGTTATTCAGAGAAAGTTGTCAAATATTAATATTATTATGTTGTGAGCATTAATATTTGATGAAATAAACATAAAAAGAGAGGTAGAAAAAATGGCAAATGTGGATTTAACCAAGTACGGCATCACAGGAACTACAGAGATCGTTTACAATCCTTCTTATGAGGAGCTCTTTGAAGAGGAGACAAAGGCTGGTCTTGAGGGCTTCGAGGTTGGACAGGTTACAGAGCTTGATACTGTAAACGTTATGACAGGAGAGTTCACAGGACGTTCTCCTAAAGATAAGTATATTGTAATGGATGAGAATTCAAAGAATACAGTATGGTGGAATACACCTGAGTATCCAAATGACAATCATCCAATGTCAGAAGAGGTTTGGGCAACAGTTAAGGATCTTGCAAAGAAGGAGCTTTCTAATAAGAAGCTTTTCGTAGTAGATGCTTTCTGTGGAGCAAACGCTGATACACGTATGGCAGTTCGTTTCATCGTTGAGGTTGCTTGGCAGGCTCACTTTGTAAAGAACATGTTCATCGTTCCTACAGCAGAAGAGCTTGCAAGCTTTGAGCCAGACTTCATCGTTTACAATGCTTCAAAGGCAAAGGTTGATGATTATAAGGCACTTGGCCTTAATTCAGAGACATGTGTTGCTTTCAATATTTCATCTAAGGAGCAGGTTATCCTTAACACATGGTATGGTGGAGAGATGAAGAAGGGTATGTTCTCAATGATGAACTACTACCTTCCACTTAAGGGTATTGCTTCAATGCACTGCTCAGCAAACTGCGATATGAACGGTGAGCACACAGCTATCTTCTTTGGTCTTTCAGGAACAGGTAAGACAACACTTTCTACAGATCCAAAGCGTCTCCTTATCGGTGATGATGAGCACGGCTGGGATGACAACGGTGTATTCAACTTCGAAGGTGGTTGCTACGCAAAGGTTATCGGACTTGATAAGGAGTCTGAGCCAGATATCTACAATGCTATCAGAAGAAACGCTCTTCTTGAGAACGTTACAGTTGCTGCAGACGGCAAGATTGATTTCGATGACAAGTCAGTTACAGAGAATACACGTGTTTCTTACCCAATTGACCACATCGAGAAGATTGCTTCAAATGTAAATAAGGTTTCTGCGGGTCCAGCTGCTGATAATGTGATTTTCCTTTCAGCAGATGCTTTCGGAGTACTTCCTCCAGTATCTATTCTTACACCAGAGCAGACACAGTACTATTTCCTTTCAGGATTTACTGCTAAGCTTGCTGGTACAGAGAGAGGTATTACAGAGCCAACTCCTACATTCTCAGCTTGCTTTGGTCAGGCATTCCTTGAGCTTCACCCTACAAAGTATGGTGAGGAGCTTGTAAAGAAGATGCAGGCTAACGGCGCAAAGGCATATCTTGTAAACACAGGATGGAACGGAACAGGAAAGAGAATCACAATCAAGGATACAAGAGGTATCATCGATGCTATCCTTAATGGTGACATCAAGAATGCTCCTACAAAGACAATCCCAATGTTCAATTTCGAGGTTCCTACAGAGCTTCCAGGTGTTGATCCAGCTATCCTTGATCCTAGAGATACATATGCTGATGCTTCTGAGTGGGAAGAGAAGGCTAAGGATCTTGCTGCAAGATTCAACAAGAACTTTGTTAAGTACACAACAAATGATGCTGGTAAGGCACTTGTTGCTGCAGGTCCACAGCTTTAATTTGTAGCTGATTATTGTTAATCAATAGTTAAAATACTAGAACTTAAGACAGGTTTTTCTGCAATAATTACTAATTGCAGAAAGGCCTGTTTTTTTGTACTATTTATTCATCAATAAACAATACCTGGGATGCTTGATTTAACCTATCTGTTTGAACCTACATTTACTTTAAACGGGATTCCTAAATGAATTGATCTATGACAAGCCTCGGTGCCTTTAGGTTGTGTGGAAGTCAGAAATCAGGCTGCGGTTACCCACCTAGCTTAGCTAGGAGTCAAAGGGATAGGCCCGTCATTCTGGGCATGAGAATTACAAGAGACCGTTACCGACGGTCTCTTTTTTGTGAATTTAGTGATATATTGGCATTTATTGATATAGTTGCATTTAGCGATATATTTGTATTTAGCGATATATTTGCATTTAGCAATATATTTGCAATTGGTGGCTATAAGTTCTTCTTATCACAGTTAAACATAAAAACCTATTAGACAACTAGGTATTAAGGTGTTATATTATCTGTGTAATCATTAATAAGTTATTGTTAATAATGGTTAATAAGTAATCATTAATAAGTAATTATTACAAAATTCATGGTTACGAAAAATAGTTAAAACATAATAGCAGAAAGGAAATAAAAGATATGTCAAGGATTTACAAAAGCGCAGCAGAACTCATTGGAAATACACCTCTTTTAGAAGTGACAAATATAGAAAAGAAGCTAGACCTGAAGGCTAAGATATTGGTTAAGCTTGAGTACTTTAATCCAGCTGGATCAGTAAAGGACAGAGTAGCACTTTCTATGATTGAAGAGGCTGAAAAATCAGGTCAGTTAAAGCCGGGTGCTACAATTATTGAGCCAACAAGTGGAAATACTGGAATAGGTCTTGCATCAATAGCTGCAGCAAAGGGTTATAAGCTAATAATAGTACTTCCTGATACAATGTCTGTTGAAAGAAGAAACATTATTAAGGCATACGGAGCTGAGCTTGTTCTTACAGAAGGCGCAAAGGGCATGAAGGGGGCTATTGCAAAGGCAGAAGAGCTTCATGAGCAGATTGAGGGCAGTATAGTAGCAGGTCAGTTTGTTAATCCTGCAAATCCAAAGGCTCATAAGAACACTACTGGACCAGAAATCTGGAACGATACAGAAGGCGATATCGATTACTTCGTAGCAGGTGTTGGAACCGGCGGAACAATTACTGGTGTAGGCGAATATCTAAAGTCAAAGAAATCAGATATTAAGGTGATTGCAGTTGAGCCAGAAAGCTCAGCAGTTCTTTCAACTGGTGTGGCTGGCGCTCACAAGATACAGGGCATTGGCGCTGGTTTTGTGCCAGAAATTCTTAATACAGAAGTTTATGACGAGATTCTTGCTATAGATAATGAAAAACCATTTGAATATGGCAAGCTGTTGGCAAAAGAAGAAGGTATCTTGGTGGGTATATCATCTGGTGCAGCACTTTATGCAGCAATTGAGTTGGCAAAGAGACCAGAGGCAGAGGGGAAAACTATAGTAGCTTTACTTCCTGATTCAGGTGACAGATATTATTCAACAAGCCTGTTTGGAGAGTAATATAGTCGAATTTGCTTTATTTATAATCGTATTTAAAGGGACAAACATATTGTGTTTGTCCCTTTTTTTTATGTCACTATATTGTGGTTTTATTTGTCTAGTACATATGTTACAAATTACGAAAACGACATTTTGCTATTTGTTACAAATAATTAAAAATGACGATAATTTTATTGACTTATTAATCATATTAAACAATAATATACATGTAATTAATTAAAAGAATTAATTAATGTTTTGGAGGGAATAGATATATGGAAATAAAGGTTAATGGGTTAGATTTTTCTATCGTTAATAATAATGAAACTATTCTCGAGGCTGGGGATAAAAAACCTCTTATATATGTAGGATGTGGTAAGGAAGACGTCCTTATGTATAGAGGTAATTTCAAGATTAATGATTATGTCATCGAAAGAAGACCTCTTAGTGTTACAGCTATAGAGAATACTAATAATGGTATTAAGGTCAATTTTTCTGAAGAGATAATAGCAGATATTGCTGTTAATGATGATCTTTGTACAATCAGTTTTGAACAAAAGAATGAAGCAATAAATCGTTTTTGGATAAGAATGAATTCATCAGACTCTGAGCATATTTATGGATGCGGGGAGCAGATGAGTTACTTTGATTTGAAGGGCAGACATTTTCCTTTGTGGACATCTGAGCCTGGTGTAGGCAGAGATAAGACTACATATATTACCTGGAAGGGTGATGTAGATGGAATGAGTGGTGGCGATTATTACAATACTAATTTTCCACAGCCTACATACGTATCTTCGAACAAGTTTTATGTACATGTTCAGACAACAGCATATGCTGATTTTGATTTTAGAAATAATGATTTCTCAGAACTACAGGTGTGGGAGGTTCCTTCATTTATAAGAATAGAAGCAGCGAAGGATTTTGTAGAGCTTCTTGAGAAGGAAACAGCTTTCTTTGGCAGACAGCCTATGCTTCCAGAGTGGGTTTACAATGGTCTTATCATTGGCGCTCAGGGCGGAAACGAAAGAAGCTTTGGTATTTTAGACAAGTCTGTTGAAAAAGGAATAAAGGTTTCAGGTCTCTGGTGTCAGGATTGGTGCGGAAAGCGTGTTACCAGCTTTGGAAAGAGACTTCAGTGGGATTGGCATTTCCATGATGAAATGTATCCAAATCTTCCTGAAAAGATTGATGAGATTCACAAAAAGGGAATTAAGTTTTTAGGATATATTAATCCATATCTTGTTGAAGGCGGAATGCTTTATAAGGAAGGTCTTGAAAAAGATGTCTTTGCAAGAAAGAGCGATGGTTCTGTTTATCTTGTAGATTTTGGTGAGTTTAACTGTGGCGTAATAGATTTAACAAAACCAGAAGCTTATACATGGTTTAAGGATGAGGTTATTAAGAAATATTCCATCGATATAGGTATTGATGGATGGATGGCTGATTTTGGCGAATATCTTCCTACCGACGACATAAAGCTTTGGAGTGGCGTTGAGGCCATGGTTGAGCATAACCATTGGCCAGCACTCTGGGCTAAGTGCAATTATGATGCGGTTTCAGAGTCGGGTAAGCTGGGAGAAGTCGTTTACTTTATGAGAGCCGGCGGTATCGGCTCACAAAAATATTGTACATTACTTTGGGCAGGTGATCAGTCAGTTGATTTCACCAGACACGATGGACTTTGTACAGTAATATGTGCAGCGCTTTCATCAGGAATGATGGGCTGCGGTCTCAATCACAGTGACATAGGTGGTTATACATCACTTTATGATAATGTCAGAACAAAAGAAGTATTCCTTCGTTGGGCAGAGATGGCAGCATTTACTCCTGTAATGAGAACTCACGAGTGTAATAGACCGGATACAAATTTCCAGTATTACGATGATGAGGACTGCATGGAAAAGCTGGCCAGACTTACTGATATATACTGTAGTCTAAAGCCATTATTAAAGGAGCTTGTTGAGGGAAATTCAACTAAGGGTACTCCAGTGCAAAGACCACTTTTCATGCATTATGAGGGTGACGAAAAAGCATACACAGAGCAGTTTGAATATCTTCTTGGACCAGATGTTTTGGTCGCTCCGGTATATACAGAGGGAGCTACAGATAGAGAGGTTTATCTCCCTGATGATGGATTTATCCATTTATGGTCTGCAAAGGAATGTCCAAAGGGAATGGTTACTGTAGATGCCAAGATGGGAGACACACCAGTCTTTTATAAAAAGGATTCTAAGTATGCTTCATTATTTGAAGAGATTAGAAACAAATATTCACAGAAATAAAAATAAAATACCCGGTTACAAAGCCCTAGAGGAAGAGGGCTTGTGATATAAAAAAGAAACTTAATTATTACAAACGTATAAGGAGGAGTTGTAATGAAAAAGAAATTATTAAGCATGTTGCTTGTAGCAACAATGGCAGTAGGCATGTTCGTTGGATGTGGCTCTGCTTCAAAGGGTGGGGATGCAGCTTCAGGCGACGCTCCAGCCGTTACAAATTCAGGCGAGACAGTAAAGATTATCTGCGGCTATGGTGCAGGTGGTACAGCTGATCTTCTTGCTCGTAAGTATGCTGAGGTAGCAAACTCAAGCCAGGATAAGTACAACTTTATCGTTGAAAACATGACTGGTGGTGATGGATTTGCTGCTGCTACATTCTTCGCTGATGAAGATGCAAACACAAAGGATCTTTTAGTATTTGGTTATGGTCTTTGCTACAGACATGATCTTGGCAAGGAGTTCAACACAGAGGAAGTTGATTTCGATAGAAATGCAATGACTCCAGTTGGTACAGTTGATGACAGAACATGGATTGTCTACACAACACCAGGCAGAACTCTTGATGATATCCTTTCACAGGCTAAGTCAAGCGGTATCAAGATGTCAGGTGGTAACCCACTTTCTGACTGCCACCTTGAGCTTGGTTCTTTAGTAGCACTTATCGGTGGTAAGGTACAGGTTGTTCCTTACGATGGTGGTGCTGAGCAGAAGCAGGGTCTTATCAACGGTGAGGTTGATGTATTCGTTGGTACAACACAGGCTGGTAAGGAAGAAGTAGAAGCTGGTACATTAGTTCCTGTACTTGCTATTTCTGACAAGGCATTTGAAGGCTTCGTTACACCAGATGGTCCTGTAACAGTTCCTACAGTAGCAGGTGATGCTAAGGCAGCTGAGCTTCCAGCAGATGTTGATTTCACAAGCTGTATTCTTCCAGCAGGTGGTTCACTTGCAGTTCATACAGGTGCTGATCAGGCATTCGTTGATGATATGACAGAGATCATGAAGAACGTATGGGCTAACGATGAGTATGCAGGATGGATTGAGTCTATCATGCTTAACAAGTTCGAGCTTTACGGAGCAGATGCTCAGTCATTCTATGATGATGCATGTGCAAAGGCTATCAAGGCTTACGGCAACCTTAAGTAATCTACTAATAATAGTGCAGTTATATTAGAACAGCTATTGTTAAATTAGGTAAGGTGAATGCACATCGTGTGTTCACCTTACTATTATAGAAGAGGATAGTTATATGAAATTTAAAATCAAAACTAACCTATGGTCAGGAATTATAATGGGAGCAATAAGTACTATTTTGCTTATCTTATTGCCAGTTCAGGTGCGTGTACCAACGTATGATTCAGGTGCCCCAAGCCCTAGAATTATCCCAGGTATCTGCCTGATTATTATGCTTATCTTTTCGATCGTGCTTATTATTCAAAGCCTTGTATTTAAAAAGGAAAAGATAGTAGAGTTTGATTGGGAAAAGGAAAAGCCAGCTATTTTATTAATAGCTTTGCTTTGTATTTATGTAGCATTAATGCTGACAGTAGGTTTCATTATTGGATCTGTTATCACATTTGTGTTGATACTGTTTTACTGTGGTGAAAGAAAACCTTTTATTTACATATTTGTTATTGCAGCTGCAATAGGAATATTCTTCCTATTCAAGTATGTATTTAATGTTTCACTACCAACAGGAATTTTCTTTTAGGAGGGCAATGGCATGGGAGATTTCGCAATGATCGGCCAGGCTATTGGCCAAGTATTTACACTAACAAATTTGCTGATGATTTTCGGCGGTCTTGTTATTGGTATGATTGTAGGATGTATACCTGGACTTTCAGTTATGCTCGGTATCATTCTTATGTTACCTATAACCTACAGTATTGAAGATCCTGCTACAGCTATTATTTTGCTTTTAGCAGTATATGTAGGTGGTATGTATGGTGGTTCTATTTCAGCTATTACTTTAAATACACCGGGTACAAACTCGGCTATAGCAACTACCTTTGATGGATATCCGCTGGCTAAGAAGGGTAAGGTAAAGAAGGCACTTGATACTTCACTTTTCTCTTCAGTATTTGGTGGTTTATTCTCAGCTGTTTTACTTTTACTTTGTGCATCAATTATTACAAAGCTTGTTGCAGGCTTTACATCAGTAGAATATTTTGCAATGGGTATTCTTGGTATTTCCCTTATTGCAGGTGTATCTGGTAATTCACTTCCAAAGTCTATTATTTCAGGTATGATTGGTCTTTTGATGGCCTGTGTAGGTATGGATGCTGTTACAGGTGTTACAAGATTCTCATTCAATCTTGATACATTAAAGTATGGTATTGATATGCTGCCAGCGATGATAGCACTTATTGCTTTGACTCAGGTAGTACAAAAGCTTCGTGACTTCAAGCTCAATGGTGGTAAGTTAGATGATGCAAACAAGATTGACAGAGAAGGTCTTACAAGAAAGGAGAGAATACGTATTCTTCCTCCAGTTATCAGATCTTCAGCAGTAGCTTCAGTGCTTGGCGCTATGCCAGGTGTAGGTGGTGGTGTTGCACAGTTCCTTTGCTATTCAGAGGCACGTCGTACATCAAAGCACCCTGAAGAGTTTGGTAAGGGTTCAATCGAGGGTATCGCAGCAGCAGAGGCATCAAACAATGCCGTTGTTGGTTCTGCTATGATTCCTCTTTTAACACTGGGTATTCCTGGTGATGGTGTTACAGCACTTCTTCTTGGAGCATTTGTCCTTCATGGTATTACGCCAGGACCTACAATGTTCTCAAAGCAGGGTGTTATGGCATACACAATTATCCTTGGTTGCCTTATTGCCAATGTATTGCTTTTCCCTATCGGACTTGCAATGACACGTGGTGTAGCAAAGATTGTACAGGTTAAGTACACATATCTTGCTCCAATCATTATTATGTTCTGCTTTGCTGGATCATTTGCAGCAACAGGTAATACAAAGGAGCTTATTCTTTGTGCAGCAATCCTTATCTTTAGTTACATTTTGACAATACTGGATATTGATAATACTCCTTTGATGCTGGGTATGATTTTGGAAAGCATAATGGAGAAAAACTTTGTTACAGCTTCGATGGCGTACGACAGAGATTATACAATTTTCTTCCGTCGTCCAATTTCTTTAGCTATCCTTATTATTACAGTCCTTCTTCTTGTATCTCTTATGAAGATGAATAAGAAGATTGAAGCGCTTAATCAGGCTAATATTGAGGAAATGAAGAAAGAGCATGAAAAGCTTGATGCTGAACAGGCTGCAAGCAATTAGAAGTTAGATCTTTTGTAATCTTTTACAAAAAATATAAAACTTTTTTATAAAAAGTGCTTGACAATTATTAAACAAAGTATTAAATTACACAATGTAAAAAGCAAGGGCGCTTTGATCGAAAGGTCGAAGCGTCTTTTTCTTTATTCATAATAGAAATCTATAATAGAAATTTATAATAGAATCGACAATGGCGTCGGATGGTATGTTTGTACCGTCTGACGCCTTTTTTGATAATAAATGCTTTTGGGAAGGAGCAACAAAATGTGTTCAATAATGGGACTAAGTGATAGACATATCACGATGGAGGAATTTGAGGAGGCCTTTTTAAAAACTACATCTCGTGGGCCTGACATGCAAAGAATAATTGAGGTTTCAAAATCAGTCTTAGGTTTTCAGAGACTTGCGATTATGGGACTGAATGAAGAGGGCATGCAGCCATTCGAACTGGACGGAAATTATGTGGTTTGTAATGGTGAGCTTTACGGATTTAGAAAAGAAAAAGAAGAACTGATTGGTTTGGGCTATAGCTTTAAGAGTGACAGTGACTGCGAGATTATCCTTCCAATGTACGAAAGATATGGAACGGATATGTTTAATAAGCTGGATGCAGAATTTGCACTTATTATTTATGACAAATCCAGTGATTCACTGATAGCTGCAAGAGATCCAATCGGAATCAGACCTTTGTTTTATGCTTATGATAAAGAAGGTTCGATAATGTTTGCATCTGAGGCAAAGAATTTGATAGGCCTTTCGGATGAAATCAAAGCATTTCCTCCTGGACATTATTACAAGAATGGCAAGTTCGTCTGCTACAGAGATTTATCTGCCAGACAGGAATATGTAAAGGATGATTTGGAAACAGCCTGCAAAAAGATAAAGGATTATCTGGTAAAGGGCGTTGAAAAGAGACTTGATGCTGATGCTCCTGTAGGCTTCCTTTTATCAGGAGGACTTGATTCCTCACTGGTATGTGCCATTTCTCAAAAGATGATGGACAAGCCGATTAAGACCTTTGCAATTGGTATGAACGAGGATGCAATTGATCTTAAATACGCAAAGGAGGTAGCTGATTACCTTCATAGCGAACATCATGAAATTATTATCAATAAAGATATAGTTCTTGAGAGTCTTGAGGAAGTAGTTGCTTCCCTTGGAACCTATGATATTACAACAATCAGAGCTTCAATGGGAATGTACCTTATCTGTAAAGGAATAAAGAAAGAGTTTCCTGAGATAAGAGTTCTTCTGACTGGAGAGATTTCGGATGAAATATTTGGATATAAATATACTGATTTTGCACCGAACGCTGAAGAGTTCCAGCTTGAAGCTGAGAAGAGACTCAGAGAGCTTTATATGTATGACGTACTAAGAGCTGACAGATGTATCTCAGTTCATTCAATGGAAGCAAGAGTTCCATTCGGTGATCTTGATTTTGTGGATTATGTAATGAGAATTAATCCAGAAATGAAGATGAACAAGTATAACAAGGGTAAGTACTTATTAAGACATGCCTTTGAGGAGGGTGATTACCTTCCATATGACATTCTCTTTAGAGAAAAAGCTGCATTTTCAGACGCCGTTGGTCATTCAATGGTTGATTACCTTAAAGAATATGCTGAGGAAAAATACTCAGATGAGGATTTTGAAAAGCTTTGCGAAAAATATGATTACGCAAAACCATTTACAAAGGAATCACTTCTTTATAGGGAACTGTTTGAAAAGTATTATCCAGGTCAGGCACATATGATAAAGGACTTCTGGATGCCTAATAAAAACTGGGAAAATTGTGATGTAAATGACCCATCCGCAAGAGTTTTGAAAAACTATGGAGCCAGCGGCCAATAAGATTAAAAATGGTCAGGGCAAAAGCGAATGGAGAATTATAAAAAGAAAAGGAGATTAAAACTATGACAATGAATGTTCAAGAGTTATTTGGCTCAAAGGTTTTTAACGATGAGACAATGAAGGAAAGACTTCCTAAGGACACATACAAGTCTCTTAAGAAGACAATAGAAGAAGGTAGAGAATTACAGCTTGATGTAGCTAATGTAGTTGCTCACGCTATGAAGGATTGGGCTATCGAGCAGGGTGCTACACACTTTACTCACTGGTTCCAGCCAATGACAGGTGTTACAGCTGAAAAGCATGATTCATTTATTCAGCCAGAAGCTGGTGGAAAGGTAATCATGACATTCTCTGGTAAAGAGCTTGTAAAGGGCGAGCCTGATGCATCTTCATTCCCTTCAGGTGGACTTAGAGCTACATTCGAGGCTAGAGGATATACAGCATGGGATCCAACATCTTATGCATTTATCAAAGATGATACACTTTGCATTCCTACAGCATTTTGTTCATATTCAGGTGAAGCACTTGACAAGAAGACACCTCTTCTTCGTTCAATGCAGGCACTTGATAAGTCGGCTGTCAGAGTTTTAAAGCTTTTTGGCAACGAAGATGTAAAGAGAGTTATTACTACAGTTGGTCCAGAGCAGGAGTACTTCCTTGTAGACAGTGAGATGTTCAATGCAAGACCAGACCTTATTTATACAGGTAGAACTCTTTTTGGAGCTAAGCCTCCAAAGGGACAGGAGCTTGATGATCATTACTTTGGAGCAATCAAGCCAAGAGTATCTGCTTACATGAAAGAGTTAGACGAGGAGTTGTGGAAACTTGGAGTTCTCGCAAAGACAAAGCATAATGAGGTTGCACCAGCTCAGCATGAGTTGGCACCAGTTTTCTCAACTACTAACATAGCAACTGATCACAACCAGCTTACAATGGAGATGATGAAGACAGTTGCAGCTAGACATGGTATGACCTGCCTTTTGCACGAGAAGCCATTTGCCGGAGTAAATGGTTCTGGTAAGCACAACAACTGGTCTATATCAACGGATACCGGAGTTAACTTGTTGGAGCCAGGCGCTACACCTTCCCAAAACGCTCAGTTCCTTCTATTCCTTACAGCTGTAATTAAGGCTGTTGATGAATACCAGGAGTTGCTCCGTGTGTCTGTTGCTTCAGCAGGAAATGATCACAGACTTGGTGCCAATGAGGCACCTCCTGCAATCATTTCTATGTTCCTTGGCGATGAGCTTGAAGCTATCGTTGAGTCGATTGTTGATGGAACAGACTATACAGACAAGAAGAAGAAGTTGATGTCAATTGGAGCTACAGTACTTCCTCCAATCCCACAGGATACAACAGACAGAAACAGAACTTCTCCATTCGCATTTACAGGTAACAAGTTTGAGTTCAGATCACTTGGTTCTGCTCAGTCTATCTCAGGTCCAAACATTGTACTTAATACAATCGTTGCTGAGGCACTTGATCAGTTCTCAGAAGAACTTGAAAAAGCTCAGGACTTTAGTGCAGCACTTGATACACTTATTAAGAGAGAGCTTACAGCTCATAAGAGAATTATCTTCAACGGAAATGGTTACTCAGATGAATGGGTAGAGGAAGCAAAGAAGAGAGGACTTGCAAACCTTAAGTCAACAGTTGATGCTCTTCCAGAATTTGTTTCTGAAAAGTCAGTTGAAGTATTTACAAAGCATGAAGTATTTACAAAGGGCGAGTTAATGTCTCGTTACGATATTGAGCTTGAGAAGTATTACAAGATTCTCGATATCGAGGCTCTTACAATGGACAGCATGGTAAAGAAGGACATTATGTCAGCTGCTCTTGATTATCAGTATTCACTTGCTGAGCAGGTAAATGCTAAGGCTGCAACAGGATTAAAGGTTTCTACAAAGGTAGAGGCTGCTAAGCTTGAGAGCGCATGTGCACTTACAGAAAAGATGAGCACAGGTCTTGAGAAACTCGAGGCTGATATTGAGAAGGCAAAGGATCTTACAGATTCATATGACCTTGCTAAATTCCATCATGATGTTATCTTTGCTGATATGAATGAGCTTAGAGAGATTGTTGATGAGCTTGAAACAGTTATTCCAAGCGACATCTGGCCATATCCAACATATGGTGAGATCCTTTACTCAGTAAAGTAAGATAACACTTGCTTGAACATTCAGTACTGAGTGAAAGAAAAATAAATTACTTTGTACAAAGGCGTGCAACCAGGAAAACTCCTCATTGCACGCTTTTTATATTTTCAGTCTATTTAGGCGAAAATAAATAAAGGGAGGACAAAACTATGACAGAAGAAATTTTAAGCGCTATTAGCGGCGAAGTTTACGGTGTCTGGTTCCTTATCGGAGCAGCATTAGTATTCTGGATGCAGGCTGGTTTCGCAATGTGCGAGGCTGGTTTTACCAGAGCAAAGAACTCTGGAAACATTATTATGAAGAACCTCATGGACTTTTGTATTGGTACAGTAATGTGGTTCATCTGTGGTGCATCATTGATGCTTGGTGAGAACATCCTTGGTGGTTTCTCAGGTGGTTTCTCGTTTGATGTATTCTCAAACTATGGAAGCTTTGATTATTCAGCATTCGTATTCAACCTGGTATTCTGTGCTACAACAGCAACAATCGTTTCAGGTTCTATGGCTGAAAGAACTAAGTTTTCATCATACTGTATTTATTCAGCAGTTATTTCAGCAATCATTTATCCAATTGAAGCTCACTGGACATGGGGCGGCGGCTTCTTAGCTGAGTGGGGATTCCACGATTACGCTGGTTCAAACTGTATTCACATGGTTGGTGGTATTTGTGCCCTTATTGGTGCTTCAATGCTTGGACCTAGAATTGGTAAGTTTGTAAAGGATAAGAATGGTAAGGTAATCAAGGTAAATGCATTCCCAGGACATAACCTTGTAATTGCAGCCCTTGGTGTATTTATTCTTTGGCTTGGCTGGTACGGATTCAACGGTGCTGCAGCAACAGATCTTCCAACACTTGGTTCAATTTTCCTTACAACAACAGTAGCTCCTGCAGTTGCAACAGTTGTATGTATGATCTTTACATGGATTAGATATGGCAAGCCAGATGTTTCAATGTGTCTTAACGCATCACTTGCAGGTCTTGTAGCTATTACAGCTCCTTGTGACGTTACAGATTGTGCTGGCGCAGCTATCATTGGTATTGTAGCTGGTTTCTTAGTAGTATTTGGTGTTTGGTTTACAGATAATGTAGTACATGTTGATGATCCTGTTGGTGCCGTAGCAGTTCATATGATGAACGGTATCTGGGGTACACTTGCAGTTGGTCTTTTTGCTACATCATCAGCTCCTGGATTTGCATCAGCTGGTATTACAGAGGGTCTTTTCTACGGCGGTGGATTCGCACAGCTTATTAAGCAGTTAGGTGGTATGGGCGTAACAATCGTTTGGACAGTAGTTCTTGCAACAATTACATTCTATGTTATTAAGAAGACAATTGGTCTTAGAGTTACAGAGGAAGAAGAAATCGTTGGTCTTGATAAGATGGAGCATGGTCTTCCATCAGCATACTCAGGTTTCAACATGATGGATGATGGTCTTGGTATTGCATACGATGAGGATGATGATGTATCACAGATTACAGGTACAGCTCCAGCTGCTGAGGCAGTTCCAGTAATGGTAGCTCCTTCAACAGTTCCAGAAGGACATCCAAAGATGACAAAGATCGAAATCCTTTGCAAGGAGCGTTACTTAGAGAAGTTAAAGACACAGCTCATGAAGCTTGGAATTACAGGTATGACAGTATCTCATGTAATGGGTTGCGGCGCTCAGAAGGGTGCTCCTGAATATTACCGTGGTGTTGCTGTAGAGGCATCACTTCTTCCAAAGGTAAGAGTAGACGTTGTTGTTTGTGCAGTTCCAGTTAAGGATGTTATTGAGACAGCTAAGAAGGTACTTTACACTGGTCACATTGGAGATGGTAAGATCTTCATCTACGATGTTGAAAGCGTAGTAAAGGTAAGAACTGGCGAGACAGACTTCGATGCATTACAGGATGTAGAGTAAGCATAAGTTTACACATAAATATAATCATAAATGTAAGAAATGCCATCAACATATGTTGGTGGCATTTTTTTCTTGACGAATAACATATTCTCTTATATACTATCCAAGTAAGCAAGGGCGCTTCGACATTAGTCGAAGTGCCCCTTTTTTGTGCCTAAGTGTGCGACCAGCCTTCCAATATGTCGCTCATTTAGGCATAATTATAAAAAGTGAAGGGATCGCAATATGAGTGACTTAGCTTTTAATGAAAATAAATATGAAGTTTTTGATGATAAGCCGCACGAAGAGTGTGGCGTTTTTGGTGTCTGGGATTCTACAAAGCTGGATGTGGCGAACGATATTTATTATGGTTTGATGTCTTTGCAGCATAGAGGCCAGGAGGCCTGCGGTATTGCCTGCTGCGATACAACAGGAGAAAGAGGCAATATTGCTCTTCATAAGGATATGGGCTTGGTTTCAGAGGTCTTTGATGAGAAGGTACTTGCTTCTATGAGGGGCAATCTTGGAATTGGTCATGTCAGATATTCGACTACTGGAGATAGCAATATTAATAATGCCCAGCCAATTGTCAGCTATTATCTAAAGGGTACACTTGGTTTGGTTCACAATGGTAATATTGTCAATTGTGCCAGCCTAAAGCAGGAGCTGATGCAGGAGGGTATGACCTTTAAGGCGACTACCGATTCAGAGGTAATACATGTTCTTTTAGCAAAGATGAGATCTGAATGCGGGTCTATAGAAGAAACCGTTAAAAAGGTAATCCCAAAGCTTGTCGGTGGATACGCACTTTTGATAATGAGTCCTAGAAAGCTTATTGCAGTAAGAGATCCTCTTGGTTTAAAGCCACTTTGTATAGGAAGAACAGACACAGGCTATGTTGTGGCTTCTGAATCATGTGCTTTGACTGCTGTTGGCGCCACATACATGCGTGATGTAGAGCCGGGTGAGATTATTACAATTTCAAAAAACGGACTCGCGTCGGATGTTTCAATGGTCTCTGATAAGAGAGCACATTGTGTTTTTGAATACATTTATTTTGCCAGACTTGATTCCAAAATGGATGGAGTGAGCATTTATCGTTCCAGATTCAACGGCGGCGTGGCACTGGCCAAGGCTTATCCGGTGGATGCTGACCTTGTTGTTGGTGTTCCGGAATCTGGTATCACGGCAGCATATGGTTATGCGAATGAGTCAGGCATACCTTTTGGTTATGCTTTCCACAAGAACAGTTATATAGGAAGAACCTTTATCAAGCCTACACAAAAAGAACGTGAGGCTGCAGTGCATATGAAGCTGAATGTTATTGAAGATCAGGTAAAGGGCAAGAGGCTGGTACTAATAGATGATTCTATTGTAAGAGGTACGACAATCAAGAATCTGATTGGACTTCTTAGAACAGCAGGAGCAAAGGAAATACATGTTAGAATCTGCTCGCCACAATTTTTGCATCCATGCTATTATGGTACTGATGTGCCTAGCAAGGAAGAACTGATTGCTAATAATTATTCAGTTGAGGAGATTAGAAACAGAATTGGCGCAGACTCGCTTGGCTATATGCGATTAGAGGATCTTGATTCTACGGTTGACGGCCTGCCACTTTGTAAAGCCTGCTTTGAGGGCAAGTATCCTACTGAGGTGTAAAAGACTAAAGCGCAAAAGACTAAAGTATAAAAGGACAAAGTATAAGGCTAGAGCATAAATAGCTAAAGCATAAAAAATAATAAAATGCTTGACATAGCTTTGAAGCAAGCGTATAGTATCTGTGTAAAGCAAGGGCGCTTCAGTAGATGAAGTGCCCCTTTTTTTATATCTTTTTAATTTATTATGTACGACAAAGGCGTCGGTATAGACTTGTTTAGGACAGGTCTCATCCGGCGCTTATTTTTGTGCGTAGAATGAGAGTGCATACCGATTAGCTTTTTGGGAAGGAAGTAAAGATGGTAAAGTATGTATTTGTAACTGGCGGTGTTGTTTCAGGCCTTGGAAAGGGCATTACAGCAGCATCACTTGGTAGACTTTTGAAAGCTAGAGGCTACCACGTAACAATGCAAAAATTCGATCCATACATCAACATGGATCCGGGAACTATGAATCCCATTCAACATGGAGAGGTTTTTGTTACCGATGATGGAACAGAGACTGATCTTGACCTGGGCCATTATGAGAGATTCATAAATGAGAGCCTTGATAAAAACTCCAATGTTACAACAGGAAAAATATACTGGTCTGTTCTGAATAAAGAAAGACATGGTGATTATGGCGGAGGTACTGTACAGGTTATTCCACATATTACTAATGAGATTAAGGACAGATTTTATAAGGCAAAGACAGATGATGAGGAAACCATTTCTATTATAGAGATTGGCGGTACGGTTGGAGATATCGAAAGCCAGCCATTCCTTGAGGCTATTAGACAGTTTCAGTCAGAGGTCGGAAGAGAAAATGCCATAGTTATTGAGGTAACCCTGATTCCTTATTTGAAGGCCTCTGGTGAGATGAAAACCAAGCCTACACAGATGGCTGTAAAGGAATTGCAGCATATGGGAATCTGGCCAGATATTCTGGTCTGCAGATCAGATTATCCAATAGATGACAACATGAAGGGCAAAATAGCACTTTTCTGTAATGTTGATAAGAGCCATGTGCTTCAAAATCTGGATGCACCTTCTCTTTATGAGGTTCCACTTATGATGGAGGAGGAAAATCTTGCAAAGGCTGTATGTGAATGTCTGAAAATTGACTGTCCAAAGCCTGACCTTACTGAGTGGAAGCAGATGGTTACCAACCTTCACAATCCAAAGCATGAGGTTACAATTGCTCTGGTAGGAAAGTATGTTGCTTTGCACGATGCATATCTTTCAGTTGTTGAAGCATTAAACCATGCAGGAATTGGTGCTCTTGCAACTGTAAATATTAAATGGGTTGATTCTGAAGAGGTCAATGAAAAAACAATAGATGGCTTCTTTGGTGATGTAGATGGAATCCTGGTACCAGGCGGCTTTGGAACAAGAGGTATTCAGGGCAAGATAGATGCTATAACATATGCCAGAGAGCATAAGATACCATTCCTTGGAATATGCCTTGGTATGCAGCTTGCAATTATTGAATTTGCAAGAAATGTACTTGGACTTGAAAAAGCAACAAGTGTTGAGTTTATGGAAGATACACCTGATCCAGTTATTCATTTGATGGCTGACCAGGAGGGTGTAGAAAACATTGGAGGAACACTTAGACTTGGTGCTTATCCATGTGTACTAAATGAAGAATCAAAGCTTTGTCATTATTATAAATCGACTCAGATATCTGAACGACACAGACACAGATATGAGGTTAATAATGATTATAGAGATGCCCTTGAAAGTAAAGGAATGCTTCTGTCGGGACTTTCACCTGATGGCAGAATAGTAGAAATAATAGAGCTCAAAAATCATCCATATTTTGTGGCAACACAGGCTCATCCAGAGTTTAAATCAAGACCAGATGTGCCACATCCAATGTTCTTAGGATTGATTGAAGCAGCTATTGAATATAAAGAAGCAGATAATAAATAAGGGATTAAAATGCAGATTTAAAGCTAAAAGGAGCTGATAAAGCTGCATAAAAGGAGAAAATATGAGTGCAAATAATATGAATCAAGAGGCTTTAAGCCAACAGGTAAATAATGACATGTACAATAGAGGCGGTCTGTACAGAAGTGATTTTGAACATGACAACTGCGGTATCGGTGCTGTTGTAAATATTAAGGGTAAGAAGTCACACCAGATTGTTGATGATGCATTAAAAATCGTTGAGAACCTTGAGCACAGAGCTGGTAAGGATGCCAAGGGTGAGACTGGTGATGGTGTTGGTATTCTTACACAGATTCCTCACAAGTTTTTCAAGAAGGCATGTAAGAAGGAAGGCATTGAGCTGGGCGGAGAAAGAGAATATGCAGTTGGTATGTTCTTCTTCCCACAGGTAGAGCTCAAAAAGCGCCAGGCTATGAAGATGTTTGAGGTTATTCTTGAAAAAGAAGGTCTTGAATTCTTAGGCTGGAGAAAGGTTGTTACCTTCCCTAACGTGCTTGGTCAGAAAGCAATTGATTCTATGCCAGAGATTTATCAGGGCTTTATCAAGCGTCCTGCATCTGCAAAGACTGACCTTGAATTTGATCGTCAATTATACATCGTGCGTCGTGTTTTTGAGCAGTCAAGCAATAAGACATATGTACCATCTCTTTCGTGCAGAACAATTGTATACAAGGGTATGTTCTTAGTAGATCAGCTTAGAACCTTCTTTGGCGATCTTCAGGACAAGGATTATGAGTCAGCTATAGCAATGGTTCACTCACGTTTCTCTACTAATACAAATCCTAGCTGGGAGAGAGCTCATCCAAACCGTATGCTCGTTCATAATGGTGAGATTAATACAATAAAGGGTAATGCTGATAAGATGCTTGCTCGTGAAGAGACAATGCACACAAATGCATTCTCAAATGAGGATATGACAAGAGTTCTTCCTGTTATTTCTCAGTCAGGCTCAGATTCAGCAATGCTTGATAATACACTTGAGTTCCTTACAATGTCAGGACTTGCTTTGCCACTTGCTGCAAGCATTTTGATTCCTGAACCATGGGCTCACAATGATACAATCTCTCAGGAAGAAAGAGACTTTTATCAGTACTACGCAACAATGATGGAGCCATGCGATGGTCCTGCATCAATTCTTTACTCTGATGGTGATGTAATGGGTGCTATCCTTGATAGAAATGGTCTTCGTCCTTCAAGATATTATGTAACAGATGATGACAGACTTATCCTAAGCTCAGAGGTAGGTGTGCTTGATGTTGATGAAGCTCACATTCTTGTTAAGGAAAGACTTCATCCAGGAAAGATGCTCCTTGTAGATACAAAGGCAGGAAAGATTATCTCTGACAAGGAATTAAAGGAGATGTATGCATCTGCTGTACCTTTTGGTGAGTGGCTTGATTCAAATCTTATGACATTAAAGGATGTCAAGATTCCTAATTCCAAGACACCAAGCTATGATGATGAGCAGCTTCACAGACTTCTTAAATCATTTGGTTATACATATGAAGAGTACATGGAAGAAATCGAGAACATGGCTCTTAATGGCTCTGAGTTAATCGGAGCAATGGGTGTTGATACACCAATTGCTGTTCTTTCAAAGCAGTATCATCCATTGTTTGATTATTTCAAGCAGCTTTTTGCACAGGTAACAAATCCACCTATCGATTCAATTCGTGAGAAGATTGTTACATCTACAACTGTTTATGTAGGTAAGAACGGAAACCTTCTTTCTACAGAGCCAGAGAACTGTAATGTGCTTAAGATTGAAAATCCTATCCTTTCAGACCTTGATTTGCTCAAGATTTCATCAATGAACAAGCCAGGCTTTAAGGTTTCTAAGGTTTCAATTCTTTACTATAAATCAACTCCAATTGAGAGAGTGTTAGAGCAGTTATTCGTAGCTGTTGATAAGGCTTATGCAGAGGGTACAAACATTCTTATCCTTTCAGACAGAGGCGTTGATGAAAACCATGTTGCAATTCCTTCACTTCTTGCTGTTGCAGCTGTACATAAGCATTTGGTACAGACAAAGAAGTGTACTGCAATGTCACTTATCCTTGAGTCAGGTGAGCCTAGAGCAGTTCATCATTTTGCAACTCTTTTAGGCTTTGGTGCATCAGCAGTAAACCCATATCTTGCACATGCATCAATTGCAAGACTTTCAGATCAGGGCTTGCTTGATAAGGATTACTATGCAGCTGTTGATGACTATGATCATGCAGTTATTTCAGGAATTGTAAAGATCGCATCAAAGATGGGTATTTCTACAATTCAGTCATACCAGGGCTCAAAGATGTTTGAGGCAATTGGTATTTCATCTGATGTTATTGATAAATACTTTACAGGTGTTGTTAGCCCAATCGGTGGTATTACTTTAGAGGATATTGCAGAGGCTACTGACAAGCAACACTCACTTGGCTTTGACCCACTTGGTCTTAATTGTGACCTTTCAATTACTGCAATGGGTAAGCACAAGATGAGAGCACAGGGTGAAGCACACAGGTACAACCCACAGACAATCCACATGCTGCAAAAGTCAACACGTGATGGAAATTACGATGAGTTTAAGCTGTATACAAAGATGGTTGATGCAGAAGAGACTGGTTATATCAGAACTCTTATGGACTTCAATTATCCTGAAACAGGTGTACCACTCGAAGAGGTTGAAAGTGAGTACGAAATCGTTAAGAGATTTAAGACCGGTGCAATGAGCTATGGTTCTATTTCAGGAGAGGCTCATGAAGCACTTGCAATAGCAATGAACCACTTACATGGCAAGTCAAATTCAGGTGAAGGTGGCGAGTCTGATGAGAGACTTGAGTCAGCTGGAACTGCTAATGACAGATCATCAGCTATTAAGCAGGTAGCATCTGGTAGATTTGGTGTTACATCAAGATATCTTGTGTCAGCAAGAGAAATTCAGATAAAGATGGCGCAGGGTGCAAAGCCTGGTGAAGGTGGACATCTTCCAGCAAAGAAGGTTTATCCTTGGATTGCAAAGACAAGACATTCAACACCTGGCGTATCTTTGATATCGCCTCCACCACACCACGATATTTATTCAATCGAGGACCTTGCACAGCTTATTTATGACCTTAAGAATGCTAACAAGAATGCACGTATTTCTGTAAAGCTTGTTTCAGAGGCTGGTGTAGGTACAGTCGCAGCCGGCGTTGCAAAGGCTGGTGCGCAGGTAGTACTTATTTCTGGTTATGATGGAGGAACAGGTGCCGCACCACTTTCATCAATCCATAATGCAGGTCTTCCATGGGAGCTTGGTCTTGCAGAAACACATCAGACACTTATTTCAAATGGCCTTAGAGGACGTGTTGTAATTGAAACTGATGGAAAGCTTATGTCAGGTAGAGATGTTGCTATAGCAGCAATTCTAGGTGCTGAGGAATTTGGTTTTGCTACAGCTCCACTTGTTACTCTTGGCTGTGTAATGATGAGAGTATGTAACCTTGATACATGTCCAATGGGTGTAGCAACTCAGAATCCAGAGCTTAGAAAGAAGTTTATTGGTAAGCCTGAGTATGTTGAAAACTTTATGATTTTCATCGCAAGAGAGCTTCGTGAATACATGGCAAAGCTTGGTGTTCGTACAATAGATGAGCTTGTTGGTCGTACAGATCTTCTTAAGAAGAAGGATGATTTGACAGGTGCTGCAGCAAGAATTGATCTTAGCCAGATTTTGTCAAACCAGGCAATGGAAAACTGCACATTTAATCCAGCAGAGATTTATGACTTCAAGCTTGAGACTACTTTGGATGAGAGCAAGCTTTTGAAGAATAAGGATATTGTAAGCGCTATCAAGTCAGGCAAGAAGGCAAGCATTGATTGCGATGTAACAAACATCGACAGAACCTTTGGTACACTTTTGGGTGCTGAAATCACAAGAAATCATCACGAGGGACTTGAGGCAGATACAATTACTGTAAATGCTAAGGGTGCTGCAGGACAGAGCTTTGGCGCATATATTCCAGCAGGTCTTACAATCAGTCTTACAGGTGATGCAAACGATTATCTTGGTAAGGGACTTTCAGGTGGAAAGATTTCTGTAAAGGCACCAGCTGATGCTTCTTACGAGGCTGAGGACAATATCATTGCAGGTAACGTTGCACTTTATGGTGCTACAAGCGGTGAATGTTATATAGCTGGTATGGCTGGCGAGAGATTCTGCGTAAGAAACTCAGGTGCAACAGCCGTAGTTGAAGGTGTTGGTGAGCATGGCTGCGAATACATGACAGGTGGTCGTGCCGTAATCATTGGACCTACAGGTAAGAACTTTGCTGCTGGTATGTCTGGTGGTGTTGCATATGTATATGATGAGCACAATTGTCTCTACAGAAACCTTAATAAGGAACTCGTTCTTATGGAAAAGGTAGAGATGAAGAGCGATGTTGAAGAATTAAAGTCTATGCTTGAAAAGCATGTTGCATATACAGGTTCACTTAAGGCTAAAAAGATACTTGCAAATTATGATGAGGAATTATCTAAGTTCAAGAAGATTATTCCTGCTGATTACAAAAAACTGGTTGCAACAACAAATATGTTTGAGGAACAGGGTATGTCAAGAGAGGATGCTCAGATTGAGGCCTTTTATGCATGCACTGGTGATAAGTAATTAATAGTAAATTCGATTAGAATTGAGGAGATAATAACATGGGAAAAGCAACAGGTTTTTTAGATTATAATAGAGTAGATGGCGAAGTAGTAGCGCCAGCAGAACGTATTAAGACTTTTAATGAATTTCATAAGGAGCTTACTTTAGAAGAACAGCAGCTTCAGGGCGCAAGATGCATGGCATGTGGTGTTCCATTCTGTCAGGCAGGCGCTATGATTGCAGGTATGGCATCAGGCTGTCCATTGCACAATCTTGTACCAGAGACAAATGACCTTGTTTATAAGGGAAAGTGGGAAGCTGCCTACATTAGACTTTCAAAGACACATGGTCTTCCAGAGTTTACATCACATGTATGTCCTGCTCTTTGCGAGAATGCATGTACCTGTGGACTTAATACAGCACCAGTTTCTACAAAGGAAAATGAAAAGGCTATTATTGAATATGCTTATGCACATAATCTTGTAAAGGAAGAGACACCAGCTATTAGAACTGGCAAGACAGTAGCTATTATCGGCTCTGGCCCTTCAGGTCTTTCTACAGCACAGCTTTTAAATCGTAGAGGACACAAGGTTACAGTATTTGAGAGAAGCGACAGAGTAGGTGGCCTGCTCAGATATGGTATTCCAAACATGAAGCTTGATAAGAGAATAATTGACAGAAGAGTCAAGCTCATGGAAGAGGCAGGAATTGAATTCAAGTGCAATGTAAACGTTGGTGTTGATATAACAGGTGATGAGCTTTTAAAGCAGTATGACAGAGTTGTACTTTGCTGTGGAGCATCAAATCCAAGAGATTTGAATGCACCAGGCAGAGATGCTAAGGGCATTTACTTTGCAGTTGATTTTTTGAAAGAAGTTTCAAAGAAGCTTATTGATCTTGACTATGATTCTGATAAGCTTATTGCATCTGAAGATTTTAGCTTTAATTCACTTAAGGATAAGCATGTAATCGTTGTCGGCGGTGGTGATACAGGTAACGACTGCTGCGGTACATCAATCAGACTTGGCGCTGCATCAGTAACACAGCTTGAGATGATGCCAATGGCACCAGAGCAAAGACTTGCTTCTAATCCATGGCCAGAGTGGCCAAAGGTCTTAAAGACTGATTACGGCCAGGAAGAAGCCATTTACAAGTTTGGACAGGATCCAAGAATGTACCAGACAACTATTACTGAGTTCATCAAGGACAAGAAGGGCAATCTGAAGGCCGTAAAGGTAGTTTCTTTAGAGTCAAAGAAGGATGAAAAGACTGGCAGATTTATGATGGTGCCAGTTGAAGGAACTGAAAAGGAATTAAAGGCAGACATCGTACTTATTGCAGCTGGTTTCCTTGGATCTCAGGAATATGTTAGAGAAACATTCAAGGTAGAGTGCAATGAGAGGACAAATGTTAAAACTGCTGAAGGTGCATTTGAAACCTCTAGAGAAAGAGTATTTACTGCAGGAGATATGCATAGAGGACAGTCTTTAGTCGTATGGGCAATTGCTGAAGGTCGTATGGCTGCCAGAGCTGTTGATGAATCTCTTATGGGATATTCAAATCTGTAGAAGAATTTTTAAAATCCGTGAGTCTTTTTAGGGCTCGCGGATTATGTGATTAAAAATTGATAATTTTTTGACAATTGCTATTGGTTTTTAGTATCCTAAATACATTATTTTATTTGCGTAGGAAGGAGCAAATGTATGAGAACAAAAGAGGATATATTAAATATAATTGAAGAGGAAAATGTAGAGTTTATTCGTCTTCAGTTTACGGATGTAATGGGTAACCTGAAAAATATTGCTATTACGCCTGGTCAGATTGACAGAGCGTTAAATAACAGATACAGCTTTCAGGCCAGAGCACTATTTGACGGTGCTTATGATTACCCAGATGAATTGTATTTACATCCAGATTTTGACACTTTTGCAATATTACCATGGAGACCTCAACAGGGAAAGGTTGCAAAGGTGGTATGCGATGTATGTGATGCATCAGGTCAGCCATTTATGCTCAGCTCTCGAAAGATATTGAAAAATGTACTCAAAGACGCTGAAAAAATGGGATACACATTTATGGTTGATCCAGAATGTGAATTCTATTTGTTCCATACAGATGAAAATGGATTACCAACAGTTATTACACATGAGAAGGCAGGTTATATGGACGTAGGACCTGTTGATTTTGGTGAGAATGCCAGACGTGATATGGTTTTAATGCTCGAAGAACTTGGCTTTGATGTAGAGTCATCACATCATGAGCATTCATCATCACAGCATGAGATAGATTTTAGTGAGCAGGAAGCACTGGTTTCTGCTGATTCTATTCAGACATTTAGATTTGCAGTCAGATCTGTAGCAAAGAGATTTGGTCTGTACGCAACATTTATGCCAAAGCCAAAGGCAGATGTAGCAGGAACAGGCATGCATACTAATTTCACAATGCTAAAAGATGGTAGAAATGTTTTCAGAGGAAAAGATGGAAAACCATCAGAGGAAGCAATGTATTTTGTAGGTGGTCTGCTAGCACATGCAAATGCGCTTCTGGCATTATCAAATCCACTCGTTAATTCATATAAAAGACTGGGAGCAGGCTTTGAGTCTCCATCTCATATAAACTGGGCAACAAGAGGCGAGAAATGCTTTGTGAAGCTTGCCAGCAGATTTGGTGATGTAAAGCTGGAAACAAGATTCCCAGATGGTGCCTGCAATCCATATCTTCTTATTGCAGGAGTTATTGTAGCTGGTCTGGATGGAATCAAAAATAAGATTGAGCCAGGCGAAGACAGCTATGAGAAGAGCCTTGATAATTATGAAAAGCTTGTAGGAAATCTAAAAGAGGCAATTACTGCGTTTGAAAATGATTCTGTAATGGTAGAAGCATTTTCAAAAGAGTTTGTTGATATATATAGCAAGATAAAAAATGCTGAATGGGACGAATATATGCGTTCTATATCAGAGTGGGAGATAGAAAAGTACTTGCCAAGAATCTAGGAGGGTATGCCTATGGGCTGTATTGTCGTATCAATGCCCAAGGAAGAGAACGCCCTTCGAATAAAAGAAATAATAAAGAGCAGTGGATTATGGGAAGACATTTTGATATGCAGGCATGGTGCTGATGTTTTACATGTAGTATCTAATCAGGATGTTTCATTAGTCGTTTGTACGAGCAAGCTTGGCGATATGGGATATGAGGAACTATCTGGATACCTTCCATCCTATGTGAGTATTGTCCTATTAACCAAAAACGCAACACTTGTTCCGTTTTCGAGCAATATTATAAAGCTGTTAATGCCTTTTAAGGCTCAGGATCTGATTTCTACTATCAGGACCATGATGCCTGATGAGTTCTATTCGAAAAAGAAAAAGCCTGTCAGGTCGAAAGAAGAGCAGGATACAATAGACGAGGCAAAGCGGATGTTGATGGAGCGAAATGACATGACGGAGCCAGAGGCGTTTAGGTATCTGCAAAAGATATCGATGGATGCTGGGCGAAAGCTTGTAGAGACTGCCGAGATGTTTCTTTACCTGAATGGCAGGACATAATTGGGAAAAGATGAAGGACCTATTGCAGAGGGAAAACCTATGCAGTGGGTCTTTTTTTGTTAGGGGGGATTGGTTTGATAAGGGGGCTGCGCCCAGGTCTTTATATGTATTATTATACTGTCCGTTCGTCAAGTGACTTCTAGATGGACCTTTGCAGTATTCTGACACCAGCGCTTATGGTACATCCATGTACCAGGCGCGCCTGTACATGACATCCTGTCATGCACTGTCATCATACTAGCAAAGAAGCCCATCAAGAATTCACTAAACTCGCTCCCAATGTATAAAATACATATAAAGACCTGGGCGCAGCCTCGCTCCAAACGAATAAAAGTGAGGGGGATAATGGAAAATAGTGAAATAATAGTAATGGCTATTGAAGTAAAAATAATTTAGAGGTAAACAGTATTACCAAAATTCGTGCAATACACAAAAATAAGGAGTCAGATTGTGGAGATTAAAAAATCACATTGATAGGAGCTGACGGTTGTAACGAAGTGTTAGTTGAAAAAGTAACTTCCAGTTACTAAGTTTTTAAAATTTTACAAAACAGAAATAAGTCATACAAATACAAAGATGGAAGATAGTCTTGCAAAGGGATTATCTTCTTTTTTGTTTTATGTAACAATGGTAATCAC
>JAZQOU010000033.1:0-31126 GCA_045628025.1 Lachnospiraceae bacterium | reverse complement strand
TATCTTACCTTCAATATCATGAAGCATAGCATTCATAAGTGCTAATCTATGAGTCTCATGCACAAGCTCTCCACCAGTAAATGCCTCATACTTTTGGAACTTCTGCTGTTCCTCATCCAAATCAAACATATCATTTGTCTGAGCCTTTACATGAGCATCCGCTGCAATCATAAATCCAAATGTACCACAGGCTGGGTCATTACATCTTTCTCCTGCTTGTGGATTTACTAGAGCTGTCATTAAATCTATAAGAACTCTTGGAGTGAAATACTGACCTGCTCCAGATTTCTTCTCGTTAGCGTTTTTCTCCAATAACCCTTCATACAGATTTCCAAGACCTTCTTCTTTAGCTGAATACCAGTCAAGACCATCAATATTTGTAATAATCTTTTTAAGGTTAGCTGGCTCTTCGATATTAGAACGAGCACCGTTATATATTTCCTGAATACGACCAGTACAATCTTCTCCAAGAACTCTCAGCAATTCTTCATAGAATCTCTTAAGTTCAAGTCCATCCTTACTCTTAAGAGCATCCCATCTATAGTTATCTGGAATACCTGCTTCTGTATTCGTTTCCTTTGCCATCTTTAAAAACAAAATATATGTAAGCTCCGTTACATACTGATGGTAAGTTATTCCATCATCTCTAAGTACATTACAAAGATTCCATAACTTTGCTACTATTTCATTATTGGTCATATTCATCCTCCAGTTGTGTCACCAGCGGTGACACTTTTATTTTATGCAGTGTACATATAGGTGTTTATCTCATCTATAATCTCATCCAGCTTATCGCCGAACGCTCTATTTACAGCATTATAACCACCCTTATTTTTAAAAGCCTCTGCATCAAATGACTCTCTATTAAGAATAGTTTCTTTTTTAAGATAAGCCTCTATTTTATCAAGCCATCCAAGCTGAATCTTACCAAGCTCTGGATGAGCAGCTTTTGTCTTTTCAATAGCAGTATGGATTCTTTCATCCTTACTGATAAGAGCATCACCGATACTGCGCTGACGTATAAAGCTAATAACATCAGCTGCTATCTCTTCATTAGTAAGCTGCTTCCATGCAGTCTGAAGCATAGTCTCACTGAAATTATTTCTATCAAGAACCAGCTTAAGTTCTTTCAAGCCTGCTCTAGTAAGTTCTTTTGGTCTAGTTGCAACTATATTAAGGGCAGCTATTTCATTCATGTTATGGTCAATGAAATCTCTGAACTCCTTCAGATAATCTTCTGGTTTAGTTGCTCCACCATAACTACGCTCATGGCTTATTAATTCATCCTGCTGATTACTGATAAACACAGGACGATCTCTATGCTCAGCATGAACATAGTGGAAAGCTTCTCTTGATTTCTTAACTGTCTCCACAGCTTGGTCAATCGGCATATGCCTTAAGCTATTAGCAAACTCTTCTGGCGATGAACCAGCTGTAAGTGAAGAGAATTGTTCTCTATTCGCATCTGACATCTTATTCTTGTTACGAAGAATCTTTGCAACAATCATATCTATTTGATTTCTTCTTGCTGCATCCGATTCCAAAGAATCAATTCCATCTACCAAATCATCGAATGTAGTCTTTGGATTTGCTACTATAGGCTTCATGGTAGAAACAGGTGCTAAAGCTTTATATATTCCAACAGCATCATATATCTCAAAATGAGTTTTTCCGATTTCAGGGCAAAGTCTTGTAGCTCTACCAAGCATCTGCTCAAACAAAATTCTTGAACGGATACGTCTCATGAATACAAGATTTACGATTTCTCTTACATCAATACCTGTGGTAAGCAAATCTACAGTAACCACGATATTAGGATATGTCTCGTTCTTAAATCTTCTAATAGCTTCCTTTATCTTTACTGGATTTCCATTTTCGATAGAGCCAGTAATCTTCATAACAGCATCTTCTGGAACACCCTGAGCAGTATAATAATCCTTAAGGATTTTTGTAATCATATCTGCATGAGCATCGTCTACAGCAAATATAAGTGTCTTACCCTTTTCGTATGGGTCAATATCCTTTGCTATCTCTGCAAGAACTGTTTCATTGAAGCTCTTATTTACAACTCGTCTGTTAAAATCTTCTACCTCAAATTTAAGGTCATCCTCTAACTCTGAGCTGTTTGTAATAGTATTTGTAGCAGGGTCATATATTGGAGCTGTACTTCCTGCTGCAAATGTAATACCCTCTTCTGCAAGTTTTGTCTTTATATAATGTGGCGCATCATGGTCACAGAGGTATCCATCTATTACGGCTGCTCTATATGTATACTCATATACTGGCTTACCAAATATTTCTGTAGTGTGAAGTGCTGGTGTTGCTGTAAGCGCAATCTTAATAGCATCGAAATAATCTATTACAGCCCTATATTTACTACGGAAATCATCTTGGTTACGATAAAATGTTTCATCGTCACCCATTTCCTTATCAAGAATGTATCCTCTATGCGCTTCATCCACAATTATGCAATCATAATCAGATACACCAAGACTAGCTTCTGATTCATTATAAAGGATTCGCTTTACTAGACTTTGTACTGTAGCAATATGAACCCTTGTATCCTTTTCAAAATCTTTTTCTCCGAGGTCTTTAATATCATACAGCTGATTAAGCGTCTTCAAATCTTCAAGACGAACCTCTTTAAATGTATCCATAGTTTGGTCGCCAAGAGCTGTTCTATCTACCAGATATAAAATACGCTTAAACCTCTTTGCAGACAGGAATCTGTATATCATGCCAAGTACAGTTCTTGTCTTACCTGTACCTGTTGCCATAGCAAGAAGAATCGCTGATTGTTTATCGGCAATAGCTTTTTCAGCTGCCTTGATTGCATCTATCTGATAATATCTAAGATTAAGTCCGTCTGGGTCTTCAAGTAATTCATATCCAGTAGAAGCAAGCTGCTTATCCGCTTCTGCAATATCTCGCTCTAAGTCTTGCTCAATACCTTCGGGAGAAGGCCAACCTGATAATGCCTTTGGAGCATTAAACTGTTCTCTAGTATCAAGACTCCAAATACCAGACATATCTTCATACTGCTTGATATATTCTCTTCCATTTGTAGCAAACAAAAATGGCACTAAATACTGACCGTATGCTTTTATGACATAGTTCTGATGCTCAGCTTTAATATGCTTAGCATAATCTTTACACTGACCATCCAACACAGATGATATATTGGTATGCTTTTTCTTTGCTTCTACTATACCTACCATCTTCTCACCGATGAACAAGGCATAGTCAGCATATCCACCATTTCCTGTTGAAGAATCTGTAGGCCATTCAGCAATAGCAAGATTCTTACCCTTTGTAGGTCTAACACCCTTAGAGTATCTAATTTCTTTTGTATCAGCTTCCCAGCCAACCTTACGGAGCTGGTCATCTATAAGTTCTCTGGTCTGAGCTTCTGACAGATGAATATTAAGAGCTTTCTGATATGCTCTTGTTCTTCTTGCACTGTCAGCTTTTCCGCTCTTTTGTATCTGTTCAATTTCAACCAATAGCTGCTGATTACGAGCTTCAAGCTCCGCATTTTCTTTTTCAAGGTCAGCAAGGCTCACCGAAAAATCTACTGGCTCAACATAATCAGCTGGCTCATATGTATAGTCACCATAAGTCTGCATGAACCAAACACACAGTTCATATAGTAACGGAAGATTTGTCTTTGCTGTAACATCTTCATCTGCTGCATTATGTGCAGCATCATTTCTAGCTTTTCTTATGATATAAAGAGTATTGTCAATCTCTCTAGGTAAAAGGTCGTTTCTTTTGAGCAAACGGATTCTATTTGCATGGGTATTATCATACTCAGGTTCTTCGATACCATCATAGGCAAGCATATATTTAACCAATACTTCTGACAGCATACCTTGCTTTATGATACTTGTGTTTGCATCACTATAAACATATTTTTCTGCTAAATCTCCGAGCTTTGCCAAATCACTCCAATGACTTTCAAGAAATATAAAATTACTCATAAAATGACCTCCTACCCCTATTCTTCCATATGCACTATTCCATATTGCCATAATATGATCGCCACTAGACGTATGATTAACTTTTATAATAATTTCGATTTACATTTTTGCTCTGAAATACGTAAATGTGGCAAATCAGAGCAAAAACAAGCAAAATATTGCTAATTATTAGTAGTAGACCTAAACTTCTTACATCAAAAATATAAAGGAGTCGAACCATCTCGACTCCTTTAGATATTATATCTTTCCTTTAATTCTATCCAACTCTGCGGCATCCAAAGTCCTTCCAGAATTCAGAACCTGTAGATTACCCCAGTCAGCTTTTTCAACTCTTGTCAACGAATCTAATTTCACAAATGATGGCATTACAAAAGGAGGATTATATTTTTTTAATCTTTCATTAGTTGGGAACGCTAGTTTACGCTCTTTTCCTCTTATAGATGAAACATTTAACACCTCAATATAATCTTGTTCTACGGTGACAATTAAATAAGTTCTATCATATGCAGGAAACACTCCATCTACAAATCTAATTTTTCCAAGAACACCTTGACCTTCAACAAAACTCATTAATAAATCACCAGCCTTCCATCATCTAAATAGACGCTGTATGTGTCGTCATCAGCCGATAATGAAAAGCTTTCCAACTGGTCTATCATATCATCTGTCAGTACAAATCCGTCAAAATAAAATGTCACACCATTAATAGTTTCGCTTCCTGTTACATCACTAGATGTTTCTCTATAAGCAGAAATTATTTCACGCATTTTCTCTAAATCCGAATACTGTGACATCATGTCAACAACCGACATTTCTTTGTCATGATAGCCAGTACTACTAGTACCATTATCAAATGCTAACTTCCAAAAATTAAAAGTGTGATTGATATCAGATAATTCTTTAGCAGAGGCGCAACCAAATATTTCCATCACAAGATTCAAAATTTCATACTCTCTCTCTGAAAAATCTGGCTGATAAACTTCACTATCTCTTCTAAAAGCAACATAGTCATTTTTATATCTTAAACGAACCTTTTCAACAACACATCCATTCTTAAAAGCTAACACTTGATCTCTAAACAGAGGCTCACCATATTCTGCAATATTTGCCAAATCTGCCAAAACTAATAGCTTTTGCAATTTCATATTGCCATCATATGTGTTCGGCTTAGAGTCAGCGCCATTCTTTATGAAAAATTTTGCAAAATCATACACATCTCTCATTTTGACACCCTCCTTAAAATAATACTATTCACTTCAAAATTGAAGTGACCCAAAAAGCCGAACATGTTTTTAAGCATATCAATGTATCTAATATATTATATTCAGCCATTACTTCCTCGTCAATATTCAATTATATTCTACATATATTATATCTATTCTTTTTCGAAAATATAATATACTTACAGTTTAAATTACCTCAAACATTTTTTGTGGCATCGATTTCTCATTCTTTTTTCAACCTCTGCCTACAACTTTCTATATTATTCCGTGCGTCGGCTTCATGTTGCATGTAAGTGCTGCTCTTAGTCTCTTCGGCCGAGTATCTCCAAAATTCTTATAAAAAGATTCACAATGTCAAGATATATATCAATTGCACAATCAATCGCATTATCCACAGTCTTAGCAAACTGCTGTGAACGATAAAAATCATAACCAATGTAAAGGCTAAATAGTCCTGCTGCAAAAAGCGAGATAATATAAAAGCCTCCAAAGAAAATGCTAAATATTGATGCAATTAGAATTCCAATTAATCCGAAGAATAAAAATCCACCCACCTTTTCAAAGAACTGAGGGAATACGAATGAAGCAATTGTCATTATCGCAGTAATGAGTGCTGTGTAGTAAAATGCCTGAAGTACAACAAAAGAGTTCAGTCCACCATAATACTCTACTAATGTCGATACAACCAATCCAAGTGGCACAACAATCATGTTATAGCCAAGAAAACTAACAGCTGGATTGCTGGATCTGAATGCAATAAACTGACCAGCTATTGCGCATACAAAATACAAAATCAAAAACAAAAGTGGGTTTACATATTCATATACATTGCCTACCAATGAGCAAAGAATGATATTTACCACTACACCATATAAAACTGTAAGGCCCATCACAAGATTATAGGCTCTGTCTGAGATAATTGTTGCCTCACTATAATCAGCATAAAGTCTTGCCGCCCTTCTTTCTTTACCTGTAGCTACATTTGACATAAATTTATTCCTCCTTAATCAGCCAGCTTATTCACCTTTCTGTCATAGGTGAAAATGCCGTTTAATTCATCTTCAACATCGGTCAACTGCGTCAACACAGCTCCGCATAATCCTTCATCTACCAACGCGTCTATTTCCGCCAAAAGGTCATGCATTCCCTTTTTAAACTCATTACTGTCAGTATATGGCTTGTATCCATACAATGCATCTCTGTATACATGCCCATCACATTTCAATGAGTAACCGCCATATTCAGAAATAACAAATGGTACCATCTTTCTTCGCACCTTTAGCTTGAAGAAGTAAATATGGTCAGAGCAAATATCTCCGTATCCCTGATGGAACCAGCCTGATGCAGAATCTATTAATCTTGTGCCGTCAATACTCCTGATAAAGTCCGTACATCTGACACAATCAAACTGTCCCCAGCCTTCATTAAATACAGTCCATAATGCCAATGAAGGAACAGCTATAAGCTGCTCAACTGTTTCCTTTGCTTCCTTGAACCATACATCCTGCATTTTTCTATTTTTGCGGCCTGTAATAGAAAGCAAAAATTCTGTTGTATCTGGAAAATGCTTCCAGTGTGGTGCTAACGTTGGCATAGTACAAATCATATTCATATTGTAATCGCCACCGCCATTTACAATATCCTGCCACACTACCATTCCCAGTCTATCACAATGATAATACCAGCGCATTGGCTCTATCTTGCAATGCTTTCTCAGCATATTAAACCCAAGCTTTTTCATCTGACTAATATCAAATATCATTGCCTCATCAGAAGGTGGTGTCATAAGACTTTCAGGGAAATATCCCTGATCTAAAACACCATTCATAAAAATAGGCTCATGATTTAGATATATTCTTGGGATATTGTCTTTATCATTTGCAAAATAAAAGCTTCTCATTGCAAAATAAGTCTGAACGCTATCAGCACCAAATCTGATTCTTGTCATATAAAGAACAGGATTATCAACTGTCCAAAGCTCATAGTCTTCAGGCTCTATTAACAATTCATATTTGGCCTGCTTTTTAGTATCAAACTCTGATTTATCTATAGTCTTTACATTAATAAGCTTAAAATCAAACAAAGGTTTGAAGCAGTCATCACAATAATCGTCATTTTTTTCATTTAATGCCTCGATAACAAAATCATTCTTGTAAGATTCTTTGACATCGTGACAAACAACATCAATTACTATTCTAAGCTCATTTCTTTTTATATCTGGAATATAATTGACATGCTTTATATAATTGGCCTCAACAATTTCCAGCCAGACAGTCTGCCATATACCAGACTGTGGAGTATAAAACATTCCACTATGGTCATACGCCTGCTTTCCTCTGGCATATCCCAGCTCATTTCCCTGATCTATGACATTTAGCTTTAATTCATTTTCGCCTGTCTTTACATAATCTGTAATATCAAAGGTAAAGGCTGTATAGCCACCCTCATGGTTTCCCGCCTGTTTACCATTTACAAAAAGAGTTGTAATCTGATCAACGGCGCCAAAATGAATTAATAGCCTTTTTCCATCATCCAAAGAGCCCTCATTAACGACAATTGATCTTTTATATATAAGCTGCTCATATGGCATTAAAACATGATTGACACCTGAAAGCCTGCATTCAGGAGAAAATGGAACCTCAATAGTGCCTTCATATATAGGTCTTGAATCAGCCCCTAATATGCTAAGCTCCCACTGTCCATTTAAAATCTCACAGCTTTCTCTTTTCATCTGCGGACGAGGATATTCCTTCAAACCGCTATATTGGAAATCTGTCGATATTTCATATGTTGCTGCATCCTCTGAAACCTTATGTAAGGTATTCAGCATCCCCTTAATATCCGGCATAAAACACTCCTAATTAATTCAAGCTTCACTCGACATATCATAAACATAATGTATATATTGAGTTAAAAATTACAATTATAATTTCAATCAAGGCTTTCAATACAAACCAGCATACCTTCATTAACTGTCACCCTTGCCACATCCTCTCTTAGCTCATTCGAAATGCCAAGCGTCGAAAATCCAACAAGCGTTGCATCTTTCACCTCGTATTTAAAGCCCTCCATTGTTACCCCTTTTGCAGGTCCCATATAAGGCAAAAAAGAAACATATTTGTATATAGAATCGCGCTTATAAAGATATAGTTCATCTCTTATCAGTCTAATTCTATTATTAGGATCAATTATAGAGATTTCTCTGCCACTTTCAAAGCTCAATCCTAAAAGTGCAATATTCCCCAGCACATGGTCAAGTCTTGTCCCTGTTGCTCCAAGTAAAACAATATCACCTTTCGTTTCGTCAAGCGCCAGCCTTATGGCTGCCTCTGTATCTGTATCGTCCTTAAGTGGACTTAGCTTTATTATCTTTGACGTTGAGTATTCTTTTAAAAGCTCCTGATAAGCACTATGCTGATATGCACTATGCTGACCATCATTCGCTGCTGATGGTTGACCTTGTTCTGTCAAATGAATTGCCTTGTCAGCCTCAGGTTGTTTCACAAGAGTCTTTGATGTCGCCATAGAATCATCTTCGGGCTCTGCATCCATTAGAGAATCAAAATCGCCAATAATAAAACTAGGCGTTATGCCCAGTTTCTCACAAGCATCAACGCCTTTGTCTGCTGCAATATAAGTCACAGCAGCTTTATCCTTTATACTATCAATATATCTGGCAGCAAAATCAATATCTATACTGCCACCACTTATAATAATTGTCACAACTACATTCGCTCCAACATTGTCTTACAGTTGGCTGTAATATCACCATTAAAAATCGCTGACCCTGCAACAATTACATTTGCTCCGGCCTTTGTCAGCTCAGCCACATTATCTACTGTAATACCACCATCAACCTCTATATCAACATCCAGATTTTTTTCTTTAAGGATAGCTTTCAACTCTCTAACCTTATCAACTGTCTCAGGTATCAGCTTTTGCCCACCAAAGCCTGGATTAACGGTCATGACAAGAACCATATCTACAAGCGATAAATAAGGCTCAACTTCAGAAATAGGGGTAACAGGATTTAATGAAATTCCAACCTTCTTACCCTTTTTTCTAATCAATTCAAGAGTGTCCTCTACATCAGGACAAGCTTCCACATGCACTGTTATACCATCTGCTCCCGCTTCAGCAAAATCAGCTACATATCTTCCTGGATCTTCTATCATCAGATGAACATCAAAAAAAGCATCCGAATACTTTCTTATACTGGAAATCACCGGCAATCCCATACTAATGCTTGGTACAAAAATACCATCCATTACATCAATGTGCAAATAAGCTGCACCTGCTTCCTTTGCTTCTTTTATCTGCTGAGCAAGATTACCAAAATCTGCTGCAAGTATCGAGGGCGATAACGTGTCCATAATTTTTTTTCTCTGATATAAATCAGATACTTCCTTTCCATAAATACTTTTAACAATACTAATACTTTTTTCTCGCTACAACTTCCTCATACATCTGTACATAATTTTCGTAGCGACTTTCGGCTATCAAGCCATCCAAAACGGCTTTTTTTATTCCACAATCAGGCTCTTTATAATGAGCACATCCTGCAAACCTGCAATTACACTCATACTGATTGAATTCTCTGAACAATTCAAACAATTCTATTGACTCAACCTCTGGCACAAATATTGAGCTAAACCCAGGCGTATCCATAATAAAGGTATCATCATCAATAGGTAATAATTCACTATGTCTGGTAGTGTGTTTACCTCTTTGGATCTTTTCTGACAGGCCACCTGTTTCCATATCATGCGCATCTGTCAAAAGATTTATAATTGATGACTTTCCAACGCCTGATGGGCCAGCAACAGTCGATGTCTTCCCCTTTAAGGCCTGTCTAATATCATCAATTCCCATGCCTTCCTTTGCGCTGGCAAAAATCACTTTATAGCCAGCCTTTTCATATATTTCAGAAAGCTGTTGTCTATTTTCTAATGTTAAATCACTTTTATTAAAACAAATTGTCACAGGAAGCTCATTTTGCTCCATCGTCACAAGAAATCTGTCTAACAAATTAAGATTCGGACTAGGATATGTTACTGCAAAAATCACAAGTGCCTGATCAACATTTGCAACAGCTGGCCTTATAAGCGAATTCACTCTTGGCAAAATCTTGATAATATTGCCTTCCTTTGCCTCTTCAGAGATCAAATCCAGCTCAACGTTATCACCAACAAGAGGCTTTATCCCTTCATTTCTAAAGGCTCCCTTTGCCTTACAGGTAACAAGGCCAAAACCAGCTACAAATACATAATAAAAGCCTGAAATTCCTTTTACTATTTTGCCTATCATATACTATCTTTGCTGAGTGAAATAAACTGCCTTGCTTCCAAGCTCTGTGTTATCTACCTGACTAAGCCATTTTAATGTACCAGAGTTTGTTGTGATTCCACTTGCATTTATGGTAATGGCCTGAGTAGTTGTAACAATACCTCTGTAAAGCTCTCTTCCATTAGCGTCCATTAATACAATAATATTTGCTACATCTCCTTGAGCAGTTATTGTCTCAGAGTAGCTATAAAATGCTCCCTGAATTCCTTTACTAATAACAAGTGTAATATTAGTACCAGCGTCTACGACCTTGCCACCAGAAACTGACTGATTTATAACAGAGCCCGATGGAATATTCTCCGAATACTCAGAGCTTGTAGATGTAACATTCAGTCCCAGTCCATTCAGTTCTATTGTCGCTTCGTCAAGTGTCATGCCGACAACATTTGGTACAGTAACAGTAGAATTACCCTGACTAACAGTAAAGCTAATTGTATCTCCCACCTTTGCCGTACTTCCTGCTGAAACAGACTGTGCAATGACCTCTCCACTAACTATTGTATCTGAATATTCATACTCTCTCGAATATTTGAGTCCAAGATCTGTAAGCGCCTTTATCGCAGAATCCTCTTTATTTCCAACCAGATTTGGTACCGTGACTGCAACATTACTATCTCCAGACGAACCACCCTGAGAAGCCCCTGATGAATCACCTGTAGAACCAGATGCTGATGCCTCCTTACCGTTTACAGTAATCTCAACGGTCTTTCTAGTAGAAACCTCTTTACCAGGCTCTATACTCTGATTATAAACAATTCCCTCTGGAACTGTTCCGTCCATAACAGGTGAATATTTTACCTCTATCTCATTAAAACCAGATGCAATTAATGTTTCCTTTGCTGTTGGTTCGTCTAATCCAACAACATTAACCATTAATGCCTTTGTTCCACCAAAATGGAAAAGTCCAAACACATTTCCCAAAAGCACTACGATAATAGCAACAATAACAGCGCCTGCGCCTATACTAAGGAAAGTGAAAATCTTTGACATCTTTGGATCAACGTCATCGCCACCATCCCAGTCATCGTCGTCTGGATCCCAGTATTCACCATCAGGATCATCCCAGTCGTCGCCGTTTTCATCCCATTCATCCTGTCCATCCCACTGGTCATTTTCTTCATCCCAGTCGTCCTGTCCGTCCCAGTCGTCGCCATTTTCATCCCATCCATCATCCGGATTATTCTGATATTCAGGCTCATTCATTCCAGCTATTTCTCTCTGAAGGCTTTCCTGTTCCTTTGGCGAAAGTACACGCGTATGAGCCAAAGACGAATCCGCAATTATAACAAAGTCTTCGTCTGGATTAGACAAGGCTCTTTTTAAGTCTATAAGTAAATCATTAATTGATGCATATCTCTTATCTGGATTCTTCATTGTAGCCTTAAGAATAATCTTTTCAAGGCTTATTGGAAGATTAGGGGCGTACACAGATGGTGCCACCATTTCCTCCTGAAGATGCTGGATAGCAATAGCTACTGTCGATTCACCATCAAATGGAACACGACCTGTAACCATCTCATACATAACAATACCAAGAGAATAAATATCACTCTTGCCATCAATATAGCCATTTCTTGCCTGTTCTGGCGAAGCATAATGAACTGATCCCATTACATCCGCATGTATAGTATTGCTAGTAGCTGCTCTTGCAATACCAAAATCAGTCACCTTCACCTTGCCATCTGTGGAAATAATAATATTCTGTGGCTTAATATCTCTATGAATAATACTCTTTGCATGAGCTGCACCTATACCACGGCCCACTTGAATGGCAATACTAATAGCCTCTTTGTAATTAAGCTGACCTTTTTTCTCTATGTAGGTTTTGAGCGTAATGCCATCAATATATTCCATAACGATATAATGCATACCGTTTTCCGAACCAACATCGTAAATATTGACAATATTAGGGTCCTCAAGGCCTGCAGCAGACTGAGCCTCCGATCTAAACTTTGCAACAAAGGTTGCATCACCACAGAACTCACTCTTAAGTACCTTTATAGCTACTTCCCTGCCTAAAATATGATCCTTGGCCCTGTATACATCTGACATTCCACCAGTGCCTATCTTTTCCAAGACCTCATATCTATCTGCAATAAACATTCCTGCTTTTATCATATATGCTCCTCATATATAAACTACGCCAAACAAACAAGCGTCTATACTTTCAATACAATAACTGAGATATTATCCTTACCGCCCGCATCATTTGCCATTTCAACAAGTGATACAGCAACATCATCTACATTTTTGCCATTTAGAACGGTATTTAAAATATCCTTGTCACTAACCATATTGGTAAGACCATCTGAACATAGCAAAACAGTCTCTTCACCTCTTATTGTGACATCAAAATAATCAGCTGTAACAACAGACTCTACGCCTACAGCTCTTGTAATCATATTTTTATTTGGGTGATTCTTTGCCAGGTCTCTGTCTAGCTTTCCCTTTCTGACTAACTCTGCAACTACAGAATGATCCTTTGTAATCTGTGTAAGCTTACCACCTGTAACAACATAAAGTCTGCTATCACCAACATTGGCCACATAAAGATGACCATCATAAGCTGTAGCAATAACTAAAGTAGTTCCCATGCCCTTTTTATTATCATCTGTTGTTGATTCATCAAAAATCTTTTTATTTGCAACAGAAATAGCCTGTTCAAATGCTTCAACAGGCTTTTTAATCTCTGTATTCATAATAAAATCAACGACTGAATTTACAGTCTCTCTTGAGGCATAATCTCCAGCGTTTTCTCCGCCCATTCCATCAGCGACTATGTATAGATTATACAAAGGTCCAATAGGCTTATCTGTTGAGAAAACAGTATCCTGATTCATCTGCCTTTTTCTACCCACATCTGTGAGTGCGCAACATTTCATAAATTTCCCTAATTCGTATCTAAATGACGTTTTCTAAGCTGGCCACAGGCACCATCAATGTCCCTGCCCATTTCTCTTCTTATGGTAACATTTATCCCATATTTTTCAACCCTTTTTTGGAAGGCGAAGGCCGCCTCCTTGGTAGGACTCTTGTAGTCTCTTTCCTTAATAGGATTGACCGGAATAAGATTTATATGACAATTAATCCCCTTAACTAAATCAGCTAATAGCCTTGCATCCTCATCAGTATCATTCACCCCTGCAACAAGACTATATTCAAATGTAATTCGTCTGCCAGTTGTATCAAAATAATACCTCATGGCATCAATAACCTCGTTTATTTCATAGGTTTTTGCTATAGGCATAAGCTCTAGTCTTTTTTCCTGAGTTGATGCATGAAGGGATAAAGCTAGTGTAATAGAAAGCTTTTTATCTGCAAGGTCTTTTATCCTTGGCACCAAACCACATGTAGACACCGTCAGATTTCTTTGACTGATATTAAGTCCATATTCATCTGTCAAAAGTTCTATAAACTTTAATAGATTGTCATAGTTATCGAGTGGCTCGCCTGTGCCCATTACAACCACATTGCTTACCCTCTCATTTGTATCAGCTTCAATTCTGTATATCTGATCAAGCATTTCTGCAGGCGTCAGGTTTCTCAGCCAGCCATCTAAAGTAGACGCGCAAAAGCGACACCCCATTTTGCAGCCCACCTGAGAGCTAATACATACACTATTGCCATGCTCATATTTCATAAAAACACTTTCAACCATGTTGCCATCTTCTAATGCAAATAAGTATTTTCTGGTGCCATCCAGCTTTGAGCATTGCATATCTATCTGCTTTAGACAGGTATAGACTGTTGTTTCACTAAGGCTTTGTCTTAAGGCAACCGGTAAGTTTGTCATTTCATCATATGAAGCCGCCAGTTTTTTATGCATCCATTCATACAACTGCTTGGCGCGAAATTTAGGCTGCCCTATAGATATCACATATTCTTCCAGTTCTTTTATATTCAGACTTTTTATATCAGTCATTTATCTATAACATCCTTTCGTCCATACACATTATTTATCTCGCATCAGTCGTCCATACACATTATTTATTTCGCATCAGCTTTGCTACGTAAAATCCGTCACGTGTATGATTTTTATCGCATGGTAAAACAGTTTCCTCCTGAATTAAACTAAACTCACTGTATTTATCTAAAAATCGCTTTACCTGACGCTCATTTTCATCTTTATTAAGTGTACATGTTGAATACATCAATACACCGCCGGCACTTACATAATCCTGTACCGTATCGAGTATTTGTTCCTGAAGCTTTACCAAAGACGTCATGTCTTCTAAGGAAGTATTGTATTTTATATCAGGTTTCTTTCTTATTATTCCAAGTCCAGAACAAGGCAAATCGCAGACAAGCAAATCACACTTTCCAACCAATTCGTCATCATGTACTGTTGCGTCCCACTTTTTTGCTGTAATATTGGTTAAGCCGCTTCGCTTTATATTCTCTTCAATTAACGCTACCTTTGTATCAGTAAGATCTCTAGCCTCGATTTTTCCTTTAATAAGTGATGCTATGTGAAGTGCCTTGCCGCCTGGTGCAGCGCATACATCAAGAGCATTTATAATATCACTCGATTTATTTGATATAGATTGCTTTGACCAGGATTGGTTTGACAATGCCAAATAGCCAACTAACATGGATGAGTAATCCTGAACATAAAACATGCCTTCATTATAACCAGGCAGGCTTTCCACCCTGTCAATACCTGTCAAATATAGGCAATATGGTATTCTCTCATCAATCTGACAGCCAATTTTAGAATCAGCAAGCTTTAACACCATTTCATCTACAGAAATTTTGCTTTCATCAATTCTTATCGTAAGCGGAGCCGGTTTAAAAAACGAAGCTGCAATGGACTTTGCCAGCTCTTTCCCATAATCTCTTATTAAGACCTTGTAAATATCATCTGGCATAGAGTACAAAACAGCTTCATCAGCTATTGTCAGCTTATTCATGCCCCTTATTATGCCTCTAAGAACACCATTTACAAAACCAGATAAGCCAGAAAATCCCCTTTTCTTTGCAAGCTTCACATACTCATTACATGTAGCCGAATCAGGTATAGAATCCATATAATATATCTCGTAAGCTCCAAGTCTTAAGATATTTTTAATCACAGGCTTCATCTTATTTGTCTTGGTTTTACTAACAGAATTAATAATATAATCCAGCTCTATTTTTCGTTCTATTGTTCCTGAAACTATCCTTGTAATAAAAGAGCGCTTACTTTTTTCAAGGTAAGCGTACTTTTCTAAAACATTATTCAAATAAATATGAGAATATTGCCCATTCTCCAATATATCAACTACCGAAGTCAGGGCAATATCTCTTAAATTAACATCTTGCATAAATCTCCGTTTATGTCAGTTCAATTACTTAACGACTGTAAAATTAACAATTGTCTTTGTTGTAAATTCATCTATATAATCGTAAAAATCCTGTTGCTCATTAATTTCAATTTCGCTGTCATTATTAAAATTATTCTCTTCTCTGTGAAGTGTATAATATGTGGCATTTCCATCTGTATCAAATTCTTCCATAATAGAATCCTTGACCATCAGCCCGCCTGTTTCATCACTCACAAAATATGATGTATAGCAGTGATTTCCTGCTGTATATAATAATCCATCATCATTAGCTATTGGATAAGCTGTTCCTGCACTAAATGCATTTCCTATATTTTTAACATTACCTTCCTTGCCATAGTACAGGCTCACATCAATTGAAGCCATATTACCATCAAGATTGTCATACACACCATCAGTAATGGCAAGAACGTCTTCATCACATCCAATTAACTTAACATATGCATAGCCTTCACCTTCCTGCAAAAAGCTAATAATCTCGTCGTATGATTCATATATATTTTTCATTGTTCTTGCATCCAGGAAACAATCTGGCATGAATTCATCTTCTGGAATTCCTTCTTCCACCTGGTCTTGTGTTTCATCGGCCATTTCTATAGTCTTTTCAGCCTCTGGGGCAACATCATTTTTCTTTCCACAGGCTGCTAATGAAACAACCATCATTGATGTAATTACAGCTACTAATAACTTTCTTTTCATAGTATTCACCATATATCCTTTCTACGCAAATCATTCTAAAACAATGCCACATTCTATCGCTCTGCCCCTAATGAAGTCTGCAGCGCTCATACGCTTTTTCCCTTCTAGCTGAAGAGATGTAATAAGTAAAGCATCCTGTCCACAGGCAATCAAAATTCCATCATCTGTTGCATTTATAACAGTACCTGGTGTTATATTTTCCTGAAATTTTAAAGCATTGTTTGTATCTGCCTTTGCCAGCATAGAATCATTTACAACCAGTGCCTCCCAAATTTTTAACTGTTTACCCTGTAGATAGCAAAAAGCTGATGGCCAAGGATTAAGACCTCTGACATATCTTTCCAACTCTATGGCAGGCCTTGAAAAATCCAAATGACCTAATTGTTTTTTTATCATTCCTACATGAGTAGCCTGACTCTCATCCTGAGGCAGTGGTGTAATGCTACGCTCATCAAGTCCTTGAAGTGTCTTCACAGCTAATGGTCCACCCAGTTCTGCCAGCCTGTCAAACAAGCTGCCACCTGTTTCATTATCAGCAAGCTCCAATTCTTCGGTAAGAAGTATGTCGCCATCATCTAGTCCGACGCCCATAAGCATTGTTGTAACTCCAGTAACCTTTTCGCCATTTAAAACAGCCCACTGAATAGGCGCTGCTCCTCGATACTTTGGAAGAAGCGATGCATGAATATTGATACAGCCTAGTCTTGGCATATCAAGAATTACTTTAGGTAAAATCTGACCAAACGCAGCGACAACAAATGCATCAGCTGTATATTTTGATAAATAATCTACAGCCTCTGCTTCTTTTATCTTCACTGGCTGATATACCTCAACACCATGTTCTATTGCCCATTTTTTTACGGGTGGTGGTGTCAAAACAGCCTTTCTTCCTACAGGCTTATCTGGCTGAGTAACCACAAGAATAATCTCATGAAATTTTGCTATATAATCAAGGGCAGACACCGCGAAATCCGGTGTCCCCATAAATACAATTTTCAAATTTTACTCCTCGTACTCATCCTCTTCTTCGACTACTGTATCATATAAATCGCCATTTACAAGCTCAACATACATATGACCATCAAGGTGATCAATTTCATGTAATAAAGCTCTACACAAAAGACCTTCTCCCTCGATTTCATATTCTTCCATCTTTGCATTAAAGGCTCTTACCTTGCAGTGATTTGGTCTTGTTACCTCGCCACCCTTACCTGGTAATGATAAACAGCCTTCTGCACCTGTCTGTTCTCCGGATGTTTCTAAAACAACAGGGTTAATAAGAACAATTGGGCCCTCACCTATGTCAACAACTGCCATTCTTCTAAGTACTCCCACCTGTGGTGCAGCCAGACCAACACCTTCAGCCTCATACATAGTATCAAACATATCTTCAATAAGCTCACGAAGACGTGGTGTTAATGTCTCTACTTTTTTGCAAACCTTTGTCAGGCACTCATCGCCCATCACTCTTATTTCTCTAATTGCCATTATATACTCCTTAAAAAATGTTTTTATATGTCAAATTCGCACCCTTGATAATACTCATTAGTGCGAGTTTTTTCAAGTCTTGGCCTATTTATTCAAGGCATACCAAACGCACGAATTTCAAGTACGACTCCTCAGCTATATATTAATGCCATGCTTTTTCATATATTTTTCAAGATATGTCAAGCTGCCTTCATCTGATTCAGATGCTTTTTGCACTTCCTCAGCGATGCACTTAATACAAATTTTTCTTATTTCAGCATCTTTATCTGCATCAAACCATGCCTTAAACTGTTCACCTATATCGCCATCCTTATTGATATGCAAATTGTTAATTGAAAAAGACAGCTGCGATATGGCTCTTTGAATAACTATGCTTTTAATCTCTTCGTTCATAATACAGCCTGGATGTTCTTCTTTAAACTTGAAGATTTCATCTGTCGCAATTTCCTTTGCCTTATCATCAACTAAGAAGGCCATCTCTTCTATTACTCCCATACAATCTCCCCCTAATACAATGTTTTAATATTCCAAATAAATAATATCTCTTGTAAATAATTTCTCTTGTAAATAATATCTCTTATCAATAATATTTCTTGTAAATAATGTCTCTTATAAATAATTTCTCTTGTAAATAATGTTTTATAAGAAAATAACTCCTATAAACATAAATGCCTGTCCGACTCCATTAACGAGCTGCTCTATCCAGTTGCTTTTAACATCTGAGCTGTCAAGCTTTACTGCCAATACTGACATAATCACCATACTTATAAGCCAAACTATAAAGCAACCCAAGGCCGGAAAAGAAAGCAATCGTACCAAAAGTCCGATTTCAACCATATGACTTAAACCTGTGATTAATCCTACTATTAAAATCAGAAAACCTATTGGCATTAATATTCTCATTTGAATAAATAATGACCATATGTTTTTCTTTTTTACGGCAACGATTATTTTCCAGAGAACTTTTAGCATTCCGCTAATTGTACATATCAATGCACCAACAGTAAAAATCAAACTTTCAATCTTAATTCCTAAAGTAATTGCTGCCAAACCAAAAAACAGAACCGGCAGAGCATCAACCAACGCCAGCTTTAAACTAAAATTTTCTGGAACAGTATTCTTATCCAAGATTATAATCTCCCCTATTACAGCTAGTTTCAATGCTGATTTTTATCGCATATATGTTTTGTCTATTATCAATATTTCTAACAAATATATGCCTATCGCATACATATAATTTATAATATTTTTTTTATATAATAACACATTACACCCCTGAATACCTAGAACACTGGCAATTTTTGCACTAATTATACTTTGATTTGGGCAAAATTTATATGTGCGGCTCTGGAATATCAAAAAACCAGGTCATCAAAGTGACGACCTGGTCATAATTTTTAATATGCAAATCATTATAGAAGCATGTGTCTTCTCCGATTAAGATAAAACTATATTCTATACTGGATAAGCCTTATTTTCAGTATCTGCAAGCTTTGGATCAACCTTTGTCTGCTGAGCCTCACGATACTCGAAGTACTCTGTAGCTACCTTTGGGAAAAGTGCATATGAAAGTACATCTTCTTCCTGCTGAATATACTTTGCACATTCCTCTCTAAACTTAGGAAGTCCTGGCTCAAGTAAATCTGCTGGACGACAAGTAATCTGGTTCTTCTTGTCATCTCCAAGTACCTTCTCAACAACTTCTTCATTAAATGGCTTTACAGTCTGACCATACTTACCAAGTAAGATATCCTTTGTCTCCTTTGTAGCGACCTTATATCTCTCACCCATAAGCACATTAAATACAGCCTGAGTTCCAACAATCTGTGATGAAGGTGTAACAAGTGGTGGCTCACCAAGGTCTTTACGTACACGTGGTACTTCCTCAAGAACCTCATCATACTTGTCTTCCTTACCCTGCTCCTTGAGCTGTGAAATAAGGTTTGAAAGCATACCACCTGGTACCTGATAACGAAGAGTGTTAATATTAACGCCCATTACCTTTGGATTGAGAAGTCCATTTGCAAGGCACTCCTCTCTATATGGCTTGAAGTAATCAGCAATCTCAGATAAGAGATTCTGGTCAAGACCTGTATCATATTCTGTGCCAGCAAATGCTGCAACCATAACCTCAGTAGCTGGCTGAGATGTTCCAAGAGCAAATGGTGAAATAGCTGTATCAATAATGTCACAGCCTGCCTCAACAGCCTTCATATATGTCATTGAAGCCACACCAGAAGTGTAATGTGTGTGAAGGTCGATAGGAAGTGTTGTTGACTCCTTCAATGCCTTTACAAGCTCTTCTGCCTTTGCAGGAACTAAAAGACCTGCCATATCCTTGATACAGATAGAGTCAGCGCCCATCTCCTCGATACGCTTTGCCATATCCTTCCAGTAATCAAGTGTATAAGCATCACCAAGTGTATAAGAAAGAGCAACCTGAGCGTGACCCTTTTCTTTATTACATGCTGTAACTGCTGTCTGAAGATTTCTAATATCATTCAAGCAGTCAAAAATACGAATGTTGTCGATACCATTTGCAATTGACTTCTGAACGAAGTACTCAACAACATCATCTGGATACTGACTATATCCAAGAATGTTCTGACCTCTAAAAAGCATCTGAAGCTTTGTGTTCTTAAAGCCATCACGAAGCTTTCTAAGTCTATCCCATGGATCTTCCTTTAAGAATCTAAGACATGCATCAAAAGTAGCTCCACCCCAGCACTCAACTGCGTTGTAACCCACCTTATCCATCTTATCAATGATAGGAAGCATCATCTCGGTTGGCATACGAGTTGCAATAAGTGACTGATGAGCATCTCTTAAAATGGTCTCATTTATTTTAACTGGTTTTGGATTAATATCTGCCATTATCTAATCTCCTTTTAAATTCCAAATATTGCCATAAATACACCGGCTGCAACTGCAGTACCAATAACACCGGCTACGTTAGGTCCCATAGCATGCATGAGAAGGAAGTTTGTAGGATCCTCTTCTGCACCAACCTTTTGTGAAACACGCGCCGCCATAGGAACTGCGGAAACACCCGCGGAACCAATAAGTGGATTAATCTTACCCTTTGTAAGGAAGCATAAAAGCTTACCAAATAAAACTCCGGCAGCTGTACCAATAGCAAATGCAACAAGACCAAGGATAACGATCTTGATTGTATCCCAATTAAGAAATGCCTCTGCTGAAGTAGATGCACCAACTGATGTACCAAGAAGAATAACTACTATGTACATAAGAGCGTTTGATGCTGTATCTGCAAGCTGTCTAACAACTCCTGACTCTCTAAAAAGATTTCCAAGCATAAGCATACCAACAAGTGGTGCTGTTGTTGGAAGAAGCATACATACAATAATAGTAACAACGATTGGGAACAAAATCTTTTCCAGCTTTGATACCGGGCGAAGATTCTGCATCTTAATAGCACGTTCCTTCTTTGTAGTAAGCGCCTTCATAATAGGAGGCTGAATGATAGGAACAAGTGACATATAAGAATATGCTGCAACCGCTATAGGTCCCATCAAATCTGTCTGGCCTAACTTTCCAGCCAAAAAGATGGATGTAGGACCATCGGCTCCACCGATGATTGATACAGCTGATGCTGCTTTATCATTGAAACCAAATAAAATAGCCAAAAGGTATGCTGAAAAGATACCAAACTGTGCTGCTGCACCTAACAAGAAACTGATAGGATTAGCAATAAGTGGACCAAAGTCTGTCATCGCACCAACACCTAAGAAAATAAGCGAAGGAAGAATTGACCACTCATCCAATGTATAGAAGTAATAAAGCAAACCGCCAACACCATTAGATGTCTCTGCAGGACTGGCAATAATATCAGGATAAATATTTACAAGCAACATACCAAATGCGATTGGCACCAAAAGCAGTGGCTCATATCCCTTTTTAATAGCCAAGAACAAGAACACGCAGGCAACAGCTATCATAACGTAATTGCCCCATGTTAAATTGAAAAATGCAGTCTGGTGTAGCAGATTTCCTAATGTCTCTGCAACGTAACTCATATTTTCTCCTCCAACTAATTGTTCATTGTTGCAAGAAGTGCACCAGACTCAACCTGCTGTCCTTCTGCTACGTCGATACTAGCAACTGTTCCATCCTCAGGAGCTACAACAGGTGTTTCCATCTTCATAACCTCAAGAACTACGATAGGATCGCCCTTCTTTACTGTTGCTCCTACAGAAGAAGCAATCTTAAATACCTTACCAGCTGCGCCAGCTTCGATCTTGATGCTACCTGCACCTGCTGCTACCTTTGGAGCTGCTGGTGCTGTTGCAGCTGCTGGAGCTGAAACTACAGGAGACACTCCTGAACCACCCTTATCCTCTACAGTAACGTCATAAACATTGCCATTAACGGTAATTGTATAATTCTTCATTTTAATAATTCCTCCTAATATCTCTTTTTAATGGAACGAACTACAAATGAATCTGTAGAAGCTCCTGTACTTGCTGCAATCGCTGCTGCGATAACTGCTACTAATTCTAGGTCATCTGTAGAAGCATCTGCTTTTGCAGAATCATCCTCTTTGATAACAACCTTTGTTTCCTCTTTCTTTTGTATCTTGCCCTTATTGGTAAGCTTGTCTGAAATAATCGGAATAAACTTAAAGCAATAAATAACAAGTGAAATGAGAACAAGAATAAAGAAAACTACTGATATTCCCATTACTGTATTAAGTCCAGCCTTGGCCATTGTATCTCCAAGATCAGACGAACATGCTGTAAGTCCCAAGCTCATAGATAAGGCGCATATACTAAGAATAACTCTCTTCTTCATATAATCACCTTTCTATACTAGTGCTTTCTAAAAGGCATACCAAATGGCAAATGTCTCTTTGCTGGAACTGGAGCTGCCACCTTATTAAGAAGCATCTCGAAACCTGCAATAATATACTTTCTTGCATCCTGAGGCTCAACAAGACGATCAACATATCCTCTTGAAGCTGCATATGAAGCGTTTGCCTGCATAGCTGCATACTCATTTGCAACTTCAGTAATATCTGCCGAGCTATTGCTGTCACAAATAATCTTTGCTGCCTTGTTTGAATCCATAGCACCAATTGTTGCGCTAGAGAATGCATATACAAGATCAGCGCCCATTGACTTAGAGTTCATAAGCACATATGAGCTTCCCATTGCCTCACCTGTGATAAGATTAATCTTTGGTACATATGAATTTGCAAATGCCTTTGTCATAGCCTTCAATGCTCTAGGAAGAGACTTCTCTGCGCATAAAGATGCGTCAAATCCATCAACATTTGTAATTGTAAGAACTGGAATATGGAATGTATCACAATACTCAACAAAATCAGCTGCCTTATAAGCGCCTCTAGCTGAAATAGCTGCAGCACCATCAACAACAGTATTACCTACAACACCAACAGTAATACCATCCATAAGGATAAATCCAGTTGTCATATCCTTGCCATAAGCTGCCTTTGTCTCAACAAAAACTCTGTTATCAGCAAGCTCTGTAGCAATAGCAGCTGCAGAATCAGTATTATCGTAAAGACCTTCTGCTGCTCTATTAATATCATCAGTACCTTCCTTCATAGCAAAATCTCTTTCACTAGCAGGAATAATTGAAACAAGAGCTCTAACCTTTGCTGTGATTTCATCGTATGAACCAACAAAATCAACCGATCCAGAATGTTCAGCCTTGAATTCTGCTGATGCACAATCACACTTTTCAGATCTGTTTCCTGAAATAGCATCTGGTGAATTAACAAAAAGCTTTGCGTCATCTGTCATGTAGGTGAAATCAGCAATGCCTGTAAGCACTGATAAACCACCACCGCAATTACCACAAACAACCATAATCTGTGGAATCATTGATGAAGCATTAGAAGCAGTTCTAAGAACCTCGCCCATTGCCTCAAGAGCATCAAAGGACTCATTAAGTCTAACGCCTGCACAGTCTAAAAGACCAATCACTGGTGCACCAACCTTTAATGCCATCTCATAAACTGAAAGAATCTTCTTTGCATGCATCTCACCAAGTGTTCCACCAAGAACTGATGAATCCTGGGCAAAGACAAATACAGGTGCTCCATCAATCAGACCATGTCCGATTACAACACCATCAGAAGGCTCTTTCTTTGCGTCAGCAGTAAAATCTGTGTTTCTTGCTGTAACATTAGCCTGTAATTCTACAAAGCTGTGTTCATCAAGTAACTGCTCTAATCTGCCGAGTGCAAGACTACCAACATTACTCATCTTAACAACCTCCATTTATATAAAAATAAAATTTTCTTCCGTATAATATAATACTCAAAACAGGCTACAAATTCAACTAATTTGTTAAAAATTTAACCTATTTTTTCACTGTCAGTTTCCGCTTAAATACGCGCTTTTCGCGCACGGAAACCACGTGTCACCCTTTCAGTTTCCACAGGTGGGCAGCGTATTTTAAATGCGCTTTTTTGGGGGTATAGATAGCCATCGGCATATACTACCATCTTATTTTAGGCTGACCTCTTACCAAGTGGCTTCTAAACGCCACTTTGATAAATTTGATACCAGCGCTTACGCGACATCCTTGTCGCGGGCGCGATTGCGCCTGCCATCCTTGGCAGTCGCTATCAAATTTGCTTATCAAAGATGTCCTTAAGAAGCCACTAGGTTCGCTTTAAGCCATAAAATAAGATGGTAGCATATGCTCGACGGCACAATATAAGTTGCAAATTTACTTTTATATGTGTAAGCGGTAAAAATGCCGCACCCTAGGCATAATCCTAATATATTTGACATTGGTAGTAAGCTTAGTGCTCTCTTGATAAACGCTTTGTTAGTCATTTGACAGACTCTGACAGGACGTCAGAGTCAGGTCGCGCCCGGTACACGGATGTACCGTAAGCGACGGTGTCAAATTACTTCAAAGGTTTAGCTAGAAAGCACTTAGCGAACGGACAGTCAAATATATAGGATTATGCCTAGGGTGTGGCTTTGCAAGCAGCTACAATATAGGCGCAAAAAAACCCGGGACCAACGTAGTCCCGGGTTCTCAAATCTTATTTTAGCTGCGAAAGAAGAATTACTCCTCTGTTCCGTAAAGCTTAACAAGTTTTGTAAGGTGATCGTATCTCTCAACGGCTGCCTTCTCATTCTCTGCAAAGAGTCTCTCTGCACGCTCTGGGAATGCCTTAACAAGACGGCTGTAACGTGTCTCGTTGTTGAGGAAGTCCTGATACTTGCTGTAATCACCTTCCTTAGATGTAAGTGTAAATGGATTCTTACCTTCCTTCTTGAGGTCTGGATTGAATGAGAAGAGGTTCCAGTAACCTGCAGCAACTGCTGCCTTCATCTCATCCTGGCAATGATTCATTCCACCCTTAACACCGTGAAGCTCACATGGAGCATAACCGATGATAAGTGAAGGTCCGTTATAAGCCTCAGCTTCAGCAAGAACCTTAACAGCCTGGTTCATGTTTGCACCAAGTGCGATCTGTGCTACGTATACATAGCCATAGCTCATTGCGATCTCAGCAAGTGACTTCTTAGAAATCTCCTTACCAGCAGCAGCGAACTGACAAACCTCACGGATGTTTGAAGCCTTAGAAGCCTGTCCACCTGTATTTGAGTACATTTCTGTATCGAATACCATTACATTTACATTCTCGCCTGATGCAAGAACATGGTCAAGACCACCAAATCCGATATCGTAAGCCCAACCATCACCACCGAAGATCCATACAGACTTCTTAGCGAGGTAATCCTTAAGATCAAGAGCAGCCTTAGCATCTGGACATCCTGCTTCGCAAGCCTTTGTAAGCTCAGCAACAAGTGCGTCAGTAGCAGGGCTGTTCTCCTTTGTAGAATTGATTGTCTCTTCAAACTTAGCAAATGCAGCCTTAAGCTCTGCAGAAGCCTTGTCTGACTCAGCACACTTACGAGCAGACTCTACTGCACGCTCACGAAGGTACTTCTGTCCTACTTCCATACCAAGACCGTGCTGTGCGTTATCCTCGAAGAGTGAGTTACACCAAGCTGGACCCTTCTTAGAATCCTTGTTTACTGTAAATGGTGATGTAGCTGCTGGACCACCCCAAATTGAAGAACATCCAGTAGCATTTGAAATATACATATGCTCACCAAAGAGCTGTGTAATAAGTCTAGCGTATGATGTCTCAGCACAACCTGCACATGATCCTGAGAACTCAAGAAGTGGCTGATTGAACTGTGAACCCTTAACTGTTGTATCAGATCCTGCTGCATCCTTACGACCAACGTTTGCAACTAAGTAATTGAATACTGGCTGCTCGTCTGCCTCGTCTGCCTGAGGAACCATAGTGATAGCACCAACTGGACATACAGTAATACACTCGCCACATCCCATACAATCAAGTGGAGATACTGACATTGTGTACTTGTACTCAGAAGCCTTTGGCTTTGTATCAGCAAGCTTAATGTTGCTTGGTGCTGCCTTTACTTCGTCATCTGAAAGCATAAATGGACGAATTGTTGCGTGTGAACATACGAATGCACACTGGTTACACTGAATACACTTCTCTGCATCCCATGTAGGAACTGTAACGGCTGTTCCTCTCTTCTCGTATGCAGCTGCACCGAGCTCGAACTGTCCGTTAGGATTCTCTGCAAATGCAGAAACTGGAAGTGAATCACCATCCATCTTAGAGATAGGCTCAAGGAGGTTCTTAACCATCTTAACAACCTCTGGACGTCCCTCAAGTGGAGCCTTAGCTGGATCAGCCTCTGGATTTGACCAAGAAGCAGGAACCTCTACCTTATGGATAGCATCAACACCAGCGTCGATAGCGTTGTAGTTCATCTGTACTACATCGTCACCCTTCTTGCCGTAAGACTTCTTAGCTGCTGCCTTCATGAACTCGATAGCGTCATCGATAGGCATTACATCAGCAAGCTTGAAGAATGCTGACTGAAGGATTGTATTTGTACGCTTACCCATACCAATCTCGATAGCCTTATCGATAGCATTGATTGTGTAAAGCTGAATGTTATTGTCTGCGATATACTTCTTTGCCTCAGCGTTAAGATGATGCTCAAGCTCTTCATCTGACCACTGGCAGTTAATCATGAATACACCACCTGGCTTAACATCCTGTGCCATCTTCATACCCTGTGTAACATATGCTGGGTTGTGGCAAGCAACGAAGTCTGCCTGATTAATGTAGTATGGGCTCTTGATTGGGTTGTCACCAAATCTAAGGTGAGAAATAGTAACACCACCAGTCTTCTTTGAGTCATACTGGAAGTATGCCTGGATGTACTTGTCTGTGTGATCACCGATGATCTTTGTAGAGTTCTTGTTAGCACCTACAGTACCATCACCACCAAGTCCCCAGAACTTGCACTCCTTTGTACCAGCAGCTGAAGTAATAGGAGCTGGCTTAACCTCTGGAAGTGAAAGATTTGTAACATCGTCTACGATACCGATTGTAAATCTAGCCTTAGGTGAATCCTTCTCAAGCTCCTTGTATACAGCGAATACTGATGAAGGAGGAGTATCCTTTGAACCAAGTCCGTATCTACCACCGCAGATAACGATATCATTAAGTCCTGCTTCACGAAGTGTTGTAGCAACATCAAGGTAAAGTGGATCAGCAAGAGCACCTGGCTCCTTTGTTCTGTCAAGAATAGCAATCTTCTTAACTGTCTTTGGAAGTGCCTCTAAGAATGCCTTTGAAGACCATGGTCTGTAAAGACGAACCTTAAGAACACCAACCTTCTCGCCGTGAGCATTAAGGTAATCAATAACCTCTTCTGCTACGTCGTTGATAGAACCCATAGCGATGATGATGCGTTCTGCATCAGGAGCACCATAGTAGTTAAATAACTTGTAATCTGTACCAAGCTTTTCATTAACCTTGTCCATGTACTTCTGTACAATCTCAGGGAACTGATCATAAGCTGTGTTACAAGCCTCTCTATGCTGGAAGAAAACGTCACCGTTCTCGTGTGAACCACGCATTGTAGGATGCTCTGGATTAAGAGCGTTTGCTCTGAATGCTGCAACTGCATCCATGTTGCACATTTCCTTAAGATCTGCGTAATCCCACTTCTCAATCTTCTGAATCTCGTGAGATGTACGGAAACCATCGAAGAAGTTAAGTACTGGAACCTTACCCTCGATAGCTGCAAGGTGAGCTACTGGTGAAAGATCCATAACTTCCTGTGGGTTTGTCTCAGCCATCATTGCGAAACCTGTCTGACGACAAGCGTAAACATCTGAGTGATCACCAAAAATGTTAAGTGACTGTGTAGCAACTGTACGAGCTGATACATCAAATACGCAAGGAAGCTGCTCTGCAGCAATCTTGTACATATTAGGAATCATAAGTAAAAGACCCTGAGATGCTGTAAATGTTGTAGTAAGAGCACCTGCTCCAAGTGAACCATGAACGGCACCTGCTGCACCGGCCTCAGACTCCATCTCTACGACCTTTACCTGATTACCAAAAATGTTCTCCAAACCTGCTGCTGACCACTGATCAACAAAGTCTGCCATTGGAGAGGATGGTGTAATAGGGTAAATAGCTGCAACGTCAGTAAACGCATATGCTACGTGAGCAGCTGCCTGGTTACCATCCATAGACTGTTTTGCTCTAGGCATGATAAATCCTCCTTTAAATATAAAAAATTTATAATTATTGATAAATTTTTGCCAAACTCGGCTATTTCCCATAATACATTTTTTGAAAAATTATTTCAATAAAACAAAAGAATAAAGTGTTTTATTTATAATACAAAATAACTATGAGCCCTTTTTATAGGAAAAGGTGGGTTCATTTGAACCCACCTTATAAAATGTCATATTTTCAATTATTCTAAGACATGGAAAATACTATCTTTTTTTATAAAGCAATAGTTCTGGATTTACGCCTTCTGCTTCATAGGTGCAAACCATAATAAAATCCATATTTGCCAAAATTCCAAAGCATCTATCTCCACCAAACTCAGATTCCAATTGATTTCCTAAGTAAGTTGTCTGGTCATTTAAGAATTTAACACTAACTCCACTTGGCAATGGATAAGCTAAATTTACATATCCACCTACTAATGCATTTAATTTTTCAACCCTAGGCATACCTTCAATATGAAGCTCATTAATCTCGTCGATAAGTTGTTTCTTAAACATTTCAAACTGTCCATCGTCGCTAAGTTCTTCATATCGTTTCCAATAATCAAGAGTTGGAAGTGTTGCTTTCATATGGTCACGTGCTTGTTCTTCTGTAAAACCTTCACTCACTAAATGCTTTACACAAACGTCGATCAGATCATTCATATTACTATATGTATACGTTCCATCCGCATAGCACCACTTACAATAATCTTCATTCAAAAATCCATCACTGTCATGACCAACAATTTCATCTTCCAGAGGCATACCACAGCACTGACAAACCAGCTGCTTCGGTGCACCTAAAAGTGTATTAATTGTAACATTGAATTCCTTTGACAAAAGCTTAAGCGTTTCTGTATTAGGAATTGTTTCGCCATTTTCCCAACGTGACACAGCCTGTCTTGTGACCATAATCTTTTCTGCTAATTCGTCTTGAGATAATCCTTTTTTTGTACGAAGTTCTAAAATAATATCCTTTGTTTCCATCATATCCACCTCCAATATAGATATCTTACCAGTGAGTTAGATTTCACAAAAGCAACTTGTTGTTTCTCCGGTTAAATTTGAATTTAGCCAATAGATAGCAAAAAATCTTCTATAATCTTATTTACGTCCTCTGGATTATCGTCATTTGAATTGTGTGCCGCATTTTTTATGATCATCAATGGATACCCTGTTTTACTTGACCATTCTTTATTATATGCTACAACTTTACCAACCTGATCTTTATCTCCAAGTAGCAAAATCGAATCACAAGGCAACTTTATACACTTATTCTCAGGAATAAACGCTGCCTCACCAATATACATCAAATGACACAGTTCCTTCTTGGGATAATCGGCAAGCATTCTTTCCATTCTTTCTCTTGCATTTTGAGTTGCTCCACACATCTTTGCCATTGATTTTCTGAGTACACCATCGGGAAATAACTTACACATCCATTCCAATTGATTTAACCAAAAGAAATCTGACTTCGAATAATAATCACCAAATGGGGCACTATCTATTGATACAAACCCTATTACTCCTTTTGGATAAGCATCTATATAATATTGACCTATCATTCCACCCAAAGACTGACCGATGATTACAGTCTTTCCTATTTCTTCAGTTTTCAAAATAGTATTTAATTCTTTTGATACGTTAGAATAATTAAAGTTCTTATATGGTCTTGATTTTCCATGACAAGGACAATCCCAAACGATAACATTATATTTATCATAAAAATACGTTATTTGCTTTTCAAATAACGTATGGTTAGCCGTCAGCCCAGGAAGAAAAACAATAGTCACTTCCTTATTTGTATGTGAAACCCAATAGAAAGTTTGTCCATTTTCTGACAAGACACTTTTCTCAATTAAAATATTATTCATATATTTTCCTCGCTTAACAGTTAAATCGGAATTTTTACTATTTCTTTATTTTTTTTATTGTTGTAAATACAAGCACAGGTAGACAAACTAAATCAAGAATACCCAAAATTCTTGTTAATACATCATTCAATTCAATACCAATAATGTTAGAACCTGCTAAAATAACGGTGCATACACTAATAATTAATAAGCTTAAACTCCAAAACACATTTATATTTTTCATTATTCTGTCAATCCTCCATTAACTCAAAAATTTAGTTGAACGATGCACCATTTTGAACTGCACCCCGTTTTTTGAACAGGAATGTACTTCTGCATCTAAAAAAATCCCTTTCACCATTCATCTTCTGATTTACTGTTTATCCAAGCTGTTTTCCAAATTTGTGCATAAGCCAATGAGCAAATTTCAGATTAGCTATCATTAATAAAATGCTGGCAACTATAAGCAGGATTGTCGATAAGTTAAAAACAATATGTTGCGAACTTTTTATTAAAACGATTACTGTTATAGGTAGACAAATAATACTTGTAATCAAGGATGGAATGTACTTCTTTATATA
>JAZQOU010000032.1:0-18183 GCA_045628025.1 Lachnospiraceae bacterium | reverse complement strand
ATTATTTGTCTAGAATCAATGGTCTTCCTATTTGCACGAATTATAATGATATTCGGTCCCAGAAACTTGAAAAGCCATATTTTCCTGAGGGGGTTATGGTAGCATATGCTGCAACAGGCGATGAAAGTGTAAAAGAAGAGTCATTAGCAAATGCTATTCCTGAATTTTTGCGATTTAATATTGTGGAAAGTGAGGTCCGAAATGTCTGCTGATATCTTAAAAGCTGCCAAAGCTAAAAAAGAACAAGCATATTGATCAAATTATTGTATTGGGTGATGATATAGATCCTTGACACTAAAATGAAAACTAGATTTTAAATTGAGATTCAACATCAGGCAGCTCGCAAACGACGTATTTACGGCGCTTGCGAGCTGTCATTTTTATTGTACACATATGGGAGTAGGATACACTCATCAAAACATTTAAAGGAAGGAAAGGATAGTTGGTCGCAAAGGAGGCCGCTTATGTTAATCAAATTATTTTTATTACCATTCTATTTGATGTACTGGATGCTTGCATTACCGATAAAGTTTTTCTTCTGGTTTTTTAAGGCCAGTATTAAATTTTGTATGGCATGTTGTTTTGGCGTCCTATTGTTGCTGTTTGTTCTATTTATTTAATAGATTATTGCGGAGGTATTAAATTATGGCGAAAGAAAAAGAAAGATTTTTTACTTTGACTGGGTGTAATCATTATTTTGGTAATGATTTTTTGAAACCAGGAATGAAAGTTAAGCTAGTTAAGGAGCCTGATAATGAATATGATCATGAAGCGATTAAAGTTAAGCTTAAGGGACTTGGAAAGATAGGGTATGTTGCCAATAGTCCATATACAGTAGCAGGTGAAACGATGAGCGCTGGTCGCTTGTATGATAAGATAGGAAAAAAGGTAAGGGCTGAGGTTGTATATGTGCTTCCAAATGGTGCTGTTTGCAAACTAGTTCCTAAGGGAATAGTTATGGATTATTTACCAGATGATTTCAACGAAACTTGTCCTAGTAATGTTATTGTTGAGTAAAGAGGGAATAAGGCAATAAACCCTTCGGAGGAAAAATGAAATTAAATCGTCATCTACATTGTGCCCACTGTTTTTACAAAAAGGTCAATTGAAAAACTAATTTCTAGTTGACCCAAAGTATGGGTTTAAAAATTCACATTACGCCTAATCTAAATTGCTACGATTGACAAGTAACAACAATGTCGTTACAATGAAGTTGATTGGAGGCGATGAATATGGAAAAATCAGCTACACTTAATTTAAGAGTGAATCCTACACTAAAATCTGATGCGGAAACAATTCTTACAAGACTAGGTATTCCTATGTCTACGGCAGTTGATATGTTTCTTAATCAAATTGTATTGGTAGGCGGTATTCCTTTTTCTGTTACAGTCCCAAAGCCACCAGTGGATATTGATGCATCACAGATGACAGAAGCTCAGTTGCACGCAAAACTACAGCGTGGTTATGATGACTACAAAGCAGGCAGAACACAGAATGCAGCAGATTCATTTGCAAGATTTAGGGAGAGTCATTCTTAATGGAGAAGTATGAAGTAAATATTACAGATGAAGCTCTCGATGATATGGAGAAAATCTACGAATATATAGCATTTGAATTACTTTCTCCTGAAAACGCTATGGGTCAGTATAATCGTATTGCAGATGCGATTCTTACATTGGATTCGTTGCCAGATAGGTTTGCGTTATTTGAGTCAGAGCCGGAGCATTCTTGGGGAATGAGACGAATGGTAGTAGATAATTATCTTGTATGTTATATTGTGGATCCAGGAATCGTTACAGTGACGGATGTCTTATATGAAGCATCTAATGTTCATGTAAGGCTGGGTGAGAGACATATGTAGATTCTGAGATTTTTATAGGTAGATAGCCTATTTTAGTACTACTGCTGAACAGGCTGCTATTGCTAATAAGTAGTTCTAAGTCGAACACTAAAAATTACGCCACCTCTTCGGAGGTGGCTATTTTTATGTTCTCCAAGAACTACTAATAGCAATAGCAGTCGTGCTCTACTTGATGTTTAAGTGCAAATTTACAGTGTGGCATAATTATGCCATGATTGTGACGTGTGTCCCCAAACCCTACTTTTCGATGATTTCACAGATGATATCAGCCATTTCTGCTGGTGTTTCATTGCAACCTGAAAGAATCCATTTTTTAATGATAGCTACTGCGCCAGCGGTAAGATATGTCTGATGATATTGCATTGCTTTTGTGCTGGTAAGCTTATAGTATTGTTTATAGGATTCTTCGAAGTTTTTGGTCAGACTGGAAGAAAGAATATTTCCAAGTCTGTCTTCGGCTGAGGAATTAATAAAGTTATCCTTCATCAATTGCTGATAGGAGTAGTAAAAGTTCAGCTGTGAAGCAATATACTCCTTCAGTGTCCAACTAGGTTCAAAATTGAAAGAGTTAAGCTCATTTTGAAAATGGACTGTTTCCATAAAGGTCTGTAATTCAATAATATCTTCAAAATGTCCATAAAAGGTTGTTCTGTGAATATTTGCCTCCTTGCAGATATCACTTACGGTTATTTTATTAACTGGTTTCTTAAATGCCAGCATGCCATAGGCATGTACTATTTTCAAATACGCTTAAAAAGAACGAGATTACTATGGAGCAGGGTTCCTTTTGGGAGCTACTTGTTAAGCTAAGCTTGCCGGCTGTTGTTGTAATTCTGATAAAGCATATTTCCACCTTCAGCTGCTTTGGAACTCTGCTAGTTGGTATAGCATTTACCGTGTTGACCCGGCTATTTGCAGAGCCAACGTGCGTATTCTTAGGGGCAAATGAGGAGACTCTAGAGGCGGCTATTATATACCTAAGAATTTTTGCTTATACAGGACCCTTCATTATGATTTCAGGTGCTTACGGCAATATTTTAAGATCAGATGGGGAGGCGGCTCTTCCTATGCTTGCCAATATGTCTGGAACCATTGTAAATATCATTTTGGATGCACTCTTTATTATGGTATTTAAGTGGGATGTTTTTGGAGCAGCGCTGGCAACGGTTATAGGTAATATTGTTACAGTGCTTTTGATTCTGATAATCCTTTTTACAAAAAAGCAGATTTTTATTCCTGATTTAAGACATATGGTTTTACGTAAGGAGATTGTACTTCCTGTACTGACACTCGGTCTTCCAATGACCTTTTCCACAGTGCTTAACTCTGTTTCAAGTGTAATTCAAAACAGGCTTATGATGCAGCATGGATCAACCTGTCTTGCAGCGCAGAGCGTAGCTGGAAAGTTCGGCATGCTTATTATAATGCTAATTATGGGAGTGGCTATGGGAATCCAGCCTGCAATATCCTATAACTTTGGTGCCAAGAATTATAAAAGGATGTATCAGATTGTCCGTCAGATGCTTATATTTACTATTTCCCTTGGAATAGTGATGGCTGTGATTATATTCTTAGTTAAGGATGAAGCAATAGCTGTTTTCATAAAAAATGATGAAGTAATCGAAATGGGACGTATATTTGTGCTTGCATCTGTTGCATCTGGTCCAATATTTGCTATAAGTCAAGTATGCCAGACCTTCCTTCAGGCAACTGGAAAGGCCAATTTTGCTATTATCACATCACTTTTAGACAAAGGTATTATTTTTATACCAGTGCTTTTTATTATGAACCATTTCTTCGGAGCCTATGGAATAGCATTTTCTCATTGCGTAACAATAGTGATTTCTGTTGTATTTGCTATAATCCTTTCAAAGAAATGGGCAAATAATCAAAATCTTAATTTGACAAATGCTTTTTGTGAGCATAAAATTAAGACATAAAAAAGAGCACTCGCCCACAAGGTGGGTTGCTCCCAGAGTTAAACTATAGTCTATCCCTGCTCGGCAAAGTTGAGGGATAGGCTATTTTTATTTTCGCTTATTATTCCTAGAAATATAGGTAAGCAATGCTAACAACAAAAGACCAAAACTGAACAAGAGTCCAATTATACCAAGGAAAACCATGATAATCTCATAACTTGTCATACAGCATCACCTCCCTCCGTATGTAAAATAGGTAGGGAGATTAACCACACCTCATAACACGAGTGCTCAGGTAGTAATCATATCATGTAGGGTAAGTGTTTTCAATTATTTTTCGAACATATTTTCTGTCTTTAAGATATTAAAAATTGAAATCAGATAGATGGGAACTTTGACTGAGTTTACATATGCAAAAGATAGATTATTGCCATGCAGGGATGATGAGATTGCTACATATTCTGTTTGTAGTAACTCTTGCTTCTACGATTTTCCTGACCTCAGCAAAATCGTCATCTACATTATGTCCGCTGTTTTCACAAAAATCAAAGAAAACAGAATCTCATAGAGAAAGAGAAAAAGAAAGCCCAATTTGTAACCCAAATCGAAATCTTAATTTGACAAATGCTTTTTGTGAGCATAAAATTAAGACATAAAAAAGAGCACTCGCCCACAAGGTGGGTTGCTCCCTAAGATGACTAACAGTCCATCCTACTCGGCAAAGTATAAGGATGGGCTGTTTTTATTTTCGCTTATTATTCCTAGAAATATAGGTAAGCAATGCTAACAACAAAAGACCAAAACTGAACAAGAGTCCAATTATACCAAGGATAACCATGATAATCTCATAACTTGTCATACAGCATCACCTCCCTCCGTATGTAAAACAGGTAGGGAGATTAACCACACCTCATAACACGAGTGCTCAGGTAGTAATCATATCATGTAGGGTAAGTGTTTTCAATTATTTTTCGAACATATTTTCTGTTTTTAAGATATTAAAAATGGAAATCAGATAGAGGTAGAAAATCAGATAGAGGAAAAGTTTGTCGCCATTTGGTAAATTTGTTTGCAATAGTGTGAAAGTGCTTTAGAAACGTACCTAGCGATAATCATTTTGTGCGTATATAGATTTATAAGAAATCTACTTGTGTTATTAAATTTGTAATATCCCAATATATATGGTTGAAATTTGGAATTGGTTGATCAAACCCCATTTTGAGCATAGTATGATTTAAAATAGTCACTGTTATTTAGCGAATGTGTAAAACATGCCTTTGATAAAACTGAATCATTCTAAAAAGTGAAGCCCTGCTAAAACCTTTTCCGTATGTTGCACAAAGTTTTTTACTTATCTCAGTAATAACAGCGTCACCATATTCTGCACGCTCACTGGATAAAACATTTTCATAAAGAGATAGTCCCATGTGCCAGTAGAGCGAAATCATAGTATTATTTACAGCTTTGGCAGCAACAGTTTTGCTGTTGATTATCATTAAATCAATTTGAGAGTATAATTCTTCAACTGTAGAAATAACCAATAATTCATTATCCATAATAAATTCTCCTGAATTGTCGCGACGTGTCGCGACAACTGATATTTTAAATCGTGAAGAGTCTATGAGTTTAATAATCATAGCCTTAGTGGAAGAATGGTCTGAAAGTGTTACACATTACTTACTTTGGGAGTTCAAATTCATGGAATCAAATGAAAAAAGAGCTCAACCTTCTAGTTAAGCTCTTTTCGATTAATGCGTAAGATGGGGTGAGGTGGAAATAGAAAAAGGTCCAGTGGACCTTTTTCCCACCGAACCGACCGACGAAGCCATTTATGGCGAGGAGACCTTGAGCCCAGTGGGTGAAAGGCACTCCTCGGCATAAAAAAATAAGAGCAGGTACGAATGTACCTACTCTTATTTTTTCATGCGGAAGATGGGACTTGAACCCACACAAGCGCAATGCTTACAAGATCCTTAGTCTTGCTCGTCTGCCAGTTCCGACACTTCCGCATTCGTTCGCTCATCGCGACGACTTGAATATAATAACAAAGCGTTGTGGATGTGTCAACAAAAAACTTGAAAAAATATTATTTTTTTATTGATAGATTTTGTATAATTTTTGTGATAGCAAGAAAGTAGCGATTTTATTGGTTTTTTGTTATTATATAAAAAGATTTTTTGAAAAAATGAAAGAGACTAGAATGACCGAATTACTGCCTAACAAAATGATAGTGACAGATGTAGATGGCACATTACTAAAGGATGGCACATTAGATCTGAATCCTGAGTATTATGACCAGCTGAGACGATTGTCAGATAGTGGATATAATATTGTAATATGCTCGGGACGTGGTTTTTCCAGCCTGGAAAGGCTGTTTGAACCTATTTTAGATAGGCTTTATTTTATAGCAGATGGCGGCACGATTATTCGCACTCACGATGAGGTGCTTCGTATTGTGGATATGCCAGATGATATTTGGCAGGGCATGTGTGATGATATAGAAAAGCTTAGAAGCGAAGGCTGTGACTATTTTATAGCTACTCCAGATGTTTGCTTTGCAAAGGATGAGGACAGCTATATGTTTCACTGGATGAAGGATTCATACCAGATGAATGTTCAAAAGATAGATGATCTTGATACTATAAAAGATCTTCCTGTTGTAAAGCTTTCTATTTTTCACAAGGAAGATTCTGAGAGAGTTTGTAGCGAATGGTATATTCCTAAATGGAAGGATAAGGCACAGATAGTGTGTGCCGGAAAAGAGTGGACAGATTGCATTAATAAGGATGCCAATAAGGGTGCTGCTGTCAGATGGTTGCAGGAATATTTGCACGTTGATAGAAACAATACACACGCTTTTGGCGATAATAATAATGATATACCTATGCTTGAAGCTGCAGCTAATAGCTATGCAGTTGAAAATGCAAAGGACGAAGTAAAGTCAGTAGCTTCACATGTGATACCATCTTACACTGAAGATGGAGTTCTAAACGTATTAAAGAAGCTTAACTGATAAAGCAGTGTTGATAATATAGCGACAAAGGGGATATTTTTGAAAAAGTATAACTTGTTAATTACAGGACGTGGCAATTCAATAATAGATGATTTTTTCAATCATATGTCTTCATATTTTACCTGTATAACGACATCACTTCGTTATGAGGACATGGAATATCATGTTAATTATTTTAAACCTGATATTTTTGTCATATGTCTTAATGGAGAGACCAAGGAAGAGCTGGCCAGACTGACCGAATTGAGAAAGGTTCTCGTGGATAATTGTGTTTTTACTATTATTATAGGAACCGAAGAGGAATGCAAGGATTTTGAGGAGAAGGTCTTTAGCTTCCAGGATATGGCTATATACAAGCCAATTAGTGCAGGCGGTATTCGTGATAGAATTATTGAATTTATGGCCCATTTTGAGGCTGAGTCAAGGCATAGTCATAGACATGAAGAAAGAATGATATATAGAACTGAGTCATCAAACGATGCCTATAGAGATGAGCCATCAGATGACATCTATATGCATGAATCGTTAATGGCTGAAAAAAAGCAGGTGCTTGTTATAGATGATGATCCTATAGTGTTAGAGACATTAAAGGCCATGCTTGAGGATGATTACGAGGTTGCAGTCTCTCAGAATGGAAGAATGGCGCGTAACTTCATAAATAAAAGACCTGTTGATGTTATTTTGTTAGATTATCTTATGCCTGAAGAGGATGGACCTGCTGTTTATAGAAGCTTAAAGGAAATGGATAAGGCAAAGAATGTACCAATTCTATTTTTGACGGGTGTTACTGACAGAGAAAAGATAAAAGAAGTGGCTGAGCTAAAGCCACAGGGATATTTATTAAAACCACTTGACGTAGTATCAATAAAAGAAAAGATCAGAGCATGTCTGGAGTAAAATATGGATGATCTTGAGAAAAAAATATTAATTAAGGCGCCTGAGTCAGTCATGGAACGAAATAATAAGTTTGTTATGGGCGTTCTGACTGAGGATGATGCAGTCAAAGCTTTTGCTGAGACAACTAAAACAATGGGAATGACAGCCAGTTTGATTGAGGATGAAGGCAGAATAGATGAGATACTAATCAGATATGGCAGAGCTTTAAAAAATAAAAAGGTTTACATTATATTTGAAGAGTCAGATTTTGGAGTCACAATCAGAAGAGTTCTGGAAAGTAATGAAAGCTTTGAGGGCTATATGCTGGTTGAAAAAGGGACAAAGCTTACGCTTGAGCTGCCTAATATCAGACTTATAAGAAAGCCATTATCAAGAGAAAGCTTATCTCTGATATTTAATGATTTGTGTATTGATTTTGATACGGCGATAAAAATGCTGGGCTCTGAAGCGCTTTTCGAAAGAATTCTTAGACAGTATTATAATGCCTTGGAACAAAAGCTTAATACTATAGATGGATTATATGTATCAAAAGACTGGAAAAACTATATCGTAGAGGTTCATTCCTTAAAATCGTCGTCCAGACAGGTTGGTTTAATCGATATTTCTAAAATGGCAGCGCATATTGAACAGGCTGGTTATAATAATGACTTTGAATATATAGATGCTTGCCATAATGCTTTGATTAATAAAGGAAAAGAGATTATAGCTTTATTAGACGGCGCTTTTATAGTATGATTTATAATAATTTATAATATTATATAATAGTTTATAGTATTCATAATAGCTTATAGTATTCATAATAGTTTATAGTATTCATAATAGTTTATAGTATTTATAAATACAGTAAATAAATAAAAAGAAAGTATAGAGAGGTATTAGCAAATGGAGATTATTAAGAATAAGGATGGACAGTGCTTGAAGCTCGCAGTCGACGGACGTCTTGATACTATTACAGCACCTGAGCTTGAGGCTGCAATCAATGAAGAAATTGAGGGAATTACAGAGCTTGTTTTTGATTTTTCAGGACTCGAGTATATTTCATCGGCAGGTCTAAGAGTTCTTCTTTCTGCACAGAAGAACATGAACAAGATTGGTTCAATGAAGGTTTGTCATTGTAATGATGACATATTAGAGATATTCTCAATTACTGGTTTTGAGGACATTCTTACATTAGAAAAATAATAAATCAGACAAGGTCAGATTTGCTTTGTGATAGTCAAAATATTGCTGTCACCTACACGCTCATAGCTGACAGAGTCCATAGTCTTTTTTGTAATAAAGATACCAAGTCCCCCGATGCTACGCTCATCAGCAGAAAGCGTAATGTCGGGGTCTTTTGTTTCTAAAGGATTAAAAGCGATACCATTGTCTTTGAAAATGAGCGTAATAATACCGTCTGCATCTACAGATATCTGAATGAAAACATCTTTTGGGGAGTCTGAATCCGAGTCTTTATATGCATACATTGCTATATTGCTAAAGATTTCATCTGTAGCTACGCTAATCTGCATCATGGATTTCATGTTGCCATCATGGGACTCTATAAAGCCTTCTATAAATTCTGTTACAACAGGCAGGTTTTCTATTTTTGCATTAACGATTAGCTCTTCCATAATTATTACCTAACAGCTCTTTCTTACTAATTGCCTAATATGCTTATTCTTTCATAATAATCGCTTAATATTGACACTTCACACGACTAAAGACGTGGGCTTTCTCGCTTAAAAAGGTTTGTAAAATTATCATTTAATAGAAACATTATAACATATATGATATATTATTAAGTACTATTTTGCTTTTAGGTTGGAGGGTTATTATGAAAAAAGCATTTAAAATTATTCTTGGCATTATTATTGCCATTGTACTTATTGTTGCAATTTATTTTGCATATGTATTTATTTCCTACTACAGAATAGAGGATAACAAAGAACTAGAGATTACATCAGGGGCTGTAGCTGACAAGGTTCCTACCGGGACCCAGCTTCGTGTGGTTTCTGCAAATGTTGGATTTGGAGCTTATTCTGATGACTACTCATTCTTTATGGATGGTGGTACAGAAAGCTGGGCATTCTCAAAGGAAGATACTATTGCAAATATAAAGGGCTCGGTAGATTCTATAGCAAAGCAGCATCCAGATTTTATTCTTATGCAGGAAATCGACACAGATTCGACAAGAAGCTATCATGTAGATGAGCAGAGCCTGTCACTTGAGCAGTATCAGGCTGATGGTATCACAGGACTTAGCCATTCATTTGCACAGAATTATGACAGTCCATTTTTGTTCTATCCAATTACACAGCCACATGGTAAGTCGGTTGCAGGACTTCTTACACTGTCAAAGTACGAGATTCAGTCGGCAATCAGACGTTCATTACCTATTGAAACAGGCTTTTCAAAGCTCATTGATTTGGATAGATGTTATAGCAAAAACTACATTGATCTGGATAATGGCAAGCAGCTTTGTCTTATTAACTGTCATTTGTCAGCATATACAACAGATCCTTCTACGGCAGAAAATCAGGTTATTATGCTGAACAAGGATATGCTTGATGAGGTAGCAAAGGGCAATTATGTAATTGTTGGTGGCGACATGAATAAGGACCTTTTAGGTGATTCAACAAAGGTATTTACAGGTCGTGCAGCGCTTGAAGAAAACTGGGCTTCACCATTCCCTACAGAACTATTAGATAGTGAATTTTCTGTTGTCGCTCCTATAGATATGGCAAATCCTGTTCCATCATGTAGAAATGCAGATATGCCATATGATGAAAATGTTACCTTTGTATTAACGATTGATGGATTTATTGTTTCGTCAAATGTTGAGGTTGTTGAGGCTGATGTTGTAAATAATGAGTTTAAATACAGTGATCACAATCCAGTTTATATGGACTTTGTATTAAAATAATGATAAAAGTTGATTTGATTACCGGCATCCTTGGTGCCGGTAAAACTACGTTTATAAGAAAATATGCCAGCTATTTGCTGAAAAAAGGACTCAAAGTAGGCATTTTGGAAAATGACTATGGCGCTGTTAATGTTGATATGCTGCTGCTCAATGACTTAAGAGGTGATAATCTTGAACTTGAGATGGTGGCAGGCGGCTGTGATATGGATTGTCATACTAGGAGGTTTAAAAGTAAACTTATCTCGATGGCAATGAGTGGCTATGACAGAGTGCTTATAGAGCCATCGGGACTCTTTGATGTGGATGAGTTTTTTGATGTTTTGCATGATGAACCACTGGACAGATGGTACGAAATCGGTAGTGTAATTACAGTAGTTGATTCAGAGATAGATCAAAATATGGAGGGCTTCATGGCATATATGCTGGCATCACAAGTGGCCACTGCAGGCTGTGTTGTGATTAGCAAGCTTGATTTGCCTAAAGCCACTAATAGAGAAATAGTGGACATATATGACAATATTGTGTATTATTTATCAATGATTAACTGTAATCGAGATATTTCATCGTGCGTTTTGGCAAAGCCTTTTAATGCTTTTTCAGATGCTGATATGGAAATGCTTTCTAGTTGCAGTTATGTTAGCTCTTCTTTTATAAAACAGTACTCAATGGATAATGCTCCTTTTGAAACCATTTATTTAATGGAAGTGCCTATGACTAGGGCAGACTGGAGACAGAATATAGATTCGCTATTTCATGATACTGCCGCTTTTGGTCAGATATACAGGATCAAGGGATTTTTTAGGGAAAATGATAAATGGCATGAACTCAATGCTACAGAGGAAAGAATGACACTTGATGAAGTGCAGGCTGGACAACAGGTAGTCATAATCATAGGGCAGAATCTAAATGAAGATGCAATAAAAAGCATTTTTGAGTTTAATTGATAGAAGAGCAAAATGTTCAATATGGAGGATATTAAAATGAACAGAAGTGATTTAAGACAGCAGGCCAAGGATGCCTTCAAGGCAAACTATTGGCCAATGGTTGGAATCGTGTTTTTGGCTGGAGTGATTTCAAGTGCAATCGCAGGTGTAATTTCGGGCGTAGCAGCAGGTGGCGCGCTTGCATCTGAATTAGCATCAGGCGGTGCAAGCTTGGATGAATTAGCAACAAGCATGAGAGCTTCTTTTAGCGCATCAGGATTATCAACAGTAGTATCAATATTTGTATTAGTTCCACTTGAGGTTGGTTTGTCTTATATGTGCTATTTGGTATTTGAAGGCAAAAAGGCTCCAGAAGTAAAGGATTTGTTCTGTGTATTTAATGGAAAGAACTATCTTAGAGTAGTATTGAATCAGTTTTTAGTAATGGTATTTATAACTTTATGGTCGTTATTGCTTATCATCCCAGGAATTGTTATGTCATACGCTTATTCACTTGCACCATTTATGCTTTTAGATGATCCAGAGCTTGGTGCTATGGAGGCAATTAAGAAGTCAAAAGAGTGGGCTAAAGGTTATAAGATGGATATGTTCCTTATCGATCTTGGATTCATTGGTTGGGGTATTCTTACTATATGTACATGTGGTATTGTAGGTATTTTCTGGGCAATTCCATATTATTCACTTGCTATGGCAGGTATTTACTCAAAGATTAAGGCTGCAAAGAATGAGTCTAATGTAATGGGACAGGTAGTTTCAGAACAGTACATTCAGTAAATAAGTGTTTTTCACAGGTATTAAAAGATACAGGTGAGATAACAAAATCATTTTATTATTTAATCATTTAAGCACCATGCACAAAAAATGCATGGTGCTTTTTGTATACTTCGTGGAAAATATATTAAACTATTGACCATGGTAGCAGCAGATGCTATTATTCAATCAACAACTGGAAACGCTTCCAGTATCGTTTCCAGAAACGTTTTCAACAACTATGAGGTGGGGCAGGACTTGACTATTAAAGATATAGCTAGGTTGAGTGGTGTTAGTGTTTCGACTGTCAGCAGAGTAATGAATAATCATCCTGATGTCAGTAAAGAGGCTAGGCAGAAGGTTATGCAGGTGGTTAATGAGACCAATTACATTCCTAATAACAGCGCCAGAGAGCTTAGTAAAACTTCGACAGATAATATTGGCCTTATAGTAAGAGGTATATCAAATCCTTTCTACACAAAGGTCCTTCATGAGATAGAAATTAGTATTGATGCTGCAGGCTACACGATGGTTATGCAGCAGATTGGTGCCACTGAGGATGAGATCCTGGCTGGCTCCATTATGGCAAGAGAAAAAAAGCTTCTTGGGCTGATACTTCTTGGTGGCCATTCAGATTACAATGCAGACACAATAAAGGGCATAGGCGTTCCATTCGTCTGTTGCACTTTTGACAATTCATATGGTTCTCTTAATCCTGCAAGCTTTAGTAGCGTTTCCATAGACGATGAACTGATCGCTTATGAAGCTACTAAAAGGCTGGCAGAGGCTGGACATAAGGACGTTGCGATGCTCCTTTCCGGCAAGGCTGATTCATCTATATCACAGCTTAGATATACGGGTTATATGAGGGCTGTTAAGGATTATGAGCTTACATGCTCTGATGATCTTTTGATTGAAACAGGCAGCTATAATATTGGGGATGCATATCTTGCTACTAAGAAATGGTTAGACGAGGATACAAAGGTAAGCGCTATTTTTTCAATGGCTGATAATTCGGCTATAGGCGCAATGAGAGCTATTAGAGAAAAGGGACTATCAGTGCCTGAGGATATTAGCATTGTTGCTATTGATGGTTTAGAGGTTGCATCTTATCTTAATCCTCCATTATCTACTTATGAGCAGCCTATGGAGGCAATGGGAAAGAGAAGCGTTGAGCTTTTGCTTGGAATGATAAATGAAGAACAGGCGGGCAGACAGATAAAGCTTGAAGCCAGTTTTATAGAAGGTGGCACGATAAAGCATATTAATTAGTTACCAGCACTTCGAGTCATAGACTCAGGTGTTTAATATTAATCATTTTTAATAAGGAGAAGAACATGAAAATGAGAAACATTTTGGCAATGGGCCTTGCAGCTACACTTGCCATGAGCGCATTCGTAGGATGCGGCAGCAAATCAGAGGGTGCTAGCGCTGATAAGGGATCATCAGATGCAGCAGGACAGGTTTATTACCTTAACTTCAAGCCAGAGCAGGATCAGGCTTGGCAGGATCTTGCAGCAAAGTACACAGAGCAGACAGGTGTTCCTGTTACTGTAGTTACAGCTGCTGAGGGTACTTACGAGCAGACACTTATGAGTGAAATCGAAAAGGAAGAAGCTCCTACATTATTCCAGGTTAACGGACCTGTTGGTCTTGCAAACTGGAAGGATTACTGCTATGACCTTGCAGGAACAGACATTGAGGGTCTTCTTACATCTGACAGCTACAAGCTTGCTGAGGATGGAACAACATATGGTATCGCATACGTTATCGAGTCATATGGTCTTATCACAAACACAGAGCTTTTAGAGCAGGCTGGTTACACAGTAGATGACATCGCTAGCTTTGATGATTTAAAGAAGGTTGCTGAGGATATCACAGCTCGTTCTTCAGAGCTTGGCTTTGCAGCATTTACATCAGCAGGTATGGACGGATCTTCTGACTGGAGATTTAAGACACACCTTGCAAACCTTCCTATTTACTTCGAGTATCAGCAGGATGGTATTACATCAACAGATGCTATCAAGGGTACATTCCTTGACAATTACAAGAACATCTTTGATCTTTACATCAACAATTCAACATGTGATCCAACACTTCTTGCAAACAAGACAGGATCAGATTCAGAGACAGAGTTCATCAATGGTGAGGCAGTATTCTTCCAGAATGGTTCTTGGGAGTACTCAGCACTTAAGGATGGCGGCATGGACATGAGCAAGGTAACAATGATTCCTATCTATGTTGGTGCTGGCGATGAAGCTAATCAGGGTCTTTGCACAGGTACAGAGAATTACTGGTGTGTAAACGGTGAGGCTTCTGAGGATGATATCCAGGCTACAATCGACTTTATCACATGGGCTGTTTCATCTGAGGACGGAACAAAGGCTATGGCTGAGGATATGGGATTTGTAATTCCTTTCACAACAGCAAAGGCTTCTGACAATGTATTCGTTGCTAAGGATACAGAGCTTACAGCAGCTGGCAAAAAGTCAGTTTCATGGAACTTTACAACAATGCCTTCTGAGTCATGGAAGAATGATCTTGGATCAGCTCTTACAGCTTATGCAGCAGGTACAGGTTCATGGGATGCAGTTGTTAGCGCATTCGTTGATGGCTGGGCTACAGAGTACGCAGCAGCTAATCAATAAATAAAAGCTTGAAATTTAAGAGGGACGGGCTAGATGGGTATAACCTGTCCCTCTATTTTTATGCCTTTTATGCATTGTCCAGACGTAAAAAACGCCTGGAGAGCGCATAAAGAAAAGATCATAAAAAACAAAAAAATAATAAGACATAAATAATAAGACACAAATAATAAGACATAAATAATAAGACACAAATAATAAGACATAAATAATAAGACATAAATAATAAGACATAAATAGCAGGACATAAAAACAAGCAAATATTAAGGAAAAGGAGAAAAGAAATGGAAAAAGCAGTAAGAAAATATTGGCCAATATTTGTATTGCCAACAGTAGCAGCTTTTTCAGTAGGATTTATTTACCCATTTATTCAGGGCTTATATTTATCCTTCTGCAAATTCACAACAATCAAAAAAGCAACCTTTACAGGTCTTGCAAACTACAAGTACGTCTTAACTGACGCAGCTTTTTTGCATTCATTTTGGTTTACAGCACTTTTTACAATAGTATCTACGTTGCTGATAAATGTAATTGCTTTTGCAATTGCACTGGCGCTTACCAATAAGCTTAAGGGATCAAACTTCTTTAGAACAGTATTTTTTATGCCAAACCTTATTGGTGGTATTGTACTTGGTTATATATGGCAGATTCTTTTGAACTGCGCATTAGCTCTTCTTGAAAAGCCACTTCTTGCACTTAATGCCACATATGGATTTATTGGCTTGCTTATTCTTATGAGCTGGCAGCAGATTGGATATATGATGATCATTTATATTGCAGGTCTTTCTTCAATTCCTGATGATTATATCGAGGCAGCAAAGATTGATGGTGCAACAAACTTGCAGATTCTTACAAAGATAAAGATTCCAAATGTAATGCCTTCAATTACTATTTGTTCCTTCCTTACTCTGACAAATGGCTTCAAGCTCTTTGATCAGAACCTTGCTTTAACAGCAGGTGAGCCAATGCATAATACAGAAATGCTTGCGCTTAATATTTACAACACATTCTATGGTAGATCTGGCCCACAGTGGAAGGGCTATGGTCAGGCAAAGGCTGTGGTATTTTGTATACTCGTTATAGTTATTTCATTGATTCAGCTAAATGCAACTAAGTCAAAGGAGGTACAGCAGTAATGGAAAAGAGATCAAAAATCAAAGAAACCATATTGTTTATTGTAATGTGCGTCCTCACTGTTGCATGGGTTTATCCGATCTTTATGATTTTGATGAATGCTTTAAAGCAGGAAAGAGCGATTACAACAACAACTATTTTTAAACTGCCAACAGCAGATACATTTAATGGCGTAGAAAATTTTGTCAATGCGCTTACAAAGCAGGGCTTTGCATCAGCTTTTATGTACAGCGTTGTAATAACTGTTACATCTTTAGCACTTATTTTAATATGCTGCAGTATGTGCGCCTGGTACATTACAAGAGTAAATACTCTTCTTACAAAGATTGTTTATTACTTCTTTGTATTTTCAATGGTAGTTCCTTTCCAGATGCTTATGTTTACATTGGCAGCTACTGCAGACAAGCTTAATTTTGATACACCATTTAATATCTGTATCATATATCTTGGCTTTGGCGCCGGACTTGCAGTATTCATGTTTACAGGCTTTATGAAGTCTATTCCTCTTGAGATAGAAGAGGCTGCTATGATAGATGGATGTTCTCCTTTACAGACATTCTTTTTAGTAGTACTTCCTATCTTAAAGCCAACACTTATTTCGGTTGGTATACTTGAGGCTATGTGGCTTTGGAACGATTATCTTTTACCATATCTGGTTCTTGACAGAAAGAAGTACATGACAATACCTATACTTATCCAGTACTTCAAGGGAAGCTACGGACATGTTGAGATGGGACCAATGATGGCTTCAATTCTTATGACAATTTTGCCAATAATTATTATTTACCTGGTATGCCAGAAGTATATTATAAAGGGCGTAGTTGCAGGTGCTGTAAAGGGTTAGGAGATAATTATGTATAGAAGTGCAGGAATTCTTATGTCAGTGTCATCACTGCCTAGTAATTATGGCATAGGAACGCTGGGTAAGGCTGCGTATGATTTCGTGGATTTTTTGGCTAAGGCAGATCAGACCTATTGGCAGATGCTGCCTTTAGGCCCTACAAGCTATGGTGACAGCCCATATTCGAGCTTTTCGACATATGCTGGAAACCCATATTTTGTAGATCTTGATATGCTTATAAAGGATGGCTTGCTCAAAAAGAAGGAGGTTACTTCTTGTTTTTGGGGCGATGATCCTAGGAATGTCGATTATAAGGCAATATATGACAGTCGTTTTGAGGTGCTTTCTATTGCAAAAAAACGAGGCTTTGAACGTGATAAAGCCGAGGTAGATGCATTTGTAAAAGATAATGCCTGGGTTGAAGACTATGCTCTTTTTATGGCATTAAAAAGACACTTTGATATGAAATCATGGGTGGAATGGGAAGATAATGATATCAGACTTAGAAAACCTTCTGCTCTGACAAAATATAAGAGTCTTCTTAAAGAAGATATTGAGCTGTTTATTTATATTCAGTATCTATTCTTTAAACAGTGGGAGCAGCTTAGAGCATATATTAAGGAGAAGAATGTAAAGGTAATAGGAGATATTCCTATTTATGTAGCAATGGACTCTGCTGATGTTTGGGCTAATCCTTCATTTTTCCAGTTGGATGATGAGAATTATCCAGTGGCAGTATCTGGAGTACCACCTGATTATTTCAGCGAGGACGGACAGCTTTGGGGAACTCCTTTGTATGATTGGGAGGCATTAAAGGCAGATAATTATAGCTGGTGGATGGATAGAATTGAGGGCGCGAAAAAGCTTTTTGATGTGATTAGAATCGATCATTTCAGAGCTTTCGATACATATTGGTCAGTGCCAGCAGGCGATAAAACCGCAAAGGGCGGCAAATGGGTGGTAGGCCCTGGAATGGATATTGTAGGTCTTTTCAAGGAAAGATTTCCTGATACTGAGTTTATTGCAGAGGATTTGGGAGATTTGGCTCCATCTGTTGACAAGCTTTTAAAGGATTCGACTTTCCCAGGAATGAAGGTGCTTCAGTTTGCCTTTGACCCACGAGAAGAGAGTGATTATTTACCACATAATTATACAAAAAATTCAATTGTATATACTGGCACTCACGATAATGAAACTACAGCTGGATGGTTTGCAGGACAAAGCAAAGAGGTACAGGATTTTGCAAAAAAATACATAGGTGTTCCAAATGAAAA
>JAZQOU010000031.1:0-93251 GCA_045628025.1 Lachnospiraceae bacterium | reverse complement strand
CTCCTTGGCTCACAGAACGACATGGCTACGATCGACTTAGCAATAATGACCGGCCTCACTTGGCACAACGTCAATGCCATCAAAATCACAATGATGTTCGTTGCCCTTGAGGGCGTCGATCATCTCGTCAACAAGATCGTCAATATACACCAAATCCAACTCCACAGCAGGATCTGTAACTGTGATTGGAAGATCATTTGCAATATTATTACAAAAGGTTGCAACTGCCGAGTTATAGTTAGGCTTACACCACTTTCCAAAAAGATTTGGAAATCTGTAAACCAGGACCTTAGCGCCTGTCTCCTTGGAATAATCAAAAAACAGCTCTTCTCCAGCCAGCTTGCTTTTTCCGTACTCACTACCAGAAAATCTGCCCTCTAAAGTCGCCTGAATAGAGGATGATAGCATTACTGGACAAGTATTCCTTGCCGCTTTTAACGCATCCAATAGCTCTGAGGCAAATCCAAAATTGCCCTCCATAAACTCTGCTGTTTCCTTTGGTCTGTTTACACCAGCCAGATTAAAAACAAAGTCAGCCTTGTTACAATATTCAATTAATTCCTCTTTAGTCGAATCTCTGTCATACTCAAAAATCTGTATGCTCGATGTCTCAATACCATCAAGCTTGTGGAACCTGTCCTTGCCATCTCTTATTGACTCAAGTGTTTTAACCAGATTTTTGCCAACAAAGCCTTTCGCTCCTGTTACAAGTATATTCATACTTTCCTTGTCTTCTATGCTCTATCTTTTGTGTTCTATATTTTATATTCTATCTTCTGCGTTCTATCTTCTGTGTTCTATATTTTATATTCTATCTTCTGTGTTCTATCTTCTGTGTTCTATCTACCGTTCTTTAAATCCTCAAGTGCCTGCTTTACATAGTCAGTTGTGAGAATCTTATTAACTGTACCTTCTACATCCAAACGAGTTGTATTATGCGAGGTATAAGCCTCATCTGTCATCATCTGAGTATTGCCATCAATAAAGTACTTATCATAATTCAGGTCACGACCATCTGGAACAACTCTATAATATCTGCCCATATCAACTGAACGAACGCACTCTTCGTTTGTCATAAGTGTCTCAAAAAGCTTCTCACCATGACGTGTTCCAATAATTCTTGTACCTGTATCTCCAAACAACTGCTGAACTGCCTTTGCAAGATCACCGATTGTAGATGCATCGGCCTTCTGTACAAACAAATCGCCTGGCTCACCATGTTCAAATGCAAACATAACCAAATCAACTGCTTCGTCCAGGTTCATTAAAAATCTTGTCATATCTGGATTTGTTATTGTAATAGGATTTCCTGCCTTTATCTGATCAATGAAAAGAGGGATAACTGAACCACGGCTACACATTACATTTCCATATCTTGTACATGTGATAATTGTCTTGTCAGCTGCCACTCTTGCATTTGCTGCAATAACCTTTTCCATCATTGCCTTACTAATACCCATTGCATTGATTGGATAAGCAGCCTTATCAGTTGAAAGACAAACAACTCTTTGAACGCCTGCTGCAACTGCTGCATGAAGCACATTGTCGGTACCCTCTACATTTGTTCTAACAGCCTCCATTGGGAAAAACTCACATGATGGCACCTGCTTTAATGCTGCTGCATGGAAAATATAATCAACGCCCTGAACTGCATCCTCTACAGAACGCATATTTCTAACATCACCAATATAAAATCTTACCTTGCCAGCCAGCTCAGGATGCTTTGCCTGAAGCTCATGTCTCATATCATCCTGCTTCTTTTCATCTCTTGAGAAAATTCTGATTTCCTTCAAATCCGAATCTAAGAAGTGCTTTAGCACTGTAGAACCAAATGAACCGGTTCCACCTGTAATCATAAGAGTTTTGTCTTTAAAAAATTCTGAAGTCATTTTGTTACCTTCCTTCTGATTTATTCTACAAATTTATATTTCTACTCGAGCCCTTTGTATTATCCTTTATATTACTACTCAAGCCCCTTTGTGCTCTCAATTATTTCATCTACTGTAATGATCTTGTCAAAGCCTTCTGTACTTTCCTTCTTAAATAGCACTCTAATAGTCATTAGCACAAGCTTGATGTCCAGCATTATTGAGTAGTTTTCTATGTACATCAAATCAAGCTTGATCTTGTCGTAGGCTGTTGTATTGTACTTGCCATATATCTGTGCGTATCCTGTCAATCCACCCTTGACCTTTGATCTAAAGGCAAACTCTGGAATAGCATCAGTATACTTTTCAACATGCTCTACTCTTTCTGGTCTTGGACCAACTATAGACATGTCACCTTTTATTATATTGAAAAGCTGTGGCAGCTCATCCATTCTGGTTGCTCTAATAAAACGACCAACCTTTGTTATTCTGTCATCATGATCTGTTGCTGGCTTTACGCCCTGCTTTTCAGCATCAACAATCATGCTTCTGAACTTTAAAATGTCAAATTTCTGACCTGATATTGTCACTCTGGTCTGCTTATAAAATACAGGCCCCTTGTCTTCCAGCTTTATTGCAATAGCAACAATCAGCATAAATGGTGATAAAATCACTGCCGCAATAGTCGATAATACTATATCTAAAAGTCTTTTTACAAAACGCTGTTCAGTAGACAAGCCTGTTGTTTTAACCATCACAAGAGGCGTATCAAAAAGCAAAATATCATCAGCGCCTCGCATTATTACATCTGAAATCTTAGGTGTAACATATGTTCTAATGCCCTGGTTGTAGCAAAACTTAAGTATCTGATTTCTAAGCTTGCTGTCTACATCACATATTACAACGCCATCAAAGCCCTTTGCAGCTTCTTCTATCGCATCTATTCCAGCATCTACTGAAATAAGTCTTGTGATATTGTATCTGTCATTTCTGGTATCCATCTTTAGCTTCAGACTGACAGATTCTTTATTGCCATAAACCATCAAAAGATTTCTTGGCGTAGATGTCGAATTATATATCAAATTAAAAATATAAATACAAAGAATGGCTGTAATAAAGTCAATCAGCGTCAACCATAAAAATGGTTTGATACTAATCATCACATTCGCCATCAAAGACATCTGAAAATATGTAATTACATTAGTCAGAAGAAGGGCAATCCATTGTGAAAATACAATATCTGCCATCTTCAAATATCCAAATCTAAAGCCATCACAAAAATGTATAAAAAGTATAGATATAAAAGCATATATGCCCATAAGTATATACTTTCCACGGCCTAGATAAGGAAAGAAGAACTCTTCATCAAATATCAGATATACCCAGACCAAATAAAAAATGATGGCCAAAAGTATTATCTCTATCAGGCTTTCTATTCTTCTGACACTACTTCCATTAATTCCTTGTTTTGTCATAATCTACTCTTCTCAATAGCATGTACAAAAATGTGTAGAACACATAGCACAGCATACTAGTTGCAATAGTAATATTTCCTAGCTCACATATCAAAAGCGATGCAATCATTGCCGTTGCAAACATTGTTACAGGCTTATCCTTGCATCTGATTGTCTTTATAATTACATACACCGGAAATGCATAATAAAGCGCAAACCCAAATAAACCATATGAATAAAGGACCTCAGAAAATGTCGAATGTGAATTCACATACACGCCTTCCACTTCATCGTATCCGCCCACCTGATAAGCAAAAGAATAGGTTCCATGACCAAATATAGGCTTGTCCCACGCTTCCTTAAAGGCCAGCTTCATCATACCAAGTCTTCTTGATGTGGAATTTTCCCAATCAATGGCATCTGTTCCAGCTACAATAGTCGTAAACACCTCTTCTATACGATAGCCAAGTGTCTGATATAAAATAGGAACACACATGCAAACTGCAACCGCTGCACCAACGACTACTATAAAAATCAAAAGTCTGACAAGTCTCTTTTTTCTGGTTTCTGCAGAAAAAACCGCAAATATAAAAATACTAAACAGTACAGCAAGCATACCTGTCTTTGATCCTGTGCAAGCTAGGAATATAAGTCCAAGCACAATACTTATAATATGCAATGCGTTTCTATTCTTTTCAAACCAGAAAGAATATATTAAAGGCACTAGACAAAGCGCATACATCATAGATGTTTCTATAACGCCTGTTTCAAACGTAATACCAAGTCTGTACTCATAGCCATTTACAAGACAGTATCTAATATAGTCAAATCTATATATCAGAAAGCCTATTGTATAAGCAGAAAAGCCAAGTATTGTAAAGCATGCTATATCGTATATGAGGCTATTAAATGTTGTGGTGCCTGTGCATGTAACATTTCCTTTATGAACTGTTGCATTTTCGCAGGTTGTTTCCACCCGGCAATTATCTGAACTTTTCATCCATACAAATACCATCAAAAATACATATACTGCCACAAAGACAAACGAAAGCATTTGGTACGACCTGGAATATCCTGCTTCTGCACCAGGTCCTCCAACAAATCTGCCATAGATAAATAGCATAATATTGATTGCTATTATCCATATAAAGCCCAGATTCTTAAACAAGTCTAATAAAACGTCTTTTTTCTTCACCAAAATCAAAAGACACGTCACACCCGCCACTAAAAGAATCAGATAATTAATCCACATCAAATCGCCACGAATAAGCCCTACTATATGTCTTCCACATAACAGCAGCGCCATCACAAATGCAATTATTCTATTATTATTCAAGCATTTATCTATCATCTCAAAATTATTAACATTATCAATTAGGCCTAGTCACCCAATCATTGAACATAATTATTATAGATTATATCAAATTTAGTACATCTAAACAACAAGGCTGAGGGTTTTTATAAGGTTACCATCCATCCAACAGAGCTAAATGTTTTATTCTTCAGCATATTCATTAGCCTATTCTATAATAAATCTAGTAACATTTCCCTTGAACGCTGCGTCTCTAATATATTCCATGCAGGTATTTGTCAAAGGTGCAGCTGTCTCTATATGTAAATGACCAGCTATTACTGCCTGGCACATGCCATTTTCATCGTAAACTGCGTCAAGCAGCATCTGTGTCAATCCATCTGCAATATACAGACTGTCATCTCCACCCCACAGCTTTATTCTGCCCTTATCGTCTACTGAAGCTGCTGCATCATGAATCACACTATTTACTTTAGAATCAAGTGGTACATGCGTTATCAAAATCACCGGCTTGCTACCATAAATTGTATCAACCGCCTGCTGCAAAAACTCTGGATCAGCTATTCCACTTGTAGAATTGTTCCAGCCAACCACTACAAAATTGCCATAATCTTTTATATAGCCATTTTGCCAGCTTGCAGTGTTTGCCAGCTGAATTGTTAACGTGTCTTCATCCGTCTGCGCGCCACCTGTATACCAGTTTCCTATATCATGATCTGCTCTAAGATAAGTAATTTTACTCTTTGTCTCATCCTTTAACAGGTTATGATATTTTACGTAAAAATCTCCACCTGTATATGACTGATAATCAAATATATCTCCAGCATAATAAATTGCATCAGCATCAGCATAATCAAGACCTGTTGTCAAAGCCATAAAGGAATCAAGTGACTTGGCACCTGTTTCATTACAGGCCCAGTTTAGTCTTTCATCTACCTTTGCTCTGCTTTCTTCCACTACAGAAGAATCGGATACTATGGTGTGTAGATCATTTACTACTAAAATTTTTGTATGTTTATTATTTGTGTTATTTGCATTACTTATATTGCTTTCATTTTCTTCATCGTTTGCTTCGCTTCGATTTATATTTAGCTTATTTCTATATTTTAATTCAATAACTACATCATCTACATGTATGCCAGCTTCCGCCAGTCTCTTATCAGCCTCTTCTGCATTTCTTGCGACATCATAGTAATTATACTTATATTTGTAGACCTGATAATTGTAGGTATTTCCAACCAGTTCAAAACCGACATTTTCAAAATATGGTCTTAGATTATCGTCAATATGAACCACTAAAAAGTCTACCTGCTTATGAACGACCGCCGTCTTAAACTCTGCTGGGCTCATTGCAACATGATTTGTCACAGTGTTAGCAAGAACAAAATCATCATAGTCCTCTAAGTCTCTATCTGGTGCCACATATCCATTTGCTATAAATTTCTCATATTCATCTCTAAAAATGGCATACTGACAGCTGCTGTCATAGGTTCTGTAATTGTACTCAAGCTCTTCAGGGAAAATAATGGTTGGTCTATCCTCTTCCTTTTCTCGCTCGATTATCTCGCTCATAGGGAATACATCCCTTGAAAGCAGCCAGAAATTACCTGGCATATCCAAATAAACGTCAAAGAAATTCTTGTTTGTTGTCGCCAAAACGACTGCCACCACGAGTATAACCAAAGCCTTCTGCCATTTTTTTACTCGTCCCTTTTCACACAAGAAAATAGTTAATGCTAATGCATCAATTATGACAAACGGAATCAACCAGAAAAAGCGATAATATGATTCATCATAGATTTCACCAATTAATATTCTTGATAAGTCGTTGTACAATAATACAAATGAAACTCCAAATACGACGATTATTCCAATTCTCTGTTTTTTATTTGCTCTGTACAGCAAATAAGCCAGTGCCACAAACGAAAGCACTAGCCAAGAAATCGAGCCTATATAGTCATATGCAATTTTTATGATTTGAAATCTTTCCATGCTTATTGTTATCTTATCTACCACGCTATTTTAGACTGTCACTATTATCATTCTATACATAACTTCATTTGTTATTATTATTTTCTATGTAGTTCGCTCTGCATATCAACATATCTATTTCATATACAAGCAATTTCATCTGCAGTGCCAGCTATTTAATTCACACGTAATTCATAGCAGTCGTAGCTTTCAAGTAATCATTCTCATTCAAATAGCTACATTCTACCAGGGAAATATATACAGCACATTGAAATGACTAAGCAGCAAATATGCCAAAATATATAATCCCCCAGGAACTAAACATTTAAACATCCAACCAATGTTGGATTTTACATCCTTGCATAAAATCATACTGCTTATTCCAAACACCAGTATTCCTGCTGGTGCTGTAGCAAGAGATGACATTGAAATAGGTACCGCTGCAAGGCTTATCATCCATAGCTTATTTTGTGGATTGGTTTCTACATTACGACATTTACCATCATAACTAATCAGATCATCATCTCTACTATGTTTGTCATCACTATTCAGTTTGAACTCATTACTCTTTCTGATTAATTTAACTTTTAACAGTTCATATCCCTGGCATACAAGCATGGCTAAAACAATGTTTACGCACCAGCCCTTTGCCTCATAGCCTCTTACAAACATAAAGAAGGCACCTGTATGATTGCCAGTAGCAAATATACTTATGAGTAGCCATATTATCGTAAGTATTACAGGCCTATAATCAGTCAGTCCCTCATCCGTTCTATCGAGTGCTCTATTATCTACTCTATCGTCCGTTCCATTGTCTGTTCTATCGAGTGCTCTTTCATCAGATTTCGTATCTATCCTACCACCTAGAACTTCAACGCTTTCTACTTTCAAGAAAACCTTTCTACCTATATTGTAGGTAACAAGCGTAGACATAATCACGCAAAGTCCTCTTATACAGTAATGAGCAACCATTCTCCCATGAAGCCCTAAAAGCTTTGCCCAAACGGCAAAAGATAAATAAAATGATGAAAAAATGGACTTTACCGGAAGCACTCCATATAAAATTCCATTGTTAGCTTCATACTTATATAAAGTATTTGTCTCAACAGCCTCGTTAATTAGACTTACATAATATAAAGTGTCCCAACCATTAACGGCACGAATAACAGAAAACAAAACGGCCAGAATTGTACCTGCTAAAAGTACATGTTTTATGTTTATACTTATCCGCGTTTTTTTACCTGTACCTTCAACAATATCCTTTGATTTCACAAATGTGAAAAAGTTCAAAGCTTGCTTTGCATCGCCTAAGGCCTGACGCCTTTTACTAAGCAAAACATAAATGCATGAAATCAACATGCAAAGACACCACGCCAGAACCAGCGCATTTAGACTACTTTGCATCAAAGATAATGGTAATGCAAACGCCTGGAAGAGTATAAAATACCAGAACATGCCATAAATGACACGCTCTGCCATACCATCAAAGCTTATTTCAAATGCTTTTTCGGCAACATATGAAAATATAAAGAAAAGCACAAGATGAACTATTATCAAGCACATCGAGCCAAATGCTAAAAGCATAATCTTCCTCTTATCTACTAATTTATACCGCGAATTTTTTCTATGCCATAATACTCTTCAAAAACAGTATTAGGCCAAACATCAGGATCTTCCTTCAGATCACCGGTTGGTGGATAACAGCTGTACCTGCTATTCCCTCTAATTACATCCACATCTACAGAATAAGCACCCTCCTGCTTTGCTTGCTCAAAGATCTCCATTCTGCTCTTCCATAAAGAATTAACTGCTCCAAGCGATTGAACTGCACTAATAAATACAAATATATTTGCAGCAATTAAAACAAAAATGAAGGTTGCCATTCGGCTCTCCACCTGCTCAACAGTAAACTGATATTTCACCCTGTCGTACATTTGGATGATAAGAATAATCATCAGACAAATGCTAAGCACCCATGCACGCTTTGGAAAATCTGGTGAAACTATCATTGAATAAACCGATACTATGACGGCAAAAGCATACACCATAGGCACGCCAAAAATTCGAATAAAAATCTTGCTCTCACTTGCCTCAGGAATATCCACTAATATACTGTTTATTGCAAAATCACGATTGTTTTTCTTTTGCATAACAAAATACACTACTAATAATATTGCTATTAATAGTATCAGGAACCAGCAATACTTGAGCATGTAAAAAGAATATCTAAATATATTTCTTATCCAAAGTCCAATGCCCGAACCACCACTATTTGATAGTCTCGTCTGCTGACCAGGCGATATAATAATTGACACAATTCCTGCTATGGTACCTGCCCAGCCTGTGAACATCCAAGCCTGCCATTTTACCCCATGCTTTTTATAAAAGTACAAAAATGCTGGTAAAGTAAATATTAGCATTGCGCCTGCATTTTCATTACACGCACCCGCTATTGTTCCAGCTATGAGACCTAAAGCTCCACAGAAGATGCCTTTTACTACATTGTTCGCAACTTGTTTTTTGTTCTTTGTCTCTGCAGTCTTTGAACTATCACTGCCTGCATTTTTCGTTTTATTTGTGCATGTTTCATTTTCCCCTGAAATCAGTCTTCTGGACTTTAACGCCTCTTTTCTAAATGGTATCAAAAACGTTAAAACTATAAGTGTACCCCATAAATAATTGCAGGCACCTACCATCCATAAAAAGCTCTGCCCAAAGTCTGGCACTATCCAAAACAGCATTGTATATATGAATATTAGCGCCTTTATATTTATAGACTTTAAGTCACCCTTTGCATGATAATAAATCACTAAGCCTAACAAAAGGAAAGCAATCGTATTAAAAATATTGAATACATTCTTTCCCAGCATGCAAAATAGAAATGCAAAAAAATGAACAACAAGCCTGCCATTAGAATAAACATAGTGATGCCTTAATGACTCAAATATATCACCTAGATTCTGATTCCTATCCCAGTCGCTTACTCTTAAAAACGAAGTAAAATTAAAGGAGTAATCTAAGTCATCCAGCATCATAGGTGTAAGTAAATTTAATACATAAAACATTGCACCTACTATTGCTAGCGTAATTATTAATTTTTTCTGAGATTTTTTCGCAGTTTTTTCCATTTCTCTATCTTCTGGCCAATAATAGTGCCTTTTTGTCATCCTACCTTCGGCTGTATCTTTGTTCTTCTTTACCTTCTGATTTTCGGATGTACCCTTTGTCTTATTTATCTTTCCATCTTCGGCCGTGCCTTTTTCTTCTTTATTTTTCCGCCTTCGGCTGTGCCTTTATCTTCTTCATCTTTCCATCTTCGGCTGTGCCTTTTTCTTCTTTATCTTTTCGCCTTCGGCTGTGCCTTTATTATAATTATTATGGCTTAGAGTGAGCTTAGTGTATTCTTAATGTTGTTTTGAATATAAATTTAACAGAGACTGACAGGATGTCAGGCTCAGTCGCGCCCGTGACACGGATGTCACGTAAGCGACGGTGTTAAATTTTTTCAAAATAATATTTAGAAGACACTTAGTGAACGGTCAGCCTAGTAATTATAATAAAGGTACAGCCGAAGGAATACATCATCTATGGTATTCTTAATGTTGTTTTGAATAAAAATTTAACAGAGGCTGACAGGATGTCAGGCTCAGTCGCGCCCGTGACACGGATGTCACGTAAGCGACGATGTTAAATTTTTTCAAAATAATATTTAGAAGACACTTAGTGAACGGTCAGCCTAATAATTATAATAAGGGTATAGCCGAAGACATATACATCAACAAATGGTACAGCCGGAGCCACACACCAACAAGCCGCACAGCCGAAGCCATATGCATCAACACATGGTACAGCCGAAGCCACGCCCCCATCTCTTAATACAGGTACTTCCACCCCAGCTTCTTGAAAACAGCCCCAAGCACATCCGCAGCAACAATTACAGCCGCCATCGTCACAAACCATCTCACCACTATAAAGACTCCACTAACAGGCATTCCAAAATGATCCATAAATCCAACGACCTTTATATACACAAAGTAATGAGTACAAAGAATCACTAGCGTGTTATTTCCCACATGCTCCAATGCCCTAGAAAGTATCGTTCCTTCAAATATCATACACGCGTAGTTTTTATAAATAAATGCCAGTGAAGCTATAAGTGCAAATACTATAAAGCTTTTAGCACCATGAATACCATATATTCTAAGCGCGATTGTCATATTTCCTGGTCCATTGTATAGTACCAATGCATAACATATAAGCCCTGTCACAATTCCACATATAGCAAGTACCCATTTAGGCTCTTTAGACCAGTCAGTCTGTCCACATAAATATCCCACATACATAAGAATAGTTGACATAAATGCTACATCTACATTCCATGGAAGCATTATTCTAAGATGCACAGATAATATACCTGCCACAAGATAAATCATAAACACCACAAATCTGTTTATGCCCTGTCTATCTGTCAATATTTTCATAAAAATGCAGGTAACAAACATGCAAGATAAATACCACAATGGTCCACAGGCAGAATCCCATAGCTGTATATTAAACTCAGAATTAGGCGCAAATACAGATGCTCTACCGTATAAAAGTCCAAATAATGACTTAACAAAGCCCTCAACATTCAAGGACATGCCTCGCACATACAAATTTGCCAATACGCTTAGTGCTAGCCCATAGACAAGATATGGCACCAGTATTCTTCTCGCCTTTGATTTCAAGTATTTGTCCCAAGCCACTCCCTCTCTATAGGTATAGCCACTTATCAGGAAAAACACTGCCACGCAGGGCCACATTATATCCTTTGCATTCTGTGCAGTATATGGATTGTGACATGCCAAAACTAAAAGCATAGCCCAACCTCTCACTGCATCCAACCAATTTTTTCTGCTCATTTTTATCTCTACGCTAATTAATATTACAACTCAAATATTCCACAAATGACTTTGTCACTTTTTCGATATTTTCAGGTTCATGTCTCTTTGGATCCGCCTGATATACATTTCCCTCTTTGCTGGTTCTTAAATACTCACAAATGTATTTCTTGACCTGCTCTCTCGAAGGCTGAACATACGACTCCATTGCTGGCAAATAATTCTGATAAATATCATCAAGTTTGATTGCTCCAGGTGCATTTTTAAAATAAACCTCACCCAAAACTATAACAGGCTTTCTCATAAGAAGAGCCTCCCAACCAGCCGTGCCCGTAAGTGTAACCACGCACTGTGCATTACGCATTAATGCAAATGGATTCTCAAATGGACTAACCATTACTACATTCGGAAATTTCTTTAATTCCTCATAAAAGCTAATGTCTCTACAGCCAAGCCTTACATAATGTTCCTTTACATAAAGCATCGTATCAGCTGGCAAGCTCTTTGCCAAAGAATCTATAATATATAGCTGCTTTTCATATTTTTGTGCACAAACGATTGTCGATGCCTCAGGCTGATAATGAAGTGGGTAATAAACATACTTTCTATCAAAATCAACTGGCTTACAGTATTTTTTGATCTTTCTTGCCCTGAACTGATTGGTCAAAGGATCAAGTGCAGTTCTCCATACCTGATAATAAATGTAAGCCCCTTTATCCTTAGTGTTTGGATTCAAAAATCTTTGCTTTATATACAAAGCAATTGTAAGAAATGGATTCCTTTCAAACTTTGTTTTTTTAGCCACAATTTTCATATTATTAGGCTTATCATTCTGTGATTCACTAATTGACAAGAACTTTTCTGCGGCCTCTTCTATCTCAGGAGAATACTCCCTTTCCATATAGTTCTCATCAAAATCTAAATTGTTCTGATATTGATCTTGAACATAGTAGTGCCTTGAAAGCTCCTGTCCGCCACCTCTTACGACAAACTGGTGGAAGTACTTTACATTTTGCTTCTTACACACAAGATATCCTACATATGTAAACAAGGTCGCCACAGGCTCATCCGTGTAAAGCTGAATTTTGTACTTTTCAATTAGCTCCTCAAAAAACTCAAAGAAACAAACTGTCTGTCTCATACAAAAGTCTGCATCCTGATAAATCAAAAACCTATCCGTATAAATATATTTCCAAATAGGCTTTGCATCATATTTTTCCTCATACATAGAAAGCTTATCAAAAGATGCTGCATCCCAATGAGCATTAACAAATTCGGCAATATTTACAATGGCCTTATCTGTCATATCGCCATTAAAAAAGCTCTTTACCTCATCAGCTTCCTTCTGATTCCAAACCAGAAAAACTCCATACGCGTCCTTATCATATTTTTCCTTCAGCTCCTTATGCATAAGCTCGTTCATCTTATCCAAAGGAATACGTGCCATGTAGGCTATTCTGTACATATAATCTCACCTATTTAAAACATTTTCTTCACACTTCTAGGCGTTTATCACCACTCTCATTAACAAACGCTTCATATACTTGCCCTAAAGTGTTTTATTCTTCCTTAACCCTCATAACAAACAGTCCAACAATACCGGCTACCACAAGCGATAAAAGCATTGCTATATACATATTTGAAATCATGACATCAAACAACAGCATAGGCAGCAGCACCAAAAGCATTGGTCCCCAGCTCCTTGTCAAAAGCTTTGTAAAAGAGTAATCAAAGGTCTTTGACATTTTAATCATTAAAAGCAGTGAATACACAGCGTAGCTGACTCCAGTTCCTACAGCAACCATTTCGATATTCTTTCCTACCAATAGAACCAATGATGTTGAAAAAATCACATTGAATAAGCATAGCCACAGCGAATTTTTTATCAGTTCCTTGTTAAGCTTTACAACAGAAAAGATATTGCTGTAAAGCATTGTTGTTGAATATATAGCTACTGCTACTACAAGTATCTGTGTCGCAAGTGTTCCATCAGTGTATCTAGGCATAAATATTTCAACAAATATTGGCATAATAAAGTACACCATTACGCAGGCAACAGCTGTTATGACTGCAGTCTTCATTGTGTAAAATCTGCCTTTATCCAAAAGTATCTTTTTATCCTGACACTTACCGTAGAGTATAGACATCTTATTGTAAAAGACCTGTGACAACGACTGTGGCACTAAAACCATAGCCGTAAATCCCATTATTGGAACAGAATAAATCCCCAAGTCCTCTGTAGTCAAAAATATTAGTATTACAAACTTATCAACAGATGTAACAAGTGTCCAAATTAAAGCATTTATAAGAAGTGGCATTCCTGATTTTATCATTCCAAAAGCATACGCAAAATCAAGTGACAGCTTTGTGCCCTTTATTCCCTTCTTATAATTCAGCAATATGCTTATCAATGACGATGCTATTGGCATCACATACAAGCCATAATAGCCAACCTGCTTTACTGCAAGTATTCCACACGCCATAGCCAGTACTGTCCTGATAAGTCCAACACCTGCCGAAAAATTGTAATAGCCATGTATTCTCGTCGTCTGTACAGAAAAGTCATCAACACTTTTTATCAAAATGATAAATGGACAAAGAGCATAGCCCACTGCGTAAAGATTTGAACCAAAGCTTCCGTGATAAATAATTGCTACCACTATTTCAAATGCTACTAAAACAAGCATATAAATAGCAATCTGAAATGTTAACGCTGTTGACTTCATCTTTGCAGCGTCAGCTTTATCACCTCTGCCTAGTGCTTGAGGATAATCTCTATTATAAGCATTAAAAACGCCTAATTGCGCATAGGCCATATAGGTCTGTGCCAATAGGCAGGTAGAGTATATTCCATATTCCAGTGGTGGCACATATTTTTTAGCAAACACTCCAAATACAAAAGATAATCCGGAGCATATTACCGTACTTATAGTTACCAATATAAAGTCCGCAGACTTAAACTTATCTATTATTTTAGAAAACATTTATTATTCTCCGGATTAGAAAATGCAAAGCTTTTGCCATCAGGCATATTCTGATTATGCAAACATCTCAGCCATTAGGCATATTCTGATTATTCAAACATCTCAGCCATCAGACATATTCTGATTATGCAAGTACCTCAGCTAGCCAGTACTCTAAAGAATATTTCTCGTAAATATCCTCTGGCAAATCCTGGTACTTTACTTCCTTTACAAACTCATAAAGGCCATCCATATCATCAGGCACAATATAAAAATTGTGCTCATCATAAAAATCATAGTCTTTTAATGTCTGATTTGATGATGCCATCTTAAGCTTTGCTCCTACGCACTCAATGGTACGCATGGTAGCCCCCGACTGCGATGTGTGACAAAAATCGTACATGCATCTGGTATCCGACATTTTTTCCACTATCTCCTCAAAAGAAAGCCCCTTGTGAATAACAACACCCGGCTCAATATCCTGATATTCCTTTGTCTTTCTCTTTTGAATATCAAATATCAGCTTCTTACAGAAAAATCTGGCATACAGGGTCATATTGTGTTCATCACAATACGCCTTCAGCCTGTGATATGCTCGCGCTCTTTCTCTTGAAAGAGATGCAATATATATCACATCATATTTTTTACCATCACCCTCTGATATCTTTTCCATGCTCTGCATAAAAAAGTCTGGTCTAAATATCCATCCATCCTTTTCGTGTCTTTTACAGTCATCTGGATCAAACGAAAAAACCTTTTCAAAATACTTTCCAAGATCATCTGCATATCTCATATTTTTACATGAGTCCCAATACAAAAGTCTTGTTTTTGCCTCAGGCGATTTATCCAACACGTGTTTGATTATTATCTCATTGAACAATCCTACTCTCAGGCAAAATATATAATCATAATCATTCTTGCATTTTTTTAATTCATTATCAAAATGCATTGTAATCAGACTATCAGAAAGCTTTCTTGGCAGCTTACTAACAAATAACCAAAAGTAACTGGTTGAATCTATATTTTCAACAATATAATCAACCTTTGCGCCTTTATCCTCAAGAACTCTTTTTATTTCATTAGAATAATCAAAGTATCTTGGTCCAATAAATAATATTTTTTTACCAAATACTAGTGATTCTAGCTTTGTATCACTCATATCTTATATATCTCTATATTTCTATATAATATATTTTTAAATATATATTTCTAAATATATACTTCTAACTATACCTCTAAATATATACCTCTAAATATGCTTCTAAATACATACATCGCATTTACAGCAATTAATCTCAGCATCTACTTCATTTAGAACGAAAAATAACTCGCCTGGTCCCAGTTCATCAGATAAATCAATGAATATGTAAGCGCACCAACAAGGGCAAGATTTTGCACATACAAAAGGCCTAATGTAGCCTTGTTTTCCTTACTGTCTGTTCCAAGCATCATGAGGAAGACCTCAAAAATAGGCAAATAATATCTATAGGCAATCTGTACTCTGTCAGATCCCTCTGTTGGTGTAAATCTAATCATGCAGCCTATGTAGATAAATATATAAACAACTACCATTGAAATAACAGTAAATACTATAGCTCTTGCATTATAGCCCTTGCCTCTTTTTACAAAAATGCCTGCAATAACTGTTGCCCACATTATCAATATAATAAATGTTGGAACTGACACGTTTAGTCTGTGATGACCAAGTGTCTTTCCCATTATTCCGAGCATATCCAAAACCCAGTACTGCTTTATGCTGTTAAAGATGTATGCCCAGGTCTCATCTGGATGCATTATCATATAATCAAGAGTAAATGATGCTCTTGATCCATCCTGTTCAATAGTCGAACCGTATGTTCTTTGCAGTGTCCAGGATACTTCAAGCAATACCTTGAATACCATATAAAGCACTACAATTACAAAGGCAAAAAGTATAAAGAATCTAATAACCTTCCATAGCTTTGACTGGAAGAACTTGATTTTTTCTGAGCCAAATGCTCCTTTGTATCTCTTCCAAGGAATGATAAAAAGCATAAATCCAAAAGCCACATATACCATCTTATTTGGAAGAAGAAGTGCGTATACTGCCAATATCAAAAATACATGATAAAACTTAAAGGTCACCTCTGGCTGTGCAAAATAATAAATAAGACTAGCCAAAAGCATTGTGCATACTATGCTCAGTGTGTCATATGAATATGATGAGCAAAGCTGCAATACCATTGGAGACATTACAAAGGCTATTATCTGAGCCTTGCCTCTAGGTATCAGCTTTATCGAAAAGTAGCCTGCTATTATTAAAAACAGACTGTTCATAAATCTGCCCAGGAAAAGCATACTCATCATTCCAAGCTTTAACCATCTGGCAATTGCAATTCCAAGTCCTGCAAAAATGTATCTATACCAGGACACATAATCGTCAGTTATCATTACATGCTCGAGCTTATCCTTATCCACTCCAAACCAGTTGCCATAGATAATTGTTTCATACTGATCAGGGAAGGTTACATTGACATAATAATACTCTGTATCCTCCTGTCTCATCTCATAGAAATATGTAGTATTAGCTCTTGTTGCACCACCATCTGTTGATACAATCTGGTCCTTTTTGCCCATTATTATATCTGACGCATGATATGCTGATATAAAGTGCATCGCTTCATCTGCACCAGAAATTGGTGGCATAACAAGCTGCATGGCAATAGAATACCCAATCGTAATAACCAAAAACAGCTTTGTGTATTCAAAGCTCCTTTTGATGGTCAAAAAATAAACAAAATATAATGTAACAGCAAGCATCGCTATATAAATCAATGCAAAATAACCCTTATACCTTATGCCTTTTCCAGCCACAGAAAATGCATATGTATAAAAGTATTTGAAGGCAAAGCCCATCACAAATAATCCAGCCAGCCATATCACTATCATAATAGCAAGCTCTGCTTTACTTCTATTTTTTACTGAATCAATTAATTCTTCCTTGATTTTTGTCATTTATGTCAAACCTCATTTTCGGTTTATATTACTATGAGAATTATTTATCATCCTCAGTTCTTTCACTAATAATATATCTAGGTCTAGCCTTGGTCTCCATATATATCTTTCCTATATACTCGCCAATTACTCCAAGCGAAATAAGCTGAATACCACTAACAAAACAAACTATACATACTGTTGACGTCCATCCTGTAATAGTATGTCCTGTAAAGGCTCTTACAACAGCCCAGATTATTCCAAGAAAACTAAGTAAAGCCACAATAAGGCCTGCTGATGTAATTAATCTGATTGGCTTTATTGAAAGGCTTGTAATACCATCAAAAGCAAGTGCCAACATTTTTCGAAGTGGATAATGTGATTCTCCAGCCAGTCTTTCATGTCTTTCATAGTAAACACTGGTAGACTTAAAGCCTACCAAAGGAATCATTCCTCTCAAGAAAAGATTTACTTCCTTAAAGCCTGCAAACTCCTGCAATACTCTTGAAGAAATCAATCTGTAATCTGCATGATTGTAAACAACCTCTGCTCCCATATTGTTAAGAAGCTTATAAAATGACTGAGCCGTAAATCTCTTGAAAAAAGTGTCAGTTTGTCTGCTGCTTCTTACGCCATATACTACCTCAGCACCAGCTGCATATTCATCAACCATTGCCTCCATAGCCTTTATGTCATCCTGCCCATCGCAATCTATAGAGATAGTAATATCACACTTATCCTTTGACTCCATGAGACCTGCCAAGACTGCATTCTGATGTCCTCTGTTTCTGCTTTGAGCAATGCCTATAAAATGCTCATCCTGCTTTGACAATTCTTTTATAATATTCCAGGTATCATCCTTACTGCCATCGTTAACAAAACAGATTCTGCTATCACTAGATATTTTGTCTTTATCTATAAGTTCATTCAGCTCTTCCAAAAATAAAGGAGCAGTTATTGGAAGAACCTCCTGCTCATTGTAGCAAGGAATAACCATATATAATCTAGGACTCATATATTTCCTCCAGCCTTTTTATATACTTTTCGACATTGTCGTATTCATCTGCCTTTGCTGCTGCAGCCTTTGACTTCTTTGTATAGTAATCATCGTCAGACAAAAGTTTCACTGCTTCATTTACAGCTACATCAAGTGAATCATCACTATCAGTTGTCTTATCGTTCTTTGGATTATAATCAAGCGACAAACCTTCTTTATCTGTGACAATGTCCTTTAGTCCGCCTACTTTTCTTGCCAAAACTGGCTTTGAAAATGTAAATGCTTCAAGTGCCACCAGGCCAAAGCCTTCCCACTTGCTAAGCATTACCTGCACCTTTGTTGCCGCCATATACAAATATGGATTGTCTACAAAGCCTGTCATGGTAATTGTATCTTCAAGACCAAGCTCTTTAATAAGTGCCTTACAATCTTCTTCCATCTCGCCAGCGCCAACCATAATAGCCTTTAGAGATTTTTTATCAGACAGCTTACTTTTTACTCCATTTACTAATCTTATAAATCCAAGTGGATCCTTCTGTTCTGTTAATCTGCCGACAAACAGCAGGTCGCTATTGTATTCTCCTGCATATATAGACTCTATGTTTTTGTTATCATCATATACTCTTGAATATACCGATGATTTATCAAACGGATTTCCTACAACAATATACTTATCCTTGAGCTTGTTTCTAAATACATATTCATCGTATACAGATTCCGACACGAGTAGGATTTTTGAAAATGTCTTGCACACACTTGCATAAACAAGCGTTTTAGGATTAATAGATTTAATCCATGGCGGATTATTATGAATGTGACTAATTAGCTTTGCATCTGGTTTTTGTGACTTCTTTATAGCCTTTGCTGCCATATAGGATGCACTAAAATCATTTGCATGAACTACGTCTGGCATATGTCTATTTATAGCGTCGGTAATCGTCTCTTCTGTAACTACGTCCACTAATTCGTACTCAACACCAAGTTTTTTTAGTACAGCTTCATTTGTACCCTTTGCAGCAAAGTAAATACCACTATTGCCCTCTGACAATCCGCTCATTACCGTGCAAACAACATTTTCTGCACCCGAATATATTTTTGATTTACAAATGTATAATATTTTCATATTTATCTTATACCCAATTATTCAAGACTTATCGCCATATAGCATTCTGGAAGTCTTTTTATTGCAGATGACTATAGCACCCTTGCTTTAGCCGACACAGCGACTGCACCTGCTGGCACGTCATCTACAACTATCGCTCCAGCGCCAATCTTTGCTCCATCACCAATTGTAATTCCGCCAATAATTGTCGCATTTACGCCTATATCAACGTTATTTCCTATCACTGGTGCTTTGCCATCCTTTGCACCTATACACACCCCCGTGCGAATAGATACGTAATCGCCTATAACCGTCTCATGATTAATCACAATACCACCCATGTGTGCTATATGAAATCCTTTGCCAAGCTTTGTTGCAGAAGGAATATCTACTCCATATTTCATGCACATGCTGTGATATTTTAATCTTGTAATTATAGCCAGCGGCTTTAAATATGACTTGCTGGCATAATAATGGCACTTGCGATTATAAACAGTAATTTTATATCCAGGTATCTGCATTTTTAGACGAAGCTTTGACAGGCCTCTGCCCTCATCATATACCCTGTAATCTTCTTCAATTAATTCTTTATACTCTCTTTTATCCATGTTTTATGATGTTCTTATGTCTCGATTATTCTATTTTAGCAACTGATATTATTGCTTACTTTATTATTTTTTGTGTAGCAGCAGCTTTCTACGATGTCATATCCTCATATGCATCTTTCATACACTGATTAACGGCTGTGATCGAAAATCCTACCATTGTATCTCTATTAATCTGCCCCATAGATTTCCAATCATATTCAGACAGGCTAAGCATTTTTTCCATTGCTGCTCTCAAATCATCAGTAGAATGTGGATCAAATAAAAATCCACCTTCGCCGTCCTTTATCAAATCAACATTTCCTCTGATTCGACTGCCCACTACTGGAAGTCCTACTGACATTGCCTCCATTAAAGCCACAGGAAGGCCTTCCTGAAATGAAGGGAACAAATAAACATCACTGGCAGCACAGATATCTGCTATATCGCTTCTAAAGCCAAGCATTTTAATTTTTCCCTCCATTCCAAGCTCCTTAATGCTTGCATGGAGTTCTTCATCTATCTTGCCTCTGCCTACTATAATGTACAGCCATTTTCTGTCTGTATTTATAGATGCCAAAGCCTTCATCGCAGTGATGTGATTCTTTCTTGGAATCAATTCACCAACAGACAAAATCACTGTTGTATCGTCATCTACACCAAGCTCACTTCTTACACTGTTTCTTCCTGCTTCGGTAAGTGAATATTTATCTATATCAACACCTGCTCCAGGTATATAAATAGTCTTTTTAGCCTTTAACCTTTTGGTAGCGTTTGAAAAATCCTCTCCATTGATTGTTATCAAGAGGTCTGTAAATCTGGCACATATCTTTTCTGCTGGATAAAACAACAGCCAGTTTTTCTTTGGAGCCCCTTCAAAAAAATGAAAGCCATGAGCTGCATAGATAACCTTCGTGCCATATTTTTTTCTTGCTTTTCTAGCTGCAAGTCTGCATATGGCACCACCTATTGGCGACTGAGTATGAATAATATCATACCTATTCTCTTCAATCTCACTTTTAAGTGTCTTATATGCAGACATCAAAGCCTTGATATCAGCAATTCTTCTAAGAGAATCTGTCTCAATCAGTCTGTTTCCATGATCTGCTAAATCTTTTCTAAATTCGTCAAGAGCAGCAGGTGAAAGAGCACTATCCTGCATATCAAAGCAGCAGGCAACATCCACATCGTAGCCTAAGCTTTCTAAAAGCCTGATATTATCCATATTAAATTTTGCCACCATGTATGCTGTATGAGCATGCATTAAAGCTTTTTTATTCATATAATTCCTACACGCGTCCGATTTTTCTTTCGTGTTTTTTATGCTTGTTCTTGTATTTCAAGCAATTCTATTATTTCATTTTCTATATATTATCTTTTTTTATACGCCTTGATTTATGCTTGTTCTTCCGTATTCTTTGCAGCACCAGAAACATTTGCATTTACCCGACCTTCTTCGACACCCTCTGTCGCATCCTTAGTAAGGATTACTCTAAGTGTCATAAGTATCAGCTGTATATCTACAAAGATTGAACATTTTTCTACGTAAATCAGGTCCATTTTCAGCTTATCATAGCTGGTGGTATTGTACTTTCCATAGACCTGTGCGTAGCCTGTAAGTCCAGCCTTCACCTTTGTTCTATAAGCAAATTCTGGAACAGATTCTACGTATTCTGCCATAATTTCTGGTCTTTCAGGTCTAGGTCCTACAACAGACATATCACCCTTTAAAATATTGAAAAACTGTGGTAATTCATCAATTCTTGTTGCCCTGATAAACTTACCAATTGGTGTAATTCTTGAATCATTTTCTGATGCCAGTCTTGCCTTACCATCTTTTTCAGCGTCTGTTATCATACTTCTGAATTTCATAATCTGATAAGGCTTATTATCTATTGTCACCCTGGTCTGCTTATAAAAAACAGGGCCCTTATCATAAGAATGAATCAATATTGCAGTAATAAGCATAATTGGTGATGTAATAATGATTCCAACAAGCGAAATAAAAATGTCTCCCGCTCTTTTCACGCCTCTTTGAAACCATGTCATCCCAACGTTTTTACACAGATATAATGGCGTATCAAAAATATTGATTTCATCCGAATTTTTAACAATTATGTCTGAAATCTTAGGTGTAAAATACACTCTTGTTTTAGTTTCGAAGCAAAGCTTTAACAGCTTTCCTCTTTTTTCTGAAGGAACATCATTAATAACAACAGCGTCATATTCCTTGATTTTCTCTTTTATAACATCGATATCTTCATCGCAGCTAATCTGTCCGCTGATACTGTATTTATCGTTTCTGCGATTCATCTTCTCAGACAGAAAATTAACATGATCTCCATTAATCATAAGCATATTATATGGAGGGAAAATCATTCTATAAATTTTTGTAGAAATATATGTTACAAAAAGCATAAGTATAGCCTGTACAATAGCTAGTACTATGTACATGCCCAGCACACGCCCCACCATTTCAGGACGTCTCATCATAAGGACCGATATAATCAGCTGTATAATATCTACAACAACTATAGCAATGCCTTGTGAAAGTGCACATATTGAAATACGCTGAACACCTATTTTATATCCACCGAAGGTATTAACAACAAGCATTACCAAAACTGCATAAACGCCTATCATTAGGTAATTTCCTGTTGATAAAAATCCCCATGGAAGCATAGGATTGATAACATCCAGCCACAAAGCAGCAAAAGTGATGGCTGGTACTGCTGTCAGTACCACATCACTTATGCCTCTAAATGCACTTTTTTTAGATTCTCGTCTATCATCTTGCATCTTTTATCTTAGTCCTCGTAAAACAACTAGTATTTTATATTCATATCTACATGACCACTAATACCAGGCACAGATCCCTTGCTAGTGTATTGCCACATATTCTTTCTGCCTGCGTATGTGCAGCTTGTATTATACTGAGCCACCCATATTGAATAGTTGCCAGGCAATGCTCCTGTATTAATTGACGATGTCAACCAACTCTTACTTGCGTATACACCTGTTGGATATCCAGACGCTGCAACAGTTGCACAGAATGCATTGATAATGCTTGTTCTCTGGTCATTTGATAATCTCGACTGACCTCTTGCTGTATCCTCCATATCAATATAAATTGGAAGACTAACGCCACCCGCCTGACGCACTAAAGCAACAGCAAGTGATGCTTCTTCAACAGCCTCTACCTCATTTAATGCAGTAGAATATACGTAAACACCTGTTGCAAGACCATTACTCTTTGCACCAGACATATTACTTAAAAACATAGGGTCAATCTGAAGCGCACCTGATGCACCTCTGAATGCACATCTTATTATTGCAAAGCTTGCAACTGATTTAGCCTGACTCCAGTTAATATTACCCTGCCACTTTGAAACGTCTATACCATATCCGCTTCCATTCATCTGCAAAGCACCATCAGCGGCGAAAGTAAACTTCACACCACCGATAACCTGCTCGCCAGTCACCCTGTTTCCATTAGCGTCATAGTAATATGTAATACCATTTATAACCTGCCATCCATAGTAAGTTATTGTTCCTGGATAATAGCAGACTGTATCTGCATTAGCATTAGCCAAAGTAGCTGGCACAGTACATGCTGCATCAATATAAAGCTTATTTCCAGACGCATCTGTAAGCTGTGTTGTTGTGTCTACTGATGGGAATGTAACAGTTGCCACTACAGAAAGCGGTGCCGTTGTTCCTGTAGATGAAGTAGCTGTTGCAGCAAATGTATATGTTCCCGCCTTATTAATAACAACCGAACCGTTGACCGCTGCTCCATTCATTGTAACAGCACCAACGTTAGCTGTTTTCGTAATTGTAAGTGTAACTGAATTCTCTGTTGCAGCTGTTTGCGCTACAGATAATGTTGCATCCTCTGTTGTGTCCCCAGGAGCACCAACTGAAAATAATCTATGCTTGGTTACAATTGCTGCTGAGGTAGACATTTTAGCAACTGTTGCAGATTTTGTTGCTGCAGTAGTTGCTTTTTTAGCAGCTGTAGTTGTTTTTCTAGACGCGGTAGGGCTACCTTCAGAACTACTTCCTGAGCCCGAATTGCTACCTGATCCATCACCCGAGCCAGAGCCTGAATCACCACTACCAGAGCCACTTCCTGAATCAGAGCCAGAACTGCTTCCTGAGCCGCTTCCCGATCCACTGCCTGAACCTGAATCAGAGCCAGAGCCGCTTCCTGAGCCGCTTCCACTTGATGTACCACTACCGGATGTGCTTCCAGCATTTATTACATACCCGCAAACAGTACATACTACCTTGCCATTAGCATCTGCTGTTCCAGGTGTATGGGCTGCCGAATCATATATTTTATTTGCTGCAGTACAGCTTGCACCTGTACAGACATGCCAGTGATTAGTTGCGTCTGACTTCCACGTGCCATCATTTGTATGACTATGTGTTGATGCAATAGTAAACTTTGCTGACGCCTTGCTGTTATCAAAAGCCGCCTGACCTGCCTTGCCGCTTCCAGCCTTTATAGAAGGCTTTGCAGCAATTGGATTACCCTTTATTTGAGCAGATGGAACAGAGGCAACAGTATCTTTTAATGTAGCTTCTGTTTCAGTAGCCTTCTTTTCTGCTCCCTGCGAGTCATCGGAAGCCTTATATTTAACTGTTTTTTGTTTAATATTTGTAACGGCCTTGTACTCAACCTTATCTTTAATATTACATGCAACAGCATAGCTTGAAGGCGCACAGCTTGCATCTGGAACAAAGGCAATAAGCTTGTCTCCAGGCTCAAGATCCTTTTCATAAATCATTCCGTCAGCATCTTCATCAGTAAATAGCTTTCCACCTAATGTAGATAAAAATGTTGCATAAGCTTCTACTGCTGTAGCTCTGTCAGCATACAGTGCTTCAAGGCTTGCTATTTCTTCATCTGAAAGGTTTGCTGTCAGCTCATTTGTCTGGCCATCTGCGCCTGCATCAGCTACACCAAGTGTAGATATATCTACAGTTTTTGCCTGAGAATATAAATCCTCAGTGCTTTGCTCAGCGTTTGAATTTCCATCATCTGTTGTGTTTTTGCCACCATTCTTTGAATCATCTGAAGACTTCTTTGAATCTGAATTTTTGTCATCTGAGCTTTTATTATCAGAGCCTTTCTTCGAGTCATCCAAGCCAAGATCAGATACGCTTGTTGCACTAGCAACTGTTTCACCTGTTATGGCAACAATCTGACTATCAAAAGAGCTAATAGACTCCAAATATGATGTCATCTCTGTTGCTGCTTTAGGATCAACAAGCATTACTGAAAATGGTACACCTGCTAACTTTTCATTGTTTGCATCAACCAGATATATATTCAGATCCTTTTCCATAGAATCTGAAACTATTGCACATCTTGTCAAAGATGGTATATCTGCCTCATGCTTTTCAATATCCTGTACCACGACCTCAACAACCGGCTCATGGTATGGATTTACTGCAGAATATGTAAAATAGCTACCAGTACCCACAGCAAGGGCAGCAACTGATGTTGCAACTGGTATTACTATTGCCTTATTAACTACGCAAAAATCTGCAACTGTATCAAATACTCCCAAGATAAAGCTAATTAGCTTTTCCATCACAATACTCCTTGAAGCTCATATTTTTTTTGTCCTTGTCGGAAAGCGTTAAATCTTCCTTGGTCATGTTTTCTGGCATTGGCCATTCAACCGCAATGTCAGGATCATCAAATGCTATTCCACCCTCATCGTCTGGGTGATAAAAATCTGTAACCTTATAGCAAAATTCTGCATAATCGCTCAAAACAAGAAAACCATGCGCAAATCCCTTTGGAACTAAAAACTGCTTTTTATTTTCCTCTGTGAGTGTCACGCCATAGTACTGACCAAAAGTCTTTGAGCCTTCTCTTAAATCAACTGCCACATCATAAACTGCACCCTTTATTACTCTTACAAGCTTATCCTGTGGAAAGTTCTTCTGAAAATGAAGACCTCTTAAAACTCCCTTTTTAGAAGCAGACTGATTATCCTGCACAAAGACATAGTCAAGTCCTTCTGCCTTCATATCATTGAGATTATAAGTCTCCATAAAATAGCCACGCTCATCTCCGTATGCAGTAGGCTCAATAATGCAAAGACCTTCTATTCCGTTTACATCATGTGTTACTGTTATTTTTCCCATGTCATCCTTCCCTCATGGCATAAATCCAACGCTTGTTGTATCTATACCCTGATACTTATAGGTGATTAATCTCTTTATTTATACACTATTAATATCACAGGCTGATTTACAGTCCGTTTGAAACATCAATCAAGTATTTACCATACTCAGTCTTAAGAAGTGGCTGAGCAAGTGCAACAAGCTGCTCCTTATCAATAAAGCCTCTCTTGTATGCAATCTCCTCGATGCAGGAAATATAAAGGCCCTGTCTCTTTTGGAATGTGCTGACAAAATCAGCAGCAGCAAGAAGCATGTCGTGATTTCCTGTGTCAAGCCATGCAAATCCACGACCTAAGGTCTCAACATGAAGATTGCCTCTATTCAAATATTCATTATTAACAGCTGTTATTTCAAGCTCGCCTCTTGCAGAAGGCTTGATGCTCTTTGCAATTTCAACAACACTATTATCATAAAAATACAATCCTGGAACTGCATAATTGCTCTTTGGCTCTGCTGGCTTTTCTTCGATTGAAATAGCAACACCATTTTCATCAAATTCAACAACACCGTACTCTCTAGGATCACGAACATAGTATCCAAATATTGTTGCGCCTGGCTGACTTTCTGTTCTTTCAGCAGCGCTTTTAAGCACTTTTGAAAAGCTCTGACCATAGAAAATATTGTCTCCTAAAACAAGAGCAACAGCATCATCTCCAATGAATTCCTCACCAATAATAAATGCCTCAGCAAGTCCATTTGGTGCCTCCTGAATAGCATACTCAATACGCATACCAAGCTGTGAGCCATCCTCTAAAAGCTCTTCAAACACTGGCAAATCTCTTGGTGTAGAAATAATAAGCACTTCTCTAATACCTGCCAACATAAGTGTTGAAAGAGGATAGTAGATCATTGGCTTATCATATATTGGCATGATTTGCTTTGATATTGCCTTTGTAAGTGGATATAATCTTGTTCCTGAACCACCAGCTAAAATAATTCCCTTCATAAATGCTCCTTATCTGTTTTTATATTAATTCATGCAAAAGCCTATATTTTGCTTCTGCTAGCTTCCAGTCAGTTTCGTTATCGATATCCTGAACCTCCATCTCGTCGATAATGATTGGTCTTATATCTTCGCCAAATATCTGACCAGTTTCAACAAATCTGTCTGTTCTCATTACATAAAACTGTCCTGCATCGTGATACATAGCTGCAAGATCCTGACTTCTTGTTGATCTGTGCTCAGGCTGTGCAAACTGCATCCTGCCGTCCACCTCATAAAAACCTCTCTGTGGTGGGAACGAATATTGAACTACTGAAGCAACCGTATCTGGCATTTCTTCTTCCATTACCTTAACAGCCGCTTTTAGTTTATCTCCCGTCACAAAAGGTGCTGTTGGATAAATGCATGCCACAACATCAAATTTTTGACCAATTTCTTTGTACTGCTTTAGCACCTCTAAAAGCACCTGAGAGCTTGTAGCATAATCATTTGATGTATCATCGCTTCGCATAAATGGCACGCTTGCACCATAATGCCTTGCGATGTCAGCGATTTCATCATCATCAGTGGAAACCATCACCTCATCAAACACGCCAGATTTTATTGCTGCCTCAATGGAATAAGCAATAATCGGTTTTCCACAGAATTCTTTGATGTTCTTTCTGGGTATTCTTTTTGAACCACCTCGCGCTGTTATTACAGCCAATTTTTTCATTAGTTTTCCCCGCTATTAATCATTAAAATAGGTTTTTAACACCTCGTTAATCCTGTCTGTCTGATTTTCCTTAACAGTAACATTTGGATACTGCCCGTATACGATTGAATTATCAGGAATATCCATATCCTTTATATAAGCATTCGCTCCAATTAGAACATTATTGCCTATATTGCAGTCGCCCAAAACCTTTGAATTGGAAAACATCATTACTCTGTCGCCAAACCTAGGATACTTTCCAGCATTATTCCCCACAGTACAGCCCTGAACAAAGTAGAATCTGCCAGCAAAATCTCCGCGACCAATAACTGTTCCCATTGGATGATCTAATCCAAAGCACTCAGGCATCTCAACCTCATAGTATAAGTCGCATGAAGAAATCGCCTTATATAACATGTATATCTTGTCGCAGAGTTTTCTGCTTGCAATTATCTTTTCCTCGACTTTCTCTTTATTAACACTTGATTCATCAATTAATATTTCATTATCAATCGATGATTGCTTGCCTATATTGCTATTCGCTTTTTTTATAATCGTATTAGCCAGGTAATAAAGAAAAATCGTATATTGACCGCTATGATATGGGTTAATGTCATCAGCCTTATAGTACTTATTTGCAAGGCCCGAAAAGCACTTCATTGTTCTTTTACATGCCTCTTCAAAGTTTTCTTTAAGAATACTCTTTTCCATATCTGAAAAAGGAAAGTGACTCTCAAGCTGCTTTCTCAGGCATGTCATTAACTCATCCTCATTAATAAACATATTCTGCAAATTTCCTTAAATCCCTATTGTTTGCATACATCTAAATCCATGCATTTTTGTCTTATCAAAAGCTTTACTTTCTATAATTATCAACAAGCTTTTTTACAGCCTTAATTACATCATCAACCTCTTCATCTGTAAGCTTTGGATATAGAGGAATTGACATAATACCTTCGTATACCTTTTCGGCATTTGGACAAAGACCCTTTTCAAAGCCAAGTCTCTGATAATGAGGGAACCAGTATACAGGAACGTAATGAACCTGAGGCTGGATTCCTTCAGCAACAAGAGCATTAAAGAACTCAAGTCTTGTACATGTAAGCTTATCCAAGTCGAGCTGAATAATGTATAAATGTCGACACGTGTCGGCTTTTTCAATTTCCTTTTGAACAATTATCTCTGGTATTTCATTGAAAGCCTCATTATACCTTGCGACAATTTCCTTACGTCTTGCAATGAAGTTGTCAATTCTATCCATCTGACTATTGATAAGAGCACTCTGGAAATCTGTCAGTCTGTAGTTGTAGCCCAAAGACAACTGCTCATAATACCATGGCTCCTCATGAGGATTTTCCATCATATCACCATGAGCAATTCCATGTGTATGAGCCAAAACAAGCTTTTCATAAAAATCATCATCATTTGTAAGTATTGCTCCACCTTCACCACCAGTGATTGTCTTTACTGGATGGAAGGAGAAGGTTGTCATATCTGCAACAGAACCAATCTTTTTGCCATCATATGCACTACCAATCGAATGAGCTCCATCCTCTATGAACACGAGATTAAACTCATCGCATATTGCTCTAATCTCGTCACACTCTACAGGCTGACCTGTAAAATCTACAGCAACAATAGCCTTTGTCTTGTCTGTTATCTTTTCTCTAATTGACTTTGGATCAATATTGTATGTTTCAGGATTAATATCTGCAAAAACAGGCTTTGCTCCACAATACAAAGCACAGTTAGCTGAAGCAGCAAAGGTAATAGGTGTAGTGATTACTTCATCAACAGGTCCAACTCCTGCTGCAATACATGCACAGTGAAGTGCAGCTGTTCCATTCGAAACTACTACAGCATGCTTTGCTCCAGTATATTCCTCCAGTCTTCTTTCCAATCTGTCAACATTTGGACCACATGTAATAAATGGACTTTTAAGAACCTCTCCTACCGCAGCAACGTCCTCATCAGTAATCCACTGACATCCATAATATATTTTTTTGTCTCTTACTGGCTTGCCACCATCAATTGCTAATTTTTCCATTTTTAACCTCCAAGTTATTGTGTCTTAGCAACACAACAACCACGAAATATGGGCTTTTCTTTGCCCTAACATATAGATAGGCACACTATCTCATAATTAGAACAAATTATACCATATTTACACTTTCATATACAAGTTTGTGTGGATGCATACTTACTCGTGAGCCACACGCCCGACAGGTCAAAATTCATATGTACGACTCTGCAAAAAAAACGAGAGCACTTTCATGCTCTCGTTTTTATAAAACATCTATCCCCGTATCAAGGAAGACATTACAAAGTCCACTCTCTTTGATGAGTATGAAGTAACTCGTGTGAAAGATGTCCGAGTGGTTTTTCCAAGAAATTATCATAGCAATCCTTGATGGCTGGATTCTCATGAGAAAATCTAAGCTTGCTTCCTGCATCCAGGTCATAAAGCTTTTTGCCTCTACATTCGGCCATCTCAACACCATCGTGAATAGGCTGTCCGCCGCCACCAGCACATCCGCCAGGGCAGGCCATAATCTCAACGAATTCGAACTTTTCTTCACCAGACTTGATGATTTCCATAAGCTTTCTAGCATTTCCAAGTCCTGATGCTACAGCAGCATGTACTTCAGTACCTGCAATATTTACTGTTGCACGTCTAATTCCATCCTGACCTCTAACAATCTTAAAGTCATCAGCTCCAGGATTTTCACCTGTAACAAAGTAATAAGCGCTACGAAGAGCAGCCTCCATTACTCCACCTGTTGCTCCAAATATTACTCCTGCGCCTGTTGCCATTCCTAGAGGCTGATCAAACTCGCACTCCTCTAATGTATCAAGATTTACTCTGGCCATATTTACGGCTCTTGCAAATTCTCTTGTTGTAAGTACAACATCCACATCCTTATCAGAGGCATCGTTTACCTCAGGAACATCACATTCCCATTTCTTTGCAGAACATGGCATTACTGATACAACAAATATCTTTTCAGGTTCTACATCTAAAAGCTTTGCATAATAGCTCTTTGCAATCGCTCCAAACATCTGCTGTGGAGACTTTGCTGTAGAAAGATTGTCAACATATTCTGGATACTGAGTTTTGATAAATCTCACCCAGCCTGGACAGCAGGATGTAAACATTGGTCCATCCATCTTGCCCATTCGCTCCAACAACTCATGGCCTTCCTCCATGATTGTCAAATCTGCTGAAAAGTCTGTATCAAATACGTAGTCAAAGCCAATTTTCTTTGCAGCCGCAACCATCTTACCAACTGTTGCTTCCTCATCAGAAAGACCCAGTGCTTCGCCCCACGCAGATCTAACAGCAGGAGCTATTTGACAAATTACTATCTTGTCATCGTTTGCAAGAGCATGCCATGCCTTTCTAGTATCATCTCTAACAGTAAGTGCAGCTGTAGGACAATGAGTAACGCACTGTCCACAAAGGGCACAATCCACCTCTTTAATATCCTTGTTACCCTTTACGCCAACAGATGTACGCTTTCCAGTATTCATAAGATCCCAAACGTTCATTGTCTGAACCTTGTCGCAGATCTGAATACAACGCATACACTTTATACATTTAGCATTATTTCTAACAAGTGGGAAGTTTACATCCCAATCCAGATTTTCAATCTCACTCTTGTATTGAAGCTCGTTAATATTATATTCCTGACATAAAGTCTGTAATGAGCAATTGCCACTTCTAACACATGTAGCACAATGATAATCATGCTGCGAAAGAATAAATTTCAGATTCAAAACTCTTGCCAGCTGAACCTTACGGCTGTCTGTAAGAATAGACATACCCTCATCAAGAACTGTATTACATGCAGCCACAAGATTGGTTTTACCCTCTACTTCAACTACACACATACGGCATGCACCGATTTCATTCAGTTCTTTCAAATAGCAAAGTCTAGGTATTTTGATACCAAGATCATCGCAAGCCTTGAGAATAGTTGTACCATTTTCAACAGTAACATCTATTCCATTTATTTTTGCATTTACCATCTGTCTACTCTGCCTCCTCTCAACTGACTACAGCCATACTTGTCACATCTTAGGCATCTAGCAGACTCCTGCTTAGCCTCCTGCAAACTCATATTAAGCTCAATGCCTTCAAAATCATTTCTTCTTTCAAATGCATCACGCTCTGCAAGGTGGATACGACCACTAGGCAGCTTATCATTCATTACAGGATTTGGAATAGTAATATCATCAACTGATATCTCATGATTAAATCCAAGGTATTCATCTATATTTGCTGCTGCAACCTTACCTGCTGCAATAGCCTTAATAACGGTAGCAGGACCTGAGACGCAGTCTCCACCAGAGAAGAATCCAGGCATATCCTTTATAGAGCAGTCGTTTCCTGCAACAATCTTCTTTCTCTTTGTAGGAATACCATTCTCATCAAAGTATTCAGAAACTATTTCCTGTCCAATAGCAAGTAAAACAATATCACATTCAATTCTATTTGGTTCTTTATCTGCTTTAGTTGCTGAAGGACGACCAGCACTATCATATACACCAGAAATCTGTGGTTGTGTCCAAAGAGCTACAGCATTTCCAGCCTCATCCTTTTCTATCTTAAGTGGTGCCTGAAGTGTATATAGTTCTACACCCTCCTCAATAGCACCTCTAACCTCAACAGGTGATGCTGTCATATCCTTTTCACGACGTCTGTATACTATAGAAACTGTCTTTGCTCCAGCTCTAATGGCAGTTCTTGCACAGTCCATAGCAACATTACCACCACCAATAACAGCAACTCTCTTGCCGCTGAAATCAATTGGCTTTTCAAGTCCAACCTCACGAAGAAGGTCAACTGCTGGGATAACGCCCTTAGCATCACCGCCCTCTATATCAAATGGCTTTGCATCCTGTGCTCCAATTGCTATATAGGTAGCATCAAATTCCTTTTTAATCTCATCAAGAGTGATATCCTTGCCAATCTTTGTGTTAAATCTAACCTCAACACCTGTTGAAAGAATGGCATTTAAATCCTCATCAAGACGAGTACGTGGGAATCTGTAATTTGGAATACCATATCTAAGCATACCGCCAAGCTTTGGTTTTTCCTCAAATACCACAGTCTGATGTCCCATCAGCTGCAAGAAATATGCACATGTAAGTCCTGAAGGACCGCCACCAATAATAGCAATCTTCTTTCCTGTTGAAGGTGCACACTCTGGCACTCTTACCTTATCAGCAGGAGCGTTATCTACAGCAAATCTCTTAATAGCACGGATATTAACTGAGCTATCAAGCATGTTTCTACGACATCTTTCCTCACATGGATGCTCACAAATAAGTGCGCAGGCAGTTGGGAAAGGATTATCCTTTCTGATCAGACGTACCGCATCTGCATAATCCCCATTATTAACAAGCGCAACATAACCTGGTACATCTACATGTGCAGGACATTTCTCAACACATGGAATAGGCTGTTCAAATTCACCAATACATTTCTTATTCTGCACGTGTGAAATATAATCATCTTTAAATCCATCAAATCCAAGAAGCACCATTCTTGCTGCCTCAAATCCTATAGCACAGTCAGCCGAATACTGAATTGCCTTAGCTGTCTCTTCAATAAGATCCAATGTTTCCATTGTGGCAGTATTGTTCATTACATCCTCAAGAAGATTCTCAAGCTGTCCAAGTCCAACACGACATGGCACACACTTTCCACATGACTGTGCATGGCAAACCTTCAAAAATGCCAACTGCAAATCTACAGGACACACTCCCGGTGGACTTGCAATGATACGCTGCTCAAACTCACGCATCATAGTATCAGCGGCAGCGGATGCTCTATCCTCTGTCATAACTGTAAGTCTAGCCAAATTCTTTTCCCCCTTAATATTTGCTATCAATTGTTTCGAGCACTATAATACTCATGCGTCCATTATATCAATGAGAATTTTTATCAACAAGAATAGTTATTTATTTAACGCACTTATAGTAATTTGCACAAAAAAAGAGCCTCCTAATTAGGAAACTCTTACAAGTCATATTATATTTCTGCCTTTGCATTTCCAAAATGCAATTCCTTCAAGCCTTCTACTTCATCACATACTTCCTTTAAATTGCAAACATTACAATCCATATTGATATCCTTTAGCGCATGATCAATTGTCTTTGTAATATCTGACGCCAGCTTGATATCCTTTTCCAAAGCCTTAAAATCAAATGAAGGATCCGTAATAAATACCAGCTTTACTGCTTTTATCTTTGGATTCTCATGGTATTGATGAAGCATTGTTGCTCCAACCTTCTCAAAATTTATGCCATTTTCTATAGCCTCTTTTGATACCCTGACGCATTCTCTGCCTGTCATAGCAGATACTCTAATCATAAATCCTTTTGGATTTACATGATATCTGACATATTCAACTTTTTTAATAGCATTATAAAGGACATTCCCTTCACCAATAGTATCGCCATCTATTCTGGCAATAGCTATTCTTGCGTATGGTACATCAGACTTTATTTCCGCCAAATCAGGGCCTACAACAATAATCTCATCGCATGGAACAAGCTCTTCATTATCTGTTACAGCTGTTGCACCCAAAGCATACGTCTTACTGTCCGAACCGCCCAATTCATAGGCTGCCTCTCCACGCAAAACCATATTTTCATTTCCTACGTCTTCCCACGCAGCTACATCTGTGCTCTTATTACAACGATTAGGGCACTCTTCAATTAGAGTGCCCCAATGTGTAATCACATCATCATATAATTTCATAAATGCAATTCTCTCTTGTTTATCTGTATACTACAGATTTTGTTTCTTTGACAGTCTGCATATTACGGTCATTTGCCTTTGCAAGTGTCCTGTATATTACAGATGCTTATCTCTCTTTATCTTGTCATAATGCTTATTAAAAATTGGCTCCATTAAAGCAAGAAGCTTCATATCAAGATTAAAGAAATAAACAATCATTGAAAGAACCCAAAGCACTACAAATACAATTGCTATAATCATTAAAACATGTAAAAATGTTGCCATTTTCCACCTCCAAATTCTTTCTATCTAGCCATGCCCTTCTGACGAGCAAATTCAGCAGCTCCAAGCGCACCCATAAGCTGTGGATCAATTGGAAGGTCAATAACCTTAAGATTAAGAACCTTCTCGATTGCCTCCTTTAGTCCAGCATTCTTTGCACATCCACCTGTCAATGTAATCGAATCAACAGCACCTGCCTTCTTGCTCATAACAAAGCATCTCTTCGCTACTGAAAGCTCTATACCTGCTGCAATCTCGTCCATAGGCTTACCCTCACCAACAAGTGAAATAACCTCTGACTCAGCAAATACCGTACACTGTGCTGTAATTGGAATGACATTTTTAGCCTGAAGAGACAAGCTTGAGAAATCGTCAAGTGACATTTCAAATGCCTTTGCCATTGCCTCAAAGAAGCGGCCTGTACCAGCAGCACACTTATCATTCATAGCAAAATTTAAAACTGTACCGTCTTCATCAATAGCAATTCCCTTTACATCCTGTCCGCCTATATCAATAATAGCCTTTACATTAGGATCAGCTACATGTACACCCATAGCATGACAGCTAATCTCTGAAATATTCTCATCTGCAAATGGCACCTTGTTACGTCCATATCCAGTTCCCACAAGATATGCTAAATCCTTTGCGTCATTAAGCTCTGGAACCTGAGCAATAGCTTCTTTCAATGACTCTTCGCAGCTAAGAACCGCATTAATACGAGATCTTATTGTAACATCAGCTACCATCTTGCCTGTTTCGTCAATAATTACACATTTTGTGTATGTAGATCCAGAATCACATCCACCATAATATTTCATTTTATTTATTACTCCTTAATAATATTTTGCTGGTTTTGTTTATGTCAAAAATAACAATTTTTAAATGCATTCTACCAGCTATTCTCGTCTGTAAGTACTTCCAGTGATGGATCAAGTGGCTCCTCATGGAATACTGTTCTCATATATCTATTTACCTGATCACGAACTCCCTGACGAGATACAATACGTGGATCAAAGAGGTCATGAGTTACCCAAATAAGGTGAATACCCTTTTCTCTTGCCTTCTGCTCAAACTGTCCATGCAATCCATCAAGAGCCTTACATGACATATGCTCCCAAAGAATAACTGTATCAGCTCTGAATTCCTCACAGAACTCCCAAAGCTCATCCAAAAGTACCTTGTATCCACCGTGTGTACGGTTTCTCATAATCATGTTTTCTGTAAGCATTGCTATATCATACATAGCCTGCTCTCTGTTCTCAGGTGTATCCTCTTCAGCAATCATCTTTGTATTAACCATTGAAAGCATATCTGTAAGAGGAACAATACCCCAGCAGTTTAACAACCAAAGGAGGAAGTCCATATAAAAGTGTGACTGAACACCCCAAACGATTGCACGATGACGATATTCTCTTGCCATCATCATCTTATCCTTGTAAGCCTTTTCTGCAAGAGCCTGAATCTTTCTATCAGCATCAACGAAGGCTGCGACCTTACCAGAAATAGCCATGTAGTTTGTCTCTGTATAAAGTGCAAGGTTTGAACCAAATACCTGTGGATAATCTGTCTTATTCATATCGAGCCAGTCAAGACGATGTCTTGTAGACTCATTAACACGCTTTGCGCACTCAAAATAATAATCCCAATCCCACTTTTCACCAGTCTGCTCTTCGATGAACTTGATACAGTTTCTGATTTCCTGTGCAGCATATTCCTGAACATCGTCTTCCTTATGACGCATTGGAGTAGCTAATGGGAAGATTGGAATACCATCCTCGAGCTCCATTCTCTTACCAATTACATCGTTTGAAAGAAGTGAACCATCACAGGTTGTATTACACTGAACTGCACACTTTCCAAGGATAGGAGCATCATCATCAATTGAAACGCCTGCCTCAGCCTCTGGCATAGGACATACATCGCCGGCAAGACCAAACTCCTGAGCAACATCAATATAGTGAAGTGCAGCTGTCTGATTTAATAATACGGCAACATATGTAGATGGTGTTTCACGAGAAAGACCCTTAAGTGTAGGGAAGCCCATCATAATAGATGTCATCTCGTTCTCATCTACAAGTACAACCTTATCAGAGAACTTCTTATCATTTCCTATACGTCTATCACCTCTGAACAAATTGTCGAGAAGCTTTGCAACATCATAAACTACAAGATCCTGCTCTGTATGACAGATACGAAGGTAAGGACCACGAAGGCCTTGTGTATGTCTGTCTACCATCATTGGAACAGCTAAATAATTAACCATCCAACGATATCTAAAGAAGGCCTTGATATTTCTAGGCTTAATCATAAATCCAGCCAACTGTTTCATGATATAAAGCCATCTGGTATAGTCATACCATGTATCCTTGATACCTCTCCACTCACGACGTGAGCGAACCTTTCCATTTGTATAGAAGCGGCCTAAAGCTTCTGCACCTATCTCTTTTGCCATTAGTTGCCACCTCCCTGAATCTTCTTAATCTCAATACTCTCAACAAATGCCTGTACTCTGGTACGCATCTGTCCTGAATTACCAATCTGATATGGTCTGTCAACAGCAAGAACTGGGTAACCATAGTCATCTCTAAGCATTGCTGTTCCTGTCATTCTCTCGTATGCCCAAGGATCGCAGAACTTAATCTGCTCATAAATAATACCATCTGCATGATAATCCTTTGCAAGCTGATCAACGTATGCCTTACGATCTGTAAACTTCTTCATATTCCAGTATCTTGGGCACTGTGCTCTATCCTGATACTGACGACAAATCTGTCTAACAACATCCTCATCATCATTAAGAATGATCTCATCTCTTCCAGGGAATGAGCCATAACAGAATCTATCAGCGCAAACGTAAGCACCTGACTCCTCAACAAGCTTGATACAATCAACGTCATCTACCTCTGAACCAACATAGACAACTCTTGCCCTGTACTTGTTATCTGCATCCGGCTCTCTAGTCTTGAGTTCCTCAAGAGTTTCCTTAAGCTTGTCAATAAGTAAGTACTTAGGACATACATAAGTAACCAGTGTAATAATATGGAACTCGTAGCCTGTAATTCTAGGATTAAGCTCTTTTCTGAATTCACCAATTTCTCTAATCAGACGGCAAACCTCATTATGCTCTTCAACAGCCTTTCTAATAGCTGCTTCTGATGTGTCAATACCAAAAGTCTCTGATAAAGGCTTTAAAATATGGTTCTGACACTGAAGAACATATAAGTCCAGCGCATTATCATCATTCTTCTGTGGAATCTCCATGAATTCATAGAAGAAATCTGGCTTGTCCATTGTCTTAAGAAGCTCCATATTTTCAACAGCTCTATTCATCATTGTACAACCATCAGGAGCAATGATGCAGTCTGTAAAGTTGTAGCCTCCCTCAATCGCTCTTTCAAGCAAAGCTCTCGAATACTCGCAAAGGAAGCTGGTCATATAATATGTTGCCATTTCCATTGAGCCAGTACGAGGCGCACGAAGTCTTGTAGAAAAAGCTCCTGGCAAATTCAAAAGTGGCTCAGGTATATTTTCACATACAGAAGCAATGCACTTTTTGCCTTCGCTTTTTGCCTGCTCAATTAGCTCATTATTAGCATCTTCAAGCAGCTTTTCGAAATAATACAAATGCTTTAAATCTTTCACTATTTCCTCCCTCTCTTTTATAATTTAGAATTATTATATTTTTAATAAACATTAAATAAGTTTCAAAGTGTTTTTGTGGCATCAAAGCACTATTCGTCCTATATAACTCCAACCTTTGTCAAAGCTTCCTTTGTGCCCTTTACTACAGCAGCATCTGCTGGTAAGAAGAATACATTTTCTCCCTTTAAGTCAAACTCAGCAAGGCTTGGATCAGATGGTATATATGCAAGAACAGGTATATCTCCTGTATCCATATAATCCTTTACGTCAAGTGATGGAAGTCTATTTGCAATAGCTCCTACCTCCTCGTACATAACCAGCTCATCAGCCACCTTCTTAACAGTCTGAATAACCTGAGTACCCTTTTTAGACGAATCAGTAATCAGCATTAAATGTGTTACCTTTTCCATAACACGTCTATTAATCTGTTCAATACCAGCTTCACCATCTATAACTACATAATCAAAACTATCTGAGAGAATATGGATTACCTCTTTAAGATATGAATTGATCTTGCAGTAACAGCCTGCAGCCTCTGGTCTGCCTACTGCTATGAAACTAAACCCATTTGATTCCACCAATGCATCAAATATACGATACCTTGCTTCTCCTAAAAGCTCAATCGCAGTCTTGTTATTGCCATCCTCTGCAGCACCCACTACTTCCATACGAATATCGTCAATTGTAGTGCCAACCTCTATGCCAAGAGCAGTAGAGAGTCCAACTGCAGGATCAGCGTCAATAGCAAGAATCTTTTTGTCTGGATGTGCTTCAACAAGCACTCTCACCATTGTAGCCGCAATCGAAGTCTTTCCAACTCCACCCTTGCCAGCCACAGCAATAATTTTTGTCTTATTCTCGCCCATTTTTCTCCCTGTCCTCGGTCTGCAACGCATAGTCCGACCAATATTATTTATACGTTAAAATTCTAACACAAGCCTTGTTTTTAAGAAACAAAAAAACCCCCGAGGGGGTTTTTTCGTTGAAATGCACAATTTTAATGCATATGATTCATCAGATATGCAGATGTGGTTTACTACACAGCCGTGTATTAGTTCTTCTTCTTTCCGATGTTCTTGTACTCTTCTGGAGATACATAGTATACATCCTTCTCACCCTTGATAATAGCAACTGACTCATCGCTCTTGTGTGCAATGATGTTACCCATTCTCTTGAGCTCGTGAGGTCCCATTGCTTTGAACTTGTCTTCTGCTGCACGCATTGTCTCTGGAGATGTTCCAAGTGGATTATCTCTGTGAAGGTGAATAGCATCAAATTCACACTTTGTAGTACAAATACCACAACCAATACACTTGTTTGAATCAACTACATTCTTACCACAGCTTAAGCAACGAGCTGTCTCCTTCTTAATCTGCTCCTCTGTAAGAGTAAGATGATATTCTTCAAATGTCTTTGCATCAAGAGCTGTATTATCACCAGCCTCGTTTCTAGCACCTGTGTCATATCCTTCTGGAGCAAGGATATCATCAGTGTCAAGCTGGATGAATTCATCACTTCTACGTCCAATTGTCATATGACCCTTCTGTACGTATCTGTGAATTGACTCTGAAGCAACATAACCTGCTGCAATAGCATCAATTGCGAACTTAGGACCTGTGTAAACATCACCACCAACGAATACATCTGGTGCACCCTGTACCTGGTATGTTCTATTGTCAGCTGCAAGCTGTGGTCCTCTAAATTCAACCTTTTCATCCTTAAGAAGGTCTCCCCAAACTGAAGCCTGACCAACAGCGAAGATTACTCTATCGCAAGCGATTTCAATTGTGTCATTCTCATTATACTTAGGATCAAATCTGCCCTCAGCATTCTTAACCTGAGTACACTTCTTGAATATGATACCTGTAACCTTACCATTTTCTGTAAGAACTTCCTTTGGTCCCCAACCTGGATTGAGAACAACTCCGTCCTTCTGTGCCTCTTCCTTCTCTGAAGCAGAAGCTGGCATTTCATCCCACTGCTCAAGCGAAAGCTGTGTAACCTCAGATGCGCCATTTCTAGCTGAGCATCTAGAAGCATCAATGGCAACATTACCACCACCAACAACTACTACACGTCCTTCAAATGGTGTGCCACCACAGTTAGACTCCTTGAGGTAATCAAGAGCTGTAAATGTGCCCTCAGCATCATCACCAGGCACTCCAGGACGACGTCCGCCTGAACATCCAATTGCGATGTAGAATGCCTCATAACCCTGCTCACGAAGCTGAGCAAGAGTAATATCCTTGCCAACCTCAACGCCAGTCTTGATTTCAACACCCATTTCCTTCATGACATCAATTTCAGCAGCGATTACCTGCTTTCCAAGCTTGTATGAAGGAATACCATATCTAAGCATACCACCTGCTTCAGCATTCTTTTCAAATACTGTAGGTGTGTAGCCTCTCTCTGCAAGATAGAATGCACATGTAAGACCTGCTGGGCCACCACCAATAATAGCAACCTTATTAGGCCATCTCTTATACCAGTTAGAAGCGATTTCGATATTAGGCACGTATCTTGTAGCCTTGTCAAGATCTCTATCAGCAAGGAACTTCTTTACGCCATCAATTGAAACAGCTGCATCAATTGTACCTCTTGTACAAGCTGTCTCACATCTCTTATTACAAACACGTCCGCAAACTGCTGGGAATGGATTTCTCTTCTTGATAAGTGCAAGAGCGTCATCATATCTTCCCTCGCGAGCCATCTTAAGATAACCCTGAACAGCAATATGCGCTGGACAAGCTGTCTTACATGGAGCTGTACCAGTATCGTGGCAGTTGATTCTATTATCATCACGGTAATTCTCGTTGTACTTCTCCTCGCCCCACTTGTGGTTGTCAGGAAGCTGAATCTTTGGATACTTAACGTTAGTTCCATCCTTCTTCTTAAGCTTCTGACCAAGCTTACAAGCACCAGCTGGGCAGTACTCTACGCATCGACCACAGGCAACACACTTATCAGAGTCAACATGAGCAATATATGCTGAACGAGACATATTTGGTGTGTTAAAGAGCTGTGATGTACGAAGAGCATTACAAATCTCTACATTACAGTTACAAAGACCCCAAATCTTGTTCTCACCATCAATATTTGTAATCTGATGAACATATCCAAGTCTCTCAGCCTTAGCAAGAATCTCAAGAGCTTCTTCCTTAGTGATGTCATGACCCTTTCCTGTCTCACGGCAATAATCAGCGAAATCACCAAGACCGATACACCATCCATAATCATCATCAGGACATCCATCATCGATTGCCTTACGAGAAGCACGACATGAACAACGTCCAACACCAATCTTGCCTTCATACTTGCTTAACCAGTATGATATCTGCTCAAGATCGATATGATCATTATTCATTACAACTTCCTTTTCTACAGGAATAACATGCATACCGATACCAGCACCTCCTGGAGGAACTGCCTGTGTAACACCCTTAAGTGGAAGGAATGTCATTCTCTCAAAGAAAGAACCTACTGTAGGATGCTCTTCAAGTCTGAAGCTTTCCTTTTGTCCTTCTCTTTCTTCCATATTGAAAAGCTCTGCAGAGCCTGGAACGAACATTGGAAGAGTATATCTTCTCTCTGATTGAGGAGCTGTACGTCCATTATGATCATAGTGATAACCATAATCGTATTCGATAAGACCAACATAAGCCATCTCATCTACAAGCTTTTGGAACTCTTCTTCTCCGCCAAGCTTCTGAACCATAGGCCCGTTAATTGCAACAAGTTCAGGGAAAGTATAGTGCTTTCTCTTTTCCATTGTATTACCAACAATAGCCATGTCCTCTGTGATAATTTCTGCAAGTCCCCAGTATTCTGGATCATTTGCTGTGACACCACCAATCATGTGGCCTGCTACGTCAGTGATTTTCTTACCAAGCTTGATAATCTCTTTGCTTGGCTCCTTGTCACCCATGTGTGGTGGGATGACTGCCTTGCTCATCTCTGGCATAATATTTCTCCTTTTCCTCTTATTAATATCTATACGTATTCCCATACGGACAGATACTTATCGATAATAATTATCAAATAGCATTGTATCACAAAGGCACTTTTTATAAAACAAAAAAACCCCTAGAGGGGGTTTTTCGTTGAGTTGCACAATTTGTACATAAAATATTCACAATTTTTCACAAGTGTGGCGTATCTTCGAAATCTATTTTGAATAATATCCTACTGCCTCAAATATCTTTCAGCGCTTACAACACAGTTTGCTCCGTCCGCAACTGCTGTTACAACCTGACGCAGTTGTTTAGTTCTTACGTCACCTGCAGCAAATATACCTGGAATAGATGTCACACCATCCTCGCCTGCCACTATATAACCTCTCTCATCCATATCCGGCAGCCCAGCAATCGAAGAAGAATTTGGTTTTGTTCCAACAGCAATAAAAATACCATTAATATCAAGACTTGTCTTATTGCCCGTCTTCACATTACTAACGCTGACACTTTGCACCAGTCCATCTTCTCCAGAATTTATACTATCAACTACAGTATCAAGTACTAATTCTATATTCTCAGTTTTCTTTACTTCATCAGCAAGAATTGCCGCTCCTCTGAATTCGTCACGTCTATGAACCAAATATACCTTCCTGCATCCTCTGGCAAGATAAAGTGCATCCTCTAATGCCACATCACCGCCACCGACAACAGCAACGGTCTTATCCTTAAAAAAGGCTCCATCACATGTGGCACAATATGATACTCCCATTCCACAAAGTTCTTCTTCTCCCGGAACAGAAAGCTTACTATTGCTGGCGCCTGTAGCTATAATAACAGCCCTTGATTCAATTTCAAATTTACGACTAGTCAATTTGAAAACATTATCCACCTTATCAATGCTTCCAATTTTTCCTGTCATAAACTCAACACCAAGTTTATCGCAATGCTCTCTCATGGTCTTTCCCATGTCCATGCCACTAATTCCTGGCAAACCTGGGTAATTATCGACCTCATATGTATTTAAAATCTGACCTCCGCTAACTGGACTGGCATCAAGAACCACACATTTAAGCCCAGCTCTTTTAGCATATATTCCAGCAGCAAGTCCCGCAGGACCCGAACCTATTATTGCTATATCATACATATCTTTCTCTCTATACTTTCTCAATTTTACTATGTACAAAAAGCCCCGTCGATCGCAAAGCATATTCTTTTAATCGCTTGGCGACATTTTAGTCTCCCACAGCAGTTATTCTACTTTATAGCGATCGCCTCAATTTCAAGCATAACATCCTTTGGCAGTCTTGCTACCTCTACACAGCTTCTTGAAGGAAATGGCTCTGTAAAATACTGTGCGTACACTTCATTAATTGCTGCAAAATCATTCATTTCCTTAATGAATACAGTAGTCTTAACTACATTTTCCATAGATGTTCCAGCAGCCTCTAAAAGATTTTTCATGTTTGTAAATGCCTGCTCAGCCTGAGCAACTGAGCCATCTGGAATATTACCCGTTGCAGGGTCTACAGGAATAATTCCTGATGTATAAACCATATTATTAACCTCAATCGCCTGTGAGTATGGTCCAATTGCTGCTGGTGCTTTGTCTGTTGAAATTACTTTTTTCATAATGTTCCTCTCTATACTTTCTTATTTATTTTACGCAAAAAGCTCATCGTTATCTACAATATATACACTTAATCAATTATGATTTCAAACTAAATTACACCTGTAGTTTTTTATAATAATTAATCTTGCATCAAACTCTACGGATTTTACCACCGTCAAGCGATATCCTTCTTTCCTTATACAGTCTGCCAACTGCTCTTTTAAAAGCAGCCTTGCTCATGCCTGTTTCTCTAATAATAACCTCCGGAGAAGCTTTCTCTGAAAAAGGTAAAACTCCCGCATAAGAATCAATAATATCCAACAGTTTTTCCGCATCATCACCCATTTGCATATACGCCTTTTTTCTTAGTGTGACATCACATTTGCCATCCTCTTTGATTCCGGTTACTTCCACCATAACCACATCGCCAAGTCTTAGGTTTTTAGTATCCTCATGTCTAGGAATCATGGCAGAATATGTATCCTCCAAAGCCACAAATGTCCCAAAATCATGACCGAATTCATATACTCTAGCTTCTACTTCATCACCTATGGTATATGGAGGTCTTCTCTTTAACAATTCGTAGATTCCTTTTGTACTAGCTGCAAGCCTTCCGGATTTATCAACATAAAGTCTCACCAAAATCTCATCGCCAGCCTCAACATCTCTAGACATTTCTCTATATGGAAGCAAAAGATCCTTTTCAAGACCCCAGTCAAGGAAAGCTCCTATCCGGCCTACCTCCTTGACCTCTAGAGCCGCAACATTTCCAAGTGTAAGCTTTGGCTTATTTGTGGTTGAAATCAGTCTGTCCTTGGAGTCTCTGTATATAAATACCTCAACCTCATCACCCAATTGAATACCCTCTGGCACCTGCTTTTTAGGCAACAACACCTTCTCAACAGAATCTCTGTTTTCAGCCAAATAGACACCAAAATCTGCCTTCTTTACATATATTAACTTTTGAACTTCACCTAATTTCATATTTTTCCAATCTAACTATGCCAAATTAATTTAGGACTTCCTATAATATACATATCTTAATGTATACATATCTTAATATATACAAGGTTAACTAACTTCTATAATATGCATATCTTAATGTATACAAGGTTAACTAAATTCTACAATAGCGTACACTTCATCATCTTTCATCATAACAACCTGATATGCATCATCCTTCATCCCAGCCTCAAGTTTCAGCACATCTCCAAGTCTTGCTGACTTTTTATAATTAATAATCATATCGCTATAAGTAAAATCTTTCGGCAGCACCGACTCAGCAGCAGCTATATAATAGGTATTATTCATATGGCTGTTACTATCAATAAACAGTGCAGACACTTCTATTTGTCCCATATTCTTCAGCTGATTACCTGATATTTGTCCCTCATTCTTCAGCTGATCATCTGCTAATGGTCTCAGCTTCGAAGGTCTAAATTTAACATCTGGTTTTACGTCAAGCGAGTACGCCTTTTTTATCGTATCGGTAATTTCTACAGGCTTGCCTGTACTTTTTTGCATAAGCATCCACAGACTATCACATATTACTAGTTGCTCGTCTTTATCATCTGTAATCCTAAATGCTCTTAAACCAAAATAGCCTCTTAGTGTATATGGAATTGTTGTAACAGTAACAATCTCGTCCAATTTAGGCAGTCTGCTTATTTTTAAATTATATTGAGCAACAACCCAGCCTATATCGCTTTCTTCCATATAGAAAAAAGAGGCTCCACCATCTGTCGACTGAAAAAGTCCACAATCCTGAAAAAGTGAAAACATCGATGACAGCTTTATTTTGCCCTTTGCATCTACCATGCTGTATGAAATTCTAATTTTATAGCTATACATAATACCAATAAATTCTGCTAAAACTTTAGCCACAAATCATTTTAACCAGACCAAATAACTTCAAGGTCATAGATTTAGTTTACAACGAATAGAATTATAGCACACTTATACTTAAAATAAAAAAAGGAAGTGATTTCTCACTTCCCTAGCTGGCCCACAAGGATTCGAACCTTGAAATGACGGAGTCAGAGTCCGTTGCCTTACCATTTGGCGATGGGCCAATGCGCTTAACGCGTCAACAGATGGTATATTACTAAATTCAAGGTTACTTGTCAATACTTTTTCTTATTTTTTATTCGCTATACTACATGCATTATTTGAATCAAAAAAATCCATGCCAAACCATAATATGTCACTACAGCCACCAAGTCATTTACCGTCGTAATTAGTGGTCCTGAGGCGACAGCCGGATCTACCTTTATCTTGTGAAAAAACAAAGGAACTAATGTGCCCACCAAACTAGAAATTATTATTGCCAAAAGAAGTGATATACCTACACATGCGGATATCAAAAAGGCTGTACCTGGTGCATAACCTTTAAACACCATGACATAAACTCCAAGGCATGCAAGTGCAAATCCACCAAGCAAAAGGCCATTGCAAAAACCAACACGAACTTCTTTAGTCACTAATTTTAATTTGTCTTTTGCCCCAAGTTCTTCATCCATCAAGACTCTAATAGTTACAGCAAGAGACTGTGTGCCCACATTTCCAGCCATATCAAGTATCAAAGACTGGAAGCATATAACTATTGGCAAAACTGCTACTACACCTTCAAAAGCCCCCACAACTGTCGATACAACCATTCCTAAAAACAGCAATGCAATCAGCCATGGCAGTCTTTTCTTCATACTTTCCCTTGTTGGCTCCTTCAAATCTTCTTCAGCAGACAAACCAGCTAGCTTTGCATAATCATCACCAAGCTCATCATCAACCGCTTCAATCACATCCTGAGCAGTTAAAATACCAATTATTTTGTTGTCTGCATCAAGAACAGGCAAAGAATCCTCAGCATAGTCCTTAATTTTTTCTATGCTTTCAGAAACCTTATCATGATCACGCAAATATGGATATGCAGAACTAATTAAGGCATCAAGTTCGTCATTTTCTCTTGCTACGATTAGATCCTTTAGGTCAATCGCACCGCAGTAGGTTTCATCTTCGTTAAGAACATAAATGGTAGAAATATTATCATTGTCTCCAGCCTGAACCACCAGCTCATGCATCGCTTGACGAATTGTAAGTCCTCTCTTAATACAAATATAATTTGTAGTAATCAGGCTTCCAATTTCATCTTCCTCGTAGGAATTAATCATGCTGATATCAGTTTTAATATCCTCATCCAGCATAGGACGCAGCTGCTCTTTAACATCCTCATCGATATCTTCCCACAGATCAACAGCATCATCCGCATCCATTTCATTGATAACTGCTGCCAGCTTATCTATACCCAGTTCTTCTATCAGATCTTCAGAATCCTCTATATAAGATATAATTTCTGACATCCATTCAGAACCAAGCGAATTATAAAGCTTAATCTTATCTGTTTTTTCTAACTGCTCAAAGCTTTGTGCAATATCGTTATCATGGTATTCCTTTAATTTTTCACGTATTTCTTCATCAGAATTACTAGAAGAAATAATATTTATTATCTCTTCTACGAAAACTGGTTCTTTTAATATTTCTTTTTCCATCATACTCTCTCTTTCAACTACAATATATTTGACTTTTTATTTGCAGGCTAAAAAAGGGCATAAAAAAGCCATCGCAACTATCAAGATTCACTTATGAATCTTTTGTGCGAACCAAATGCTAGCTATAGACTAACATTACAATTTGCCACAAATTTCTTAATAGCGATGGAAAAAGAATTGGTATTCTATACGGCTTGTTTTATGAATCTAAGTTACAAGCCATAGTCTCAATCCATCACTATATGTACTTCGACTATGACCGTCACCACTATCCGTAAAACTCGCCTCCTCTTTTTGTTCTTCGATGAGTATAGCACTCAACTTATGAATTTGTCACTTTAATATTCTCTATTTATGAATTTGTCACTTCAATTTTCTCGATTAATGAATTTGTCACTTCAATTTTCTCGATTTTAAACTATAACAAATATTTGTTGACTAGCACCTTAATCAATTCTGTATTTATAGATGTTGTTGATGCTTCAAATGTTAAAATCAAATTTTCACCGCAAAAAATCCTGTTTTTTTCATATGTCTCGATCTTTTTTATTGCAGCTCTAGCATATTCAGGATTATCCATCATGCCCTCATGTTCCCAATATATTTCTTTGCCTGTTCTTTTTGATAAAAAGGTAAAATCCGGATATACATTCCCATAACCTTCTAGCCAAAGTGGGCACTCATATTTGTACTTGATACCCACATAATCGAAATAATCCGCCAGAATTTTTTCCGACTTAGATCTCACCCTTAGCCCAGCATTTGTTAAAATAACAGGCGTTTCATCACTAAATCCTTTTCCTTCAAAAGGAGTTTGAATCCATTTTTCTATTTGTTGATCATATGTAGGTTCAACTGGAATTATTAACTCTTGTCTATTAGGGTGTTCTGCTTTATAAATTGTTTCTATTTTATCGTCTTCATAGTTTTTTAGTAATACCTCTATTTGTCTTGTCACCTTTTCTGTATATCTAAGGATTTTCTCGTCATATGATTTTTGCGCCAGCTTTTTAACCAGCTCACTTTCTGTTTTATGAATATAGGTTCCATTATGTGGCGTCCCCTCTTTAAAGTGATAATATTGTACACTCCCTTGACTTCTATTCAATCGCATAGATCCCTCAGGTGCATTTTCTAATTCTTTTTTCACATTGCTTTTAATTGACTCTAATCTTTTATATTCATCAACTAATTGTTTTTTAAGTTCTATAATCATTCCCTCCTTTTATCTTTTTGTTCCTTTTTTACCCCTGCTTTGGGGGCATCTGTATTTTCACCCGTAATTCCCGCCTCACCACTACGTATACTTCTTGCCATTCCTTCTTTTCACCCGTAATTCCCGCCTCTCCACTACGTATACATCTTGCCATTTCTTCTTTTCACCCGTAAAAACTCCCTCATCACTACGTATACTTCTTGCCATTTCTTCTTTTCACCCGTAATCCCTCCCTTTTCACTACGTATACTTCTTGCCATTCCTTCTTTTCACCCGTAATTCCTCCTTTCCCACTACGTATACATCTTGCCATTTCTTCTTTTCACCCGTAAAAGATTGTTTAAAATTACATTAAACGTTTTTAGCAAGTTCTCTCTAGCAAAACATCTGACTAATTTCTTTGAAAGTGAGACCGATCACGTTGCAAATCAGTCAAACACCCCTGGCATTAAATCCTACCTAGCATCTCAACCAACTCAGCATTTCAATCTACCTAGCATTCCAACCTGCGCAGCATTTCAATCTACCTAGCAAAATCAAGCCAACCTTGCAAAATCAAGCCACATTAATCGGCCTTATTATAAAAATACAAAATTAATGGATATATTTATTTGAATAAAAAATGAAAATTAGAAAAAGACAAAATCCCAGAAGCCGTACGGCCTCTGGGAATAATATTTAAAATAATCTCTGAAGAGACAAATACTGAAGTAAGCCTAACGCTTGCTGAACTGAGGAGCTCTACGAGCAGCTTTGAGACCGTACTTCTTTCTTTCCTTCATACGTGGATCTCTTGTGAGGAATCCCTCAGCCTTAAGGATTGGTCTGTACTCAGCATCAACCTCAAGAAGAGCACGTGAAATACCATGACGGATAGCACCAGCCTGACCTGTGTAACCACCACCATTTACGTTTACGATAACATCGAACTTATCAAGTGTGTTTGTAGCAACAAGTGGCTGACGAACAACTACCTTGAGTGTCTCAAGACCAAGATATTCATCAATATCTCTCTTGTTGATTGTAATCTTACCAGTACCTGGTACTAAATATACTCTTGCAACAGAAGACTTTCTTCTACCTGTTCCATAATACTTTGTTGTATTCTTAGCCATGATTTACCTCCTTAAAATGTAAGCACTTCTGGCTTCTGAGCCTGCTGCTTGTGATCTGGTCCTGCATATACGAAAAGCTTTGTATACATCTGACGACCAAGAGGTCCCTTTGGAAGCATACCCTTAACTGCGTGCTCGATAACTCTCTCTGGATGATTTGCAAGCATATCCTTAAGAGTAGTCTCCTTCATACCGCCTACATAATCTGAGTGATTGTAATAAATCTTCTGATCAAGCTTCTTACCAGTAACCTTAATCTTCTCTGCATTAACAACGATTACGTAATCACCGCAATCCTCGTTTGGTGTAAATACAGGCTTATTCTTGCCTCTTAAAACCTTAGCAACTTCTGCTGAAAGACGACCAAGAGTCTGACCCTCAGCGTCAACAACATACCACTTTCTCTCGATCTGAGAAGGATTTGGCATATATGTGTTCATAATGTTCCTCCTAAATAATTCCTTTCTCTTTCACAATGTCCGAAATGAAAGAAGAAAATTTATAGTCAAAATATCGTTTCGGGGCTAGATGAAACGATACTTCTCCACTACATCAGCCCTCACATTCTAATACACGAATCGAGGCTTGTCAACGAAAATTTATTATTAATGTCTAATAAATTTATAACAATTCATTTATAATAACTAAATTTATAGTAACTACATTTATAGCAACTACATTTATAGTAACTATATTTACAGCAGTCTATTATAATTCTTCACGTATTACTTCTATATACTTCAAAAAGCGTTCCATCATAATTGGATGATTAGCCTTAATATAATCTGCATCCTTACTTGCTGCCGCTGTCTGTAGGCCCTCACACATATCCCCTAGTTCAGGCAGTCCCATCATTCTGGATGTACTTTTTAATGAATGAACATCTATTTCATAGTTGCCCCAATCTTCCTCTTCAAAAAATTTTGCAAGGCTTTGATCTTTGCCACCATTAGTATAATCGCCCAACATTTCTATGAAAAACTCCTCTTCACCTCCGCAGCACTCAAGCCCCGTCTGTACATCAAATTCTGAAATTTTAGCCGAAATATTCTCTAAACTCAACTTTATTTTTCCTCCTAAATCAGAAAATATCTTCCTCAACAGCTATTATACTTTAGATGCTATATTTCTCAGTCTTAATGTGAATAGTTTCCTACCTTCCTCCACGTTTAAATCTCCATTCTCTACTATATTGGAACATCCTGCTCCTCTCGTTCTAGTACTGCATGTATAATTTCAAGCATGGCCTGTGGAACAACAGGCTTTATTAAATAATCTTCTGCCCCAATACCCCTTGCCTTCTCAATAAGCTCCATATCATTATCTCCGGTAAGAAATACAATCGGCATCTGATATCCCAGCTTCCTTATCATCTGATATGTTTCAAAGCCATCAATGTCTGGCATTCTTAAATCAAGTAATATAAGTGCTATTTCGTGCTCAATAATTCTTTGTATTCCTTCCTCAGCACTATTAGCAATGACTGATGTGTACTCAGGCTGACTATTTAATATATGAGATGTAACCTTTATAGACATCTTATCATCATCTATAATAAGAATTTTTTTATCGTCAGGCGGCATCTGTCTCATCAAATATTCTTTGTCATCGTCAATCATAGACAACATAACATCAGCAATCGCTGGGTCAAACTGTGTTCCTCTTCCTTTTTCAATCTCTGACCTGACTTTAGATTGTGGCATTGTTTCTCTATATGAGCGATTAGAAGTCATAGAATCATATACATCTGCAAGAGCAATTATTCTGGCAATTTCAGGAATGTTCTCGCCCGCCAAATGGTCCGGATATCCTGTTCCATCATATTTTTCATGATGCCATTTAGCTCCATCTGCCATTCTTACACTAGCAGTAATATTTTTAACAATTTGATATCCCATTGTTGGATGCAGTTTAACTGTTTCATATTCCACATCTGTCAATTTACCCTTTTTATTAAGAATGGCATTGTCTATACCAATTTTTCCCACATCATGTAGTAGTCCGGCATAATATATCTCATTTTGTTCGTCAACACTTTTACCCATTCTCTTGGCTATTTCAGCACTATATGTCGCAACCCTGTTTGAATGCCCCTTTGTGTATCTATCCTTTAAATCAACAGCGTTTAATATAGCTAGAATAGATTGCTTATTTAATTCTTCTTTTTCTTCCTGATATTTCTGGTTTATCTCACTCTTATGGAGCTCTTCCTTCTTTTGTTCAAGACTAGAAATACACTGCTTCAAAAAATATCCGATAACTATACCCAATATGAATATCAAAACCCAAATTAATTGTGGTACAAAAGCCATACCAGTCTGTGGCAAACCTTTAATCATTTTTTACCCCTTTGATCAACTACATATCTGCTATATATGTTTATTATTCATCCTCTTTTTCTATTACAATCAAATCATTTGATATATACCTATATAACATATCCTCTATTTCCGCGCCCCTTACCGGTTTTGATAAATAATCATCAAATCCTGCTTCCAAATATTGTTCCCTTGCACCTGCAATTGCATTTGCTGTCAGTGCTATTACCGGTATATCTTTTATATAACCTTTTTCTTTCGCAATATGTAATGTTTCTATGCCATCCATTTTTGGCATCATATGGTCCAAAAATACAATATCATATTTATTCTTAGACAGCATTTCCAAAGCATCTATTCCGCTTTCTGCAGTCTCGACCATTGCCTTTGTTCTCTTCAGCAAATTAGCTTCAACTTTTAAATTCATTGGAGTATCATCAACAATCAACACCTTTGCATTTGGCGCTATTTGTTTAGATTCAGCCTCTATAGCATTAGTTACCTTTTCTGATTTATTAGTATACTCGCCTATTGGTCTTTCATCTACAACGGTCTGCTCTAAAACAAAGAAAAATTCAGAGCCCTTATTAAATTCGCTCTTCACCTGCAGTCGGCTATTCATTAGCTCTAACAGGCTTGACGTAATGTTAATTCCAAGACCCGTTCCCTCTATATTTCTATTTGTGCTTTCATCTATTCTGGCAAATGATGTAAACAGTTCATTTAAATCTTCTTCTTTAATACCTATTCCAGTATCAATAACGCTTACAAACAAATTAACCGTCTGTCCCTTAACAATTTTCTGTCCACCAGCAAGTCTTATTTGAAGAGTAACACTTCCCTGATGAGTATACTTAACAGCATTAGTAAGTAAGTTTGTTATAATCTGCCTTATTCTAACATCATCACCATACATTCTGGATGGAATTCTCTGATCAATTTCAAACTTAATGTCTAAGCCCTTTTCCTCTGCTTTAAACGATATAACGTTAAATAAGTCATTTATAACTGGTGTAAATTCATACTCCGCACAAACAACCTCCATTTTTCCTGATTCGATTTTTGAAAAATCTAATATATCATTAATAATTGAAAGCAAATTTCTTCCAGCCGACTGAATATCGCTCGAATATTCTAGCACCTTTTCATCATCGCTCTCTCTTTGAATCATTTCATTCATTCCGAGCACAGCATTTATTGGTGTTCTAATCTCATGAGACATATTAGCCAAGAACTCTGATTTTGCATTATTTGCTGCAACTATCTGATTCATCATCCTGTCTTCAATTGTTAAGTCAGATAAAACAAGTATCATGCAATATGGCTCATCGTTTTCATCTTTTGCCACAGCTGGCACTACTTGGCAAGATGTACCCGTTCTTATAGCCTTACATTTTTCATAGATTACTTCTCCTCCAAGTATTCTTTGATACATGTTTTCAGTCTGTTCTTCTGATATTTCTAATACATCCCACGGAAAAATATTTTTCTCGTCATCTATAATACCAATAAGTCTTTTAGCACTATCATTAATCAGCTGTAGTTTCATGTCATTATCAAAAACCAATACACCATTATTAATAATACTATAGACATATTTACTTATATTATCCGTAGTCAGGCTAAATGTATTATAGTGTAATGCTGTATAGTTCATAAGCATAAACGCAACAAATACACCATACCCAGAGCTTGGATATGATGGCATCCCTAAAACGGGCATAATAGTATCAGGAAGTGTTGCTACCAGTATCAAAAGATTAGATGCAATGGCACGAATAATAAACCTGACGTCACGCTTATACTTAATCTTTTTAGTACCAACCATAACAAAAATAAATAAATATACACCTATAGCCCCCAGGCAAATAAAATGATACATTGCATTAGGCGTCATTTGTATATAATAGCTGGTTCTATCATGATATCTTGTAAAGGTCTGGTTTTCGCTGAATCCATATACAATCACATCAGATAATGAAAGCATTAAAAGTGAAATAATAAAGACATACTTCTTTATCCCTTTAGGCTTAAAGAATAGTACTGCAAGAAAATACATACTGGCCAAATAGCCCTGTATAGAAATAATTAATATACTAAACCACATAGCAGCATGCTCTGAACTATGCGTAAAGCCATATCCTGCAAGAGCATAATTCCATATTCCAGAAAATACTCCTGCAAATAGCATAATCGATCCAATTGAATACCCACGTTCATTTGTAATTCTATAAAAATGAACCCCATAAGTAATACAAAGAGTTCCTATTATGACATTTATACAATTAATAAAATCTCCTATAGACATAAAGAACCTACTCAATTATTGGAACATCATCATAAACAATTTCAATCATAGTCAGTCCATGAGCGGGAGCTGTTGGACCAGCTAATTCTCTATTCATGCCAAGAAGAATACCTTCCATTTCTTCAGGCTTTATCTCGCCAGCCCCTACCTTTATCAGAGTACCGGCAATTATTCTAACCATATTATACAAAAAGCCATCACCACACACTTCTATTGTGATAATGTCTCCTTCTTTAAAAACTCTACAGGCATATATTGTCCTAACTCTAGACTTAACCTGCGCCTTTACCGATGAAAAGCTTGTAAAATCATGCTGTCCCACCAGATATGATGATGCTCTTCTCATTGCATCCACGTCCAGAGGATAATAGTAATGAAAGCTGTCTCTCCTGGCCTTTGGATCTGGCATTTTTCTATTCAAAATCTTATATTGATATGTCTTTTCACATGGCGCATATCTAGGATGCCAGTCATCCTCTACCCTGGCAGAATATTGAACAACTATATCGTCTGGCAGCCTTTGATTAAGCGCAAAGCAAATCTTATCTGCCGGCATTCTTGTATTAGTATCAAATACAGCTACATTTCCTAGCGAATGAACACCAGCATCTGTTCTGCTGGCTCCCATCACATGAATGTCTTCACCCAACAGGTCAAACAGGGCCTCGTTCAATTTTTGTTCTATAGATACTGCATTTGGCTGAATCTGCCAACCTGCATAATTGGTTCCCTCATAGGCAACCACAAGCATAACTCTCATAATCTTATATCACAATCTTTATTGCGTAATAAACTACTACATATATGCCTATGATAATATAGGCTCTTTTATCTGTGTCTCTATAAACCAATGGCTTCATCTTCGTCCTGCCATCTCCGCCATTGTAGCATCTGGCTTCCATTGCAAGTGCCAGGTCATTAGCCCTTCTAAAAGCAGAAACAAAAAGTGGTACTAAAAGTGGTATCATGGCCTTTGCCTTCCTTATCAGTCCCTTTACCTCAAAGTCAGCCCCTCTGGCCATCTGCGCCTTCATTATCTTATCTGTTTCCTCAACTAATATAGGAATAAAACGAAGTGCAATTGACATCATCATTGCTATTTCATGTACCGGAATCCCTATTTTTTTCATAAAGCCCAGTGACTTTTCCAATCCATCTGTTAGCTGGTTTGGTGTAGTCGTTAATGTCATAATTGTTGTTCCAATGATAAGCAACACCATTCTAAGTGTCATAAGAACTGCATTTTTCAAGCCAACATCTGTAATACTAAGAGGTCCAAATTCAATAAGAGTCTTTCCCGGAGTCAAAAACAAATTAAAAATGCCTGCAAATACAATAATCATTACGATTCCACGCAAACCCTTTGTCATAAAGGAAAATGGAACCTTACATTTTTTAATAACATATGCCAATGCAAATATTGTCATTGCAAACAAAATAATATTATCTGCTCCAAATAATGTAATTATATAAAGTAATGTCGCAAAAAGCTTTACTCTTGGATCAAGCGAATGAACCACTGAATCCGTTTTATAATACTGACCTAATGTTATTTCTCTAAACATAATAAATTCAAAATCTCTGTCTTAGCTTCTTCTATTGTAGTAACATCTGTTCCTACATTAAAACCTGCTGCTTTTAAATCATGCATTAAATATGTCACCTGTGGTGCAGCAAGTCCCATAGCTTCTAATTCTTTGTAGTGTCTGAAAACCTCTGCCGGTCTGCCATCTAATGCAGGCTTGCCATCATTCATTACAATAATTCTATCAACATAATTAGCCACATCTTCCATGGAATGTGAAACTAAAATAATTGTATCGCCCCTCTTTGCATGGATATCCTTTATCATGCCAAGAATATCATCGCGTCCTTTAGGGTCTAAGCCTGCCGTTGGCTCATCCAAAATCAATACCGCTGGCTTCATTGCAATAACACCCGCTATCGCAACACGTCTTTTCTGTCCTCCAGACAATTCAAAAGGCGACTGATCATAATACTTTGGATCGAGACCTACCAGCTCTAAAGCCTCAAAAGCTCTTTCCTTTACTTCTTCTTCAGAAAGTCCCTGATTCTTTGGTCCAAAACAAACATCATCAAAAACTGTCACCTCAAAGAGCTGATGCTCAGGATACTGAAAGACCATACCAACCTGCGTACGCAGGTCTTTCATCGAATAATCTTTGTCATATATATCCTGTCCGTTATAGTAAATTGTTCCGGATGTCGCCTTTAAAAGTCCATTCATATGCTGAACAAATGTAGACTTTCCAGAGCCAGTATGACCAATAATTCCTACAAACTGGCCATCATCTATCTTTATACTGATATTATCCAATGCTATCTTCTCATAGCTTGTATCTGGACTATATTTATATGTTACTTTATCAAAAATTAAAGGCATTTTATCGCCTCCACCAATTCATTTCTAGTAAGTATGCATTCTGGCAAATTTAGGCCAGCTTGTCTGAGTTCATAAGCAAGCAAAGTAATCTGCGGTACATCTAACCTGTATTTTTTCAGTTCTTCTACTCTTGCAAAAATTTCTCTAGGAGTACCTTCCATTACTACATGGCCATGGTCCATAACAAAAACCTTATCTGCATTTACCACTTCTTCCATATAGTGTGTAATAAGAATAATTGTAACTCCCTTTTCTCTGTTTAATCTTTTCGCCGCTTCTATTACTTCTACTCTACCATCAGGATCAAGCATAGCTGTTGGCTCATCAAGAATTATACACTTTGGCTCCATAGCCATAACGCCAGCTATTGCAACCCTTTGCTTCTGACCTCCAGAAAGCTTATTAGGTGAATGTTCTCTATACTTTTGCATTCCAACAGCTTTTAAGCTACTTGCAACTCTATTGCCAATTTCTTCAGTTGGAACACCGATGTTTTCAGGACCAAAAGCAACATCTTCTTCAACAATTGATGCAATAATCTGATTATCTGGATTTTGAAACACCATTCCTGCTGTCTGTCTAATAGCAAAAGTCTTATCTTCGTCCAAAGTGTTCATTCCATCCACTACAATACTTCCGTCACTAGGTGTAAGCAGTGCATTTATATGCTTTGCAAAAGTAGACTTGCCAGAGCCATTATGTCCCAACACAGCAATAAACTGCCCTTGTTCTACAGATATATCAACATGATCAAGCGCAACCTGAATATCGTCAATATTGCCTTCTTCATCTCTCCTGTAATATTCATGTACTAATTGATTAGCTTTTATAATAGCCATTCTTCACTCCAATAACCGCTTATTTGCCTGTATTAATCCCAGCTGAGTCTATGCAAATCACCCTCTGTCTGAAAGCCTTCGAAATCCAACTGACTAAGTGCCTCATATAAAACGATTGCTACCGAATTAGATAAATTAAGTGATCTAACATCAGATTTCATAGGTATTCTAATACAGTCTTCCTTGTGTTCTACCAGAATTTCCTCTGGTATACCCGCACTTTCTTTACCAAACATTATATAATCACCATCGTGAAATTCTGCCTGATCGTATCTTTTTTTAGCTTTTGTGGTAGCCATATATATCCTGGCGTCTGGATTTTTTCCAAGAAAATCCTCCCAATCAACATATCTTCTCACATCAAGCTTTTCCCAATAATCCATTCCAGCTCGCTTTATTGACTTATCATTTAATATAAAACCAAGTGGCTCAATCAGATGGAGTACAGCTCCGGTAGCAACACAGCTCCTGCCAATATTTCCTGTATTAGCTGGGATTTCAGGTTCATATAAAACTATATTAAGCATTTGCTCTAAGCTCTCCTATGAATTCTTCCATTCTATCAAGTGCTTCTTTTAAATTCTCGAGCGAATAAGCGTAGGAAATTCTAAGGTATCCCTCACCACAGTCTCCGAAAGCAGTTCCTGGAACAACCGCCACCTTTTTCTCCTGCAAAAATCTTGTAGCAAACTCATCAGATGTCATTTTAAACTCTTTGATACATGGGAAAATATAAAATGCTCCAAAAGGCTCAAAGCATTCAAGTCCCATCTCTCTAAATCTATTAACAAGATATTGTCTTCTTGCATTATATTCATCTCGCATTGCTGCAACATCATCGTCACACTGAGTAATAGCTACAACGGCAGCATACTGACTGGTTGTTGGAGCACACATAATTGCAAACTGATGTATCTTTAACATCTGCTTAATAATTATTTCTGGTCCACAAGCATATCCTAATCTCCAGCCTGTCATAGCATGAGACTTTGAAAAACCATTTATCAGAATAGTTCTTTCCTTCATTCCCGGAAGCGCTGCTATAGAAAAATGCTCATGTCCATATGTTAATTCTGCATATATTTCATCGGATAAAACAAAAATATCATGCTCAATAACCACTTTTGCAATTTCTTCAAGGTCACTTTTTTCCATAATTGCACCAGTTGGATTATTAGGAAATGGTAAAACCAAAATTTTCGTCTTTTCAGTGATAGCCTCTTCAACCTCTGCAGCTGTAAGTCTAAAGTCATTTTCTGCCTTTAAATTTATAATAACAGGCTTTGCTCCAGCAAGAACAGCGCATGGCTCATATGATACATAGCTAGGCTGTGGTATCAGCACCTCATCACCATTATCAATCATCGCACGAAAGGCAGCATCAATTGCTTCGCTACCTCCAACGGTCATAAACATTTCATAGTTTGGATCATAATGAAGATCAAATCTTCTATCTAAGTACTTAGCAATTTCTTCTTTAAGCTCTTTCAAGCCAGCATTACTTGTATAGAATGTTCTGCCCTTTTCTAATGAGTATATTGCCTCATCTCTTACCTTCCATGGTGTATCAAAATCAGGTTCACCAACGCCCAAAGAAATTGCATCCTTCATTTCTGATACAATATCAAAGAACTTTCTAATACCCGACGGCTGTATGTTTTTTACTTTTTCATTTAATGGATCTCTCATGGGCTAACCATCTCCCTTTCATCAACATGTCTTTCAGCCATAATTGTTCCATGGTCTTTATACTTTTTCAAAATAAAGTTTGTTTTTGTGCTAAGTACCGACTCTAATGGAGAAAGCTTGTTTGAAACAAATTCCGATACCTCGCGCAAAGTATGGCCTTCAATTGTGACCATGAAGTCAAATCCACCACTAATCAAATATACACTATTAACTTCTGGATAGTTATATATTCTTTCAGCGACTTTATCGAATCCCATTCCTCTTTGAGGTGTTACTCTAACCTCAATAAGCGCTGTTACTTTTTCTATTCCTGCCTTGTCCCAATTAATAAGTGTATGATATCCACATATAATATTTTCCTGCTGCATCAATTCAAGTTCATTCATAATATCCGCCTCATTTGCGCCAAGCAAAAGAGATAAATCATGAATATCTATTCTCGAATTCTTTTCAATACAATTTAAAATTTTTTCTCTCATAGGAATCTCCTTTCCTCTTCAGTGAGTATAACCCTATCATTTGAATCTGTTGCCTTGCCAATAACACTTGCAAGAACCCCAGCATTTTGAACCAGTTCGCATAAACTCTCTCCATCATCAGTTGCAACCAGTATTGCCCCCGTCGAAAGCTCTTCATATGGATTCAAACCATAAAACTCACATATTTCTATTGTTTCCTGTCTTATAGGTATTTTCTTTAGTTCAATATCAAGACCCACCTTATTGGCTTCTGCCATTTCCCATAAAGCTGTAAAAACTCCACCTCTTGAAACATCATGCATGGAGTATATGTTTGCTTTAATACTGTTTGCATTATTATCTTTATTATTATCATCTTTATTATTATTATCTATATTATTGATACCGGACTGTAGTTTATTAATAACATCTACTGCCGACAACTCATTCAAAAAGTCTTCTGCTGCATCCAGTAAAAATGCTGCACATTTTTCAGAAAGTTCTGCTCTGTTTTCTTTTGCTAAAAGACCTGCTCTTGCACCAGCAGCATGACCAATCATTACAATATCCATTTGTGGCTTAAGTCCTGATAACAGGCTTCTATATATAGAATCGTTTCCTATTGCTGTTATTGAAATAATTGGACTATTAACCGCATTCGTGATTGTTATGTCTCCTGCTACCACATCTATATCATATTGAGTCGAAAAAGCAGAAATTATTTTTTCTATTTCTTTAAGCTTTATTTCTCTATGTTTTTCAGATAATAAAATACTTGTCGTAATGCACTTACAGCTCACACCACTTACAGCCAAATTATTAACGGCCGTATTAAGAGCAATCTCAAGCTCTGATATGCCCGTCGCAGTTGCACACGCACATACCTTGTTATCACAAACACCTGCGTCCAAGCCATATGTCGGTGGAACAGCCAGTCTTTTGGTCGGCTTATTCAAAAGTTTTTTTACTGACCTGTCATATATATTGTCATTAATTTTTCCTAGTTTCATTATTGTGGCACCACTATTGGATTTGTCTGCACGAGTGTTTCATCCTGTATTTGAATATTCTGTACAAGACTATCAATATTTTGTTCAGTTGCTACATCTGCATTGTCCACCTTCGGTGTCAGATCTACTGGACCAGGAGGTGCCATTGCCTTAAGAGATATTTGCGCCGAACCACCTGTCAGCTGTTGTGCTGTAGCAACAATAGTCGCCTCGTCCTGAGTGGCAATAGCCGCCTGCATAGCCGCCGTCGCTGCGGGATCTAATGATGCAATTCCAACTACTGCAGATGCATTGCTAACACTATATCTGGAATTATTATAAACTCTTCTTTCTATCTCCTGACCATTTTCGGTAACAATCTTCCAGAGTCTAGCCACATAACCAGTATGACCTGAACCATTTGACGCGACATAACCTACAGGATACTCCGCGCTTGCTTTAAAGGTTCTTCCCGGATTAATCTGCTCCGTTATCTCAGTTTCATACTCAACAACTCTGGAAGGATCTCTGGTTTCTTTACCATAAACATTAAAATAAATTCTATTTCCAGAAGTATATCCTTCTATATATATTGGATAATCCAATTCGTTTCTAAACTGCAAATCCTTTGCATTTGAAATAGCTGCATCCTGAGATGGCTCAACGTAATGAACTATCATTGAATGAGCCGCTCTGGTTACGATTGGTATTTCAGCCATTCTAATTGCACCGTACAAGGTGGAGCTAACCTGGCAAATTCCGCCTCCATATGTCATAACAGTAGTACCATTTTCATAAGCACCAGCTAATTCATATCCATTTTCTGCATCAAATGGAACTAGTGCATCTCTGACAGAAAATTCTTCTCCTGGATAAATCAGACTTCCATTTATTTTGCTCGCACCATTAGCTACATTCTTTTTTCTCGCTGCAGATGAGTCACTAAAGTCTGTGCTATAAGACCCCAGAAGATCTGTTATCTGTGCAAGCTCATCCTTTGTTCCAAGAGGCTTATCATCTTTGGTTACAAGATCAAGACTAGCATCTTTTCCGTCCCAATCATTATTAATATATTCTGCAATGTCAATCGCCGCTTGAGCTTTATCTACTGCTCTACCCGCACTACCTGAAACAAATACAAATTTACCATCAACTCTATTAATACTGTTATTTACTGCAGCATCATCAATTACATCAGCATTTTCATTTAAAAACTCTACAATTTTAGATACGTCAGCACAAATTATTACAGGAAAATCCTTTGTCTTTTTATTCGTTAACCCAGCATTTGCCTTATATTTTTCAAGTGCATTTCCTTTTTTTCCATAATTCAGTGCTTGATATGGTATATCATCAATACTTGTCTTTAATCCCAGCTTAGATACCGGTACACTTATCGACCTGTCATCTGATGTCAAGGTGAATACTGCATTGCTTTTTTCTGACATCATTTCATTTACAAGCTCTGAAGCTTCCAAATAAGTCATACCCGAAGCATCTTTTCCTGCAATAGTTATTCCCTCAGCGATTCTGTCCTCTTCCTTTGCATAAATACTTGTAGAGCCAAAACCCAAGGCAAGCAAAGCTACTGATGCAAGTGACAATATAAGAATACTAGATATTATAAAAGCATTGTTTCTAACACTGTTTCTAGCATTGTTTCTAGCATTGTTTTTAACATTTTTTCTAACAAATTTTGTCTTTTTCATAATTGATTCATTCTAGCATAAAGCCTATTATTTTTAAATGAAAAAAGGTATAATCATTGTCACTAACATACTAACAATTAATACTACTAAAATAATTGCTGATATTATTTGTTTTTTCTTACTTTTTTTGTACATTTTATAACCTCACAGGAGTTTTTTATGATTTTTCCATTTTTTACAGCATTCCTATTATTTGTCATTATTTTAGCTCTTCGCTATCGTCAATTATATAAACGCATGGAAGAAAAAGACAAAAGCTTCTGGAATCGAGAAAATGAAGCAAACAGGCATGTTGTTTATGACCTAACAAACCTAGAATATATTACCATTCCATTAGATAAATTTCCATTAGATTTTAGCGATGATTCTCGTTTGAAAAGCATAAAATCAACACTTACAGATTTATCAGAAAAAAACATTCTAAATATTACAGGAAAAACTAATACAGATTTAAAATTAGAATATGGTGCAAATAACTTTGATAAAATAGTTGATGCCGGCGACAATTTCGACACACTTGTTATTACGCTAAATAGCTATAGCGATTTTTTAATTGAAAACGAGCTGTTCAATCAGGCTATTGAGGTACTAGAATATGCTGTATCTATAGGTACAGATACGAGTTCTACCTTTACCAGGCTGGCATCCTTGTATTTGGGCCAGAATGATCAGCCAAAGATAGACTCATTAATTGCAACAGTTGAAGAAAGAAGTAATCTTCCGCTTAAAGCAACAATACTAAAAACTATTGGCGAGCTTTGCACAAATGATTTAGTGGACAGCTCTGGCACTGAGGATTCCTTGCAAAACAAATAGATCTGCCAAACGCTATGATTTGGATGTTGTAGAGTATCCAATGATCCTTTGGCAACACTTTCATCAAATCATATTCTATAGCCTCAGGATCCTCATTCTTTGTAAAGCCAAGCTTTTTAGATATCCTCTTAACATGCGTATCTACCACAATGCTTGGTTCATGATAAATATTGCCCCTTATAACATTTGCTGTTTTTCTGCCAACTCCAGGCAAGGACAGCAGATCCTCTAATTTTTTTGGAACCTCTCCATCGTATACCTGACATAATCTCTTGGCACACCCAATTATATTTTTTGCTTTAGCATGATAGAATCCAATAGACTTTATATCATTTTCCAATTCTGTAACATCCGCCTCTGAAAAAGCAACAAGCGTTGGATATTTCGCAAACAAGTCCTTTGTTACTATATTCACTCTTGCATCAGTACATTGTGCACTTAAAATAACTGCTATCAACAGCTGCCAAGAAGTCTCATAATTAAGAAAACACTTATAGTCAGTGCCATAAGTGTTATCTAAAATCTCAAGTATTTCTTTTGTTCTTTTACTTGCCATTAAACTCTATCCTATACTACGCAATAATTCCTCTATCCTATACTACGCAATAATTCCTCTAACCAGTATCTCGACGCCTACTCCCCAAAGAAGAATTGCTCCTATCGCATAAGCAATTGTCTTATTTTCAAAGCCAAAATGATATCCTGTATAAAGGCCTCCTGAAACCACTAAAAATGAACATACGATTATAGTAATCATCATATACCAAATATGTGTTCCCAAAAAACCACAAGCACATCCGGCAGCTAAGGTATACAAACTAGTAATTGTTATTGTACGAATATAATCAATTGCTCTGATTGCATCTTTTCTTGTTTCATCTATGAATTCTCTTTTTATTGCCTTAAATATAAGTCTAATTCCTAAAAGTGCAAATATGGCAACTGCAATATACTCACCCATACCAAATGCGCTTTCATATTCATAATGAACATCCAGTACGTGACAGGCAAAATATCCGCCAAAGAAAAATCCCAATTGCAATAATACTACTATCAGAAAAGCAACCATTAAGTTTGTTTTTTTTACCTGCGAAAGCATTGCGCCTTGAATTTCCATTGCTGCAAATATATCAAGACTAATTCCCGCTATAATTAAAATACATTCTACCCAGTTCAATGTTGTCTCCTACTCACAATAATCCATAATACGTAAATACTATATTGGCAAGCGCTAAAAAAAGAAATATACAAAGGCTCACCAATGTGGTTTTATAAATACAATTAATATAATCTGTATTAGTTATAATGTTTTTTTCATGAGATCAACAATTGAATTTGTAAATAAAAACGTAAATGCATCAACCGTTTCATCTATAGGAGTATGCATATTTGTGTTTATCCATTTTATTACTGATGCACAAATTGTGCTCCCGTAAAACTCCGCCAATAATTCTGGTGTCATCCATGAACAATGAATCATCTTCATCAGCTTATTTACATCCATAAATTTTACAATCATTCGTTCTATTGAATGTTGCAAAATTTCTTTAAATGAATTTTGTCCTTCAAGAGCAGCCGCCTTTTTATAAAAGTCCTTTTCTTTTTCCATCCTAGTCAGAATAAATACCGCACCCTCTTTAAACATACCGTTTTCAAAAATCGGCATACTTGGTGCAACTAATTCATTTTCGACGATCCACTCTAACAATTCATATTTATCTTGAAAATGATTATAAAAAGTCGGTCTGATAACACCAGCTCTGTCTGTTATTTCTTTAATTGTTATCTTTTCTATTGGCTTTGTTGCTGCCAATTCCTTAAAACTGTCAGCAAGTACTATATCAATAGCACCTTTTCCTTGATTAGTCATACAAATACCTTAGTCATCATATTCAACGGTGACAAAAAACCCCTTTTTAGTTTCAGATACATCTATTACCTTACCCTCTGTTGCCGTAATTCTTTCAACAAAGGGATAGTTACCTGACATAGCATACGCCTTGCCCAGGACGTAATAGTATGAATTCGGTAAATCAAACTCAGTAATTGGAAGAACATCGCCCACCTCGAGCAGTCCTGTTCTTTCCATCTTAAACTCCATAGTTCCCATAGATTATTTAAAATACATCCTCTTCACGAACAATTGTTGAATCTACAACATTTTTGTTTGCCTTGTTCACCTTATGAACAATAAACATATCAGATACACCATCGTATATAAGGAAACAGCCTATCAGGCGTGTAGCAATCGAAACAATATTAAATGCTGCACCTACGCACAAAAGACCAAGTACAATATTTAACACTGCAAATAAAAAGTTTAGCCAGCCATTTGGTGCAGAAGCTTTCACGCCCTCTACTGCAAGCATCAAATCCTGAACGCCATGCACTACCAGCAAAACTCCAAAAACAATTGGAATAATTGTAAACAAAATATGTGGTGAAACGAACAGCCATATTCCTATTACTACTACAATTCCTCCAACCATAACACCTAAAAACTGAAAGCCCATGTTGGCCACTTGTGTAATAATAATCATCGCCCCTGAAATAATCAGTAAAATAGCAATAACTCTTCCAATAAGATTAATACTGTCCTCAGGACAAAACAAAAGCAACCCGCCCAAAATAACTGTTAATACGGCTGATGCTGTCACATTCAGTTTCATAGATTTTATTTTATCCATCATAATTCTATCCTCCAGCCAAAGGACTTATTTGTTAGTCCTTCTCCAAATTCCCATTTTTTCTGCATCCTTTATCAGATCATCTCTAAAGTCAGGGTGCGCAATATTTATCAAGGCTTCTGCTCTTTGCCATGTAGACAAGCCCTTCAAACACACCTTGCCATACTCTGTAACAACATACATTGTATTAGCTCTTGTGTCTGTTACTATTGAACCATTTGCAAGTGTTGGTACAATTCTAGATTTTCTTTCTCCATCTTTTGTCACAAATGATGACGAACAGCATATAAAGCTCTTGCCACCTTTTGATAAGTATGCGCCCAAGACAAAGTCAAGCTGTCCACCTGCGCCTGAAATATGCTTTACTCCTGCTGACTCTGCATTAACCTGACCGAACAAGTCAAGGTCAACCGCATTATTAATAGAAATAAAATTATCAATAGAAGCAATTGTTCTTACATCATTTGTATAATCAACAGGAGCACTCATCAGCTCTGGATTCTCATTGATGTAATCATACATTTTCTTTGTGCCTGCTCCAAAAGCATAGCACTGACGGAATCTGTCAATATTCTTCTTAGCGCCCGTTATCTTTCCGGCCTTTGCAATATCTACAAATGCGTCAACATACATTTCTGTATGCACGCCCAAATCCTTAAGATCTGAATCAGCAATCATTGCGCCAACTGTATTTGGCATTCCACCAATTCCAAGCTGAAGACATGCACCATTTGGAATTTCTTCTACAATCAGTTTTGCAACTGCAATATCAACATCTGTTGGGTTAGAAGCTCCTCCCATTTCAATTATCGCAGGATTCTTGCCCTCAATAATACCATCTATTTTAGATATATGTATGCCCTCTTCAAAGCCTCCCATACATCTAGGCATATTTTCATTTACTTCAACTATAATATAATCTGACACTTCGCAAACAGCCATCAGATGTGATGCATTTGGTCCAAAATTAAAGAAACCATGCTCATCCATAGGTGCAGTAACAATAACCGCTACGTCAACATGCTTTATATAGTCTCTATAATATCTTGGCAGCTCTGAATATTTTAAAGGAGAATAAAAAGCCTGTCCCTTCTTTATCATGGCGCGTTCTATTCCTGACATATGCCATGAATTCCAGCAGAAATGCTCTGCCGCATCATCTCTTTCAAAACACTTTAATGGCTTTAGAAGAATTCCGCCTCGCATTTTAACATCATGGAGCTCGTCAATTCTCTTTGCTAATGCTTCATCAAATGCATCTGGTGTACCTGTGCACCAGCCAAAATCTACCCAATCTCCGTTTTTTACCAGCTTTGCAGCTTCATCTGCTGTTGTCAGTTTTTTTCGATATTCTGCTTCAAATCCCATTTCAAACCTCCCAAAGCTTATCTTTGTTAAAAATTTATCATTATTTTAACATCAGATCACCCAATATACAATCCCATATCGATGCGCTCTGACCATCAATCACATGTTAATGCAACTCAGGATCGTCTACTGGCGTTGTCATTGTTGGATATGCATCTGGCAATGAAGCATCCGCATAAGGCATTACATACGTTTGGAAATACTCCATTACAATTTGTGCTGCCTGTTGAGCGATAAGCTGGTAGCCCTGTGCATTTGGATGTAGAAGATCTGAATACAATTCTCCTCGGCCCATTGTAATATCAAGGGTCGGAATAAGAGTAGCACCATACTTCGCGCACATTTCCTTATATGTTGGAACTATCTGATCCTGGAATACCACTCTCATTGGATATCCACTTACGACACCATCTACAAACGGAAAAGCTGGTGTACTAAGGAATATTACTGGATTGTTAGGCAAAGAATAATAAGTATTAACGCATATATCGAACTGTCTTTTGAATTCCTCAGGATCCCACATATTATTTATATCATTGGAGCCTAGCATAATAATATATGCATCGCATTGATCAGCTATACTTTGCTGATACTGAGGTGTATTTGTATAGTCAGCACCTGTACCAACTCTAAGTGTCGCTCCTCCCACTCCATAATTATTAACTGTAAACATATCCCCTAGATATGTATCAAGATATGCCGGGTAGCTTTCTGTCGCAGGATCAGATACGCCACCACCTGCTGTAAGACTATCGCCAACACAACCAATAACATACTTTCCATTATTATTTTCCAGAGAACCTCTATTAGGATTTTCTACTACTACACCACTTACATCAACGTCAATATCATCTACTTTAAATGGCTCATCAGGAATAAACTGATCCTGACCTGATGCATTTTCTACTCTTCTTTCATGTACAATTAGGCCAACAATTACTGCCCCAAACAATATAATAATTGCTATCAGTATTGCTGTTAACTTTCTGCTATTCATTTCAAGCTCCTTTATTATTTGTTTTTCAACTTCTTCTTTAGTCTTTTTTCTTCAGCTGTCACTCTATATAAAGCCATTTCAAAGTCTTGTCTATTCTTCAGATATATATTTTTCAGAATCAAACCAGCAAAAAATGACTGAATTGCCGCGGTTGCTAAGAATCCACACGCAATAAGTGTAGGGAACTTTGGCACTAATCCTGTCGCAGCATATTCCACAAGAATAGGAACAAACATTATAGCCGCAATAACTGTTAAAATTGCTGCAATAATTCCAAAATACTGCAGAGGACGATATGTAGCAAACAATCTTCCTATTGTTTTAATAACCTTAAAGCCATCCGAATATGTATTAAGCTTGGATTCACTTCCCTCTGGTCTGTCTCTGTAATCTATGATTACATTTTCCACAAACATGTTTTTATCAACAGCATGAATACTCATTTCTGTTTCTATTTCAAAGCCCTTAGATAATACTGGAAATGTTTTTACAAATCTGTAGCTAAAAGCTCTATATCCAGTCATTATATCCTTTATATCATTCTTAAACAGAGTATTAATACTCCATCTTACAATCGAATTTCCAAAATTATGAAAAGGTCTTTTATTCTCTTCAAAATATGTAGATGACAAACGATCTCCAACAACCATATCTGCTTTATCATTCAACACTTTATCAACAATTTCTCTTGCAGCTTCTGCTGGATATGTATCATCTCCGTCAACCATCAGATAACATTGTGCATCTATTTCAGCAAACATTCTTCTGATAACATTACCCTTGCCTTGCTGATATTCATATCTAACCTTTGCCCCTGCTGCCTTTGCAATAGCATCAGTACCATCTGTTGAGTTGTTATCATAAACATATATTGTTGACTCAGGAAGAACTCTTTTAAAATCCTTTACAACTTTTTCTATTGTCCTGCTTTCGTTATAGCAAGGAATCAAAACAGCTACTTTATCCACGTTTTACCTGGCTAATGCCTTTCCCTTTCTTTGCATTACGTATCTTTTTATTATACATCATTTTTTATATAAAATCAGATATTTCTATATACTTGTGAAACCTTACATCCTATATACTTGTGAAATACTACTGAACCAAGACAAGATGTAGTTCTTCACTGTCTTTGTCTACAGCATAAAGTGAATTTTCCATTATCAGCTGATTATCTGCATATGGAGCCAACGCATAAATAACATTATCCGAGGTAGCATATACATACATATAATCATCCTCTTTAAGTGCTGACCTAAACTCGTTCCAATATCCCTCATCAGTAAAATCGACTTCTGTAGGTGAACCATACAAATATCTTACGTCAATACTTCTACCATCAATAAAGTAAGACATATATGTTGCAACAGAGGAATTATTGGCGCTAACAATCATAATATCTGTATTTTCAAGAGTATAATACTGTACAGCTTCTCCTTTAGCTCTATACTCAGCCATAGAATCTCCTCTTATAATCTGAGGCATTAAAAACTCCATCGCATTTGTATTACAAATAATCAGGCACAGGGTCAATCCGACAGCTGATTTGTTCAATGTAACCGCCTGACTTCCACCTCTATCCCACAAATCTATTACCAGAAGAATTAAAATCAATGCTTCACTAAGCGCATATGAATCCATATATCTTTCATAAGATGCCAAAGCAAGCATTTCTGTAGTATCAAAACAGAACATATATAAGACAAACATAGTAAATGCATATCCTATTGTTCCACAAATAAACAAAGCTAAATATGATCGAAGCTCTGTCCTTGTCATAACAGACTTAAACAGCAAATATATGGCAAACAAAACCGCAATAGCAGTCAGCGAAAACTCCAAATATGATAATTTTATTAATCCAAGCGTAATATCAGTAGAAACTAACGCGTGAGCATAGTTTCTAAATGTTACGGTCTGTGCAGTCTCCTCTGTCCCTTTAATAATAGCCATTATAGTAGACGGACTTATTTTCGATAAATCAAACTGACCTGATATACCAAGGCTCTTTATATATTTTGACCATATCTCATAACTAATTCCAGGCACCAAAATTACAGCTACTGATTTTGCAATATTTACAAACAGCTTTTCATTATTATAGCCTGACTTTATATCTGAAATCATCATACAGGTATAATAAAGCCAAACAAGGGCTACAAATGCAATACACATCTGCTTAGATATAACAAGCGCAAACTGAGCTATCAATATCAGTACAAAACCAAATTTGCTATTTCTAAGTTTCTTATCCATAACAAGGAAAATGACCCACGCATAAAAAATTGGCATAAAGTCATCTGTCAGTGTAGTTATAAATATTCTATATGAATCCAGACTTCCTATAACAAGTATAAAAGAAACTAGTAAAAAGCCGCTTATTGCTATGTTCTTCAATACATTTTCTTTACCTGCTTTAGCATAATCTGCAAGAGGCGGAATTAAAAATGTCATCGTTATGATATGCAAGGCCAAAGTACATGCTGCTTCAGAATATCCTCCCATTAATTTGCAAAACAGCATTTCAAATATAGAAACAAGAGGTGGATAATCCTTATGAACAATAACATCGGATTCAGCAACTGAATAGAAACTATCCAGTCTCAGCATTTCCTTCACCATCTTGCACCAATGAGATATCTCATCCCATCCAATAATACAGCGTTTATAATCAACTATGGCAAAAACCAGATAAATAGCTAAAAACGCCATAAATCCAGCTGATAAAATTCTGCCGATAAACTCCTTGTCTTTTTTATTCAAAAAAACAAGAATCACTCCCAAAGCACATCCTGCTGCCAGCAAAACATATCCCACTTTAAAAGTATTAAAAACAAACTGGCTAATATACAGCACAAGTGCAGAAACAACCATTGTCACTGGCATAGAAAAGCCAAATCCTTTTTTAGATATTTTCACTGTAACTACATTAGCAAAACAAAAAAATACCAACGGTATCAATTCACACAAAAAAATTCTCATTAATAATCCTCACATTTTAATATATCCATTTGGCATTATATTTTAGCACACATACAGCATATATGCACATACGCACAAACATAAAAAGGCTCTAACAGCCAAACAACTGTCAGAGCCTTTATTTAATCGTTCTTACAAAACCTTATCAACCAACATTCCAGCATACGCCGAAGGAGCATATGGGAAAGCCATAGTCTTTCCTGGATTCTTGTATTCAACTATCACCTTGTCAACATAATTCATAGGATTAATTGATACCTTATCCGCCGTCTTTTTAACTGCTGTCTTAAATCTATTAAGAGTAGCAAAGCTTTCGTCTCTTTTTTCTTCTATCAAAGAATCAGAAAGACTCTCTCTATCAAGGCTAAGCATACCGTCCTCATCAGCAGATATTCCCACTTTTTCCAGAGATGGTGCCATATTCTTTGCCACACCAACAATTTCATTCAATAACTTATTATTAGAATGCTCTCTAGCGTATTTATTACCAACAGCAACCATTCCATTATAGGAGTCAAGCAACTGATTTATACCATCAGCAATTGCTTCTGTGTTTGGTTTTATACCTATTGTTATTTCTTTGTCAGAAGCATCCTCTAATGTTACCTCATATGATTTGTTAACCGTAAATGTGTTACTTAATGAAGATCTCTCTACACCATTCAAAGAAAAACTAGAATTGCTCGCCTGTTGCGTTGGCTCCATAATACCTAAAGTATTTATTTCAGCCCATGATGCCTTTGTTGAAATATCAAACAAAAATTCTTCATCTTCCGCAAGTCCTGTAGCCTTGGATGAAATCTCTAATGCAGTATTTTGTTTTTCATCAAAAACAACCTCTGCACTAAGACCTATTCCAGCACCATTTATGAGTCTCGAAATCTTTTGTTGAACATCCAGATTCGTGTCACCCATATTAACATTGAACTGAAACTCATAGGAATTTGAATTTGTATCTAAATCAAACGAATACGTGCCCTGTTCAAAATTCTTTCCTTTTGGTGACAGGAAATTACCTCTATTAACCTGTGGCTTTGCAAGCTTATGCACCTGCATCTTAAACGATGGAGCTTCTTCTCCATCTGCACCTACATACTTTGCCAGCACGACTTCATCATCAGAGCTGGAAGCTTGTTTCTTTTCAAGCATTGATGCAATGTCATCACTACTTGTTGACAAATTAGAGACCTTATTTTGAATGCTATTAGCACTTTCTTTTATATCAATTGCAAATTTTGCAACATCAACCGTCTGAGCTATCTTATACAGAGGAGACTCTTTATTAGCTTTAACTATGCTATTGTATGTGCTTTTTAATTCACTTCTTTTGTGAGATTCATAGCGATTACCCATGTCTTTGCCATAGGTAGCCAGGAAATATGTATATGCAGAATCAATTTTAGCCATTAGACGCCCCCTCCTTTCTTCCATGAAATCGAGATACAAATGCCTCCATGCACTATCTCGGGGTATAGTTAGCCACTTATACTTATCTAGATAATTACACGATTTTACAATTTTGTCAACAATTCTCGTAATCTTTGCTTATAAGAAGCTGTATTTGCAACCGTTTGGTAGCCATTTTGAGCTATACTTATTCTTATTTTTTCATGTTCAAGATAGAACTTGCATTTATCTTCCAGTTCCTCAGGGCTTCTATATAACACAACATCCTTATCCTCTTCAAAAAAAATAGGAAGCTCAGCCTGATAGTTTGATATCAAAAACCCTCCCGCTCCCATTACATCAAAGCATCTTAAAGGAATACCTGTTGCAATATTAGGAATTGTCATATTCAAATTAATTTTACTATTAGCAAAAACAAAAGGCATGGTAGACCAGTAATCCACCTGGCCTTTATATTCTACTCGTGGCAATACAGACACGTCACTTCCAGTATAAATAGAAACTGGAAACTTTTTTGCCAGCATTGAGAGATTTGATATTCTTTGAAGCTGTGCAATTTTAAAACCAAGGGTAGTTGTTGAAAATATAAGTCCAAGACTCGAAAATGAATCTTCTGATGATTTTTCAAGCTTATAATAATCCTCTAACTGAACTAATATATCTGTCGTAAGAAGCTTATCTATAATATTAATACCCGCAAGATCCTTTTGCGCTTCCATAGCTGCTTCAAAATATCCCTGCAAATAGTCTGGCATCGCATATTTCATTTTGTCATATGAATTTTTCTCATATAAGCTTCCCACAAAGGATATTTCATTTTTATAAATATTATTTGGGCAAACATCAAAAGTATTTTCTTTTAGCTGTCTTTGTATTCTTTCAACATCCACTGCAAGTGGCAAATGATATACATTTTCAAGTCCCATTTCCTGCCATTCAACCACTCTAGCCAAATCAAATAAGAAAATACGATTAACAGAATTAAATACTGAATTATGATACATACTTATTAATGGACTATCACAGCTCCATGAGACATATAATACATTCAGCTTTTGGCAAACCTCTGAAATTACTGCAAAATAATTCACAGAAAATACAAAATCAAAGCCTTTAGCTAAAATTGTAGCCTCCAGCTTTGATGCAAATTCCTCGTCAATATCGTAATTAAGCAAATCTTGCTTTATTTCTTCAACCTCATGTCCGAGCAATATAAAATTATTAATTATATCCTGATAATTATAGGCCTTCCATCTATAAACAAGAATCTTCATATTTCTTTAATATACCTTCTATAGCATTTTCTATTTTAATTTGAACAGGTGGCTTAATAAAATATCCCGCTGGCTTTAAGTCCAAAACAGCGTCAACATGCGCCTTATCCTGTATTCCAGTCAAAAAGATAACCGGTATATCCTTCAGTTCCTCTTCAGCTCTAATCATACCAAGAGTTTGTCTTCCATCTATAACTGGCATCTCATAATCAAGAATAATAACATCGACCTTGTCTGTGGCTAAGGTTTTCATACACTGCGCCGCTGATGTCGCCAACAAAACCCTATATTTATCCTGTAGCATATTTCTCATACTGCGCAATAATACCGGATTGTCGTCAACAACAAGAATACAATACTTGTCTTCATCTGCACTGTCATCGACAATTGCTTCAAAATCCATATTAAATTCTCTGCAAACAGCCTCTAATAAATCTTCATTAGTATATGGAGACAGCACATGTCTAGCCTGTCCTGAATAATAGTATCCACTAAAAAAACTCTTATTTATCTCTGGCCCATATGTAATAAGCGGAATTGTCATGCTATAGGCAAAGATAGCCTTAAAAAAAATTTCATCAATTTTATCCAATCCTTCAATATCCATAAGCACAAGATCAGGATTATACATCTGAAGCATACTTTTTAATATTCTCTCATTATCGGTACAAAGCTGTGTATCAAAATTCTTTGACAAGTATTCATTTAGCTTTGCTATTCCATCATGGAACTCGCCCACTATAAGCACCTTTTTCATTATTTTAATCCCTTATACTCTAATAACCTATACTAATTCCCTTGAAGTTCATCAATCATCTTAATTGCCTTATCATATTCAAACTTCAAAATCGATTGCGACAGCTCGTCTATCTTTTCCTGCAGCTCCTGACCATAAGAATACTTAAGTATCTCTTTCATCGAATTATCTGCACCATCTGAATTTTTGCTCAAAACACTCATTTTTACCATTTCAAGCATTGCATATAAGTCATCCATATTTTCGAGCTTTGGCTTTTCAATATTATCAAAAAGCACAGACATTCTGGTCTTTAATGCCTCTCCCTCTTCTACTAAAATTGGCGAAAGCGCTTTTACCGTTTCAACTTTGCCATCCCTGGCTGCTTTTTCAAGAGTATATGCAAGTCCTCCCAAAGAAGCTGCACCTATTGTATTTGCCATACTCTTAAGAGAATGAACTTTTATTCTATATTGATCCAGGCAATCACCTTCATCAATACTATTTGCCAAAGACGCCAACTCTATCAATTCATAACTAATAGACTCGTAGAAATCTGTCGCAGACATAAAGACAAGCTCTTCATTTGGGAAATGTAACATTGCATAATCCCAGTCTATTCCCTCAATACTTGGAAGACTAACGCTGGCAGGCTCCTCGTATTTCTTTTCCTTTAGCTCATCCACATCTGAATATATCAGAAGTGCTTCAGGCAAGGTTTCCCTAATTACTTTTTCAAGCTGAGCCGGAATAATAGGCTTTGCCAAAAAGCCCTTAAAACCATATGATAAATATTTCTCTTTAGCTCCTGCTATAGCATTTGCTGTAAGGGCAATTACTGGTGTCAATCTACACTTATTATTTTCCAAGGACTTCATGGCAATGAAAGTCTCTACACCATCCATGGATGGCATCATATGATCAAGGAATATTATGTCAAAATGCTGATTCTGAACAAGCTGTAGACACTCTTTTCCACTTGAAGCTTCACATATACGTGCCTTACATTCCTTAAGCAAGCTTATAAATACTTTTCTATTAAGTGCATTATCATCAACCACAAGTATAGATGCATTAGGTGCTGTAAATGAAGCTGAATACTCATAATTAGCTAACATATGCCTCATTTCCTGCTCAAAATCGCCTATCGGCTCAGGATTAACTATATCCTGAAGAATCGTGAATGAGAATGTTGAACCCTCTCCATATTTACTCTTAATATTGAGATTACTATTCATCATCTTAAGCAGGTTTTGTGTAATAGCCATTCCAAGTCCTGCTCCCTCTATGTTTCTGTTTCTAGAAACCTCAAGTCTTTCAAATGCCTCGAACAATCTTGAAATGTCTTCTTCTTTGATTCCTATACCAGTATCGGTAACATAAAACGTAAGCTCAGCCTGTCCTGAATGATGTCTTCTGCAATCTACCTTCAGCTTTACTGATCCCTCGTGCGTATATTTAATCGCATTGGTTAAAATATTATTCAGCACCTGCTTAATACGTATATCATCACCAATCATAGTTCTAGGCACTTCAGGTGAAACATCTATTTTAAGCTCAAGCTCTTTTTCTTTTATTCTAACCTTTGTTCCATTGACAATATCCTGCATAAATGAAATAAAATCATATTCTCCCAACACAATATCCATCTTACCAGATTCGATTTTTGTAATATCAAGAATATCATTTATCAGAGATAACAGTGTCGAAGATGCATTCTTTATATCCATTGCATACTCTGCAACAGCCTGATTATTTGTTTCTCTAAGAATCATCTCATCCATACCAACAATTACATTGATAGGTGTTCTGATTTCGTGTGACATATTTGCAAGGAAATTTGATTTTGTTTCTGTCGCTATCTGAGCAATTTGTTGCTCTCTTTTGGCTTCTATTGTAGATTCAAGCAATTCATCATTATTTGCCTCTGCTTTTTTAAATAGCTTATTATAAACTCCTGTTTGGAATTTAATGATCGCTCCAACAGCTATTGTTGTACTTAGCAATGAATAAATAACATCCACATACCTTGTGATACCCATGTCAATAGGTGTGACCATCCATGGACTATAATATTGCATCAAGAAGCAAGTAATGATACATGCGATATCAATAAGAAGCATGAAAAAGAAATCTATGCCATCAAGAAGCATAAATATGAATAGCAAGCCAATTGTGAACCAGGAAGCCATACCACAGTTAATACCGCCGCCTGTAAAGAAAATAATCGGAAATGTAAGAATATCCATAAAAAAGCAAACAAGGACAGATGCTGTTCCTACTTTGCTTTTATAATTTGCAAGCCAAAGGCAAAAGAAGCCAAATATAATTGCAAGAAACGTAAACATAGTCTGAAGTGGAGGCATTCCTTCTACAATATTAAGAACAACCGCCACCACGCCACTCGCCAAAGCAATAATGAGAATAATATTAAATGTTACCAGCTTTATTGGTAACTCTGCACTAAAAAATGTCTTATGTATTTTTTTTGCTAAATTCAACCGTTTTACCTCTTCTTCTGAGTATAAAAACAACCCCAACTACATTTACAATTTTACGCCATAAAGTCTTAATTCTCAATAGTGTCTTTCCTTGATTTTGCCTTACTATACACTGTTAACGCCAGCACAATAGCTATAATTGTTAATATAATTTCAATTAATTTAGGATTTTGGTTTTCTTCTTCGTACGTCATCATACTATCTGCTGCATCTGCAAAAGCATCAGAAAAGACCTCTTCATCAGACATTGAATCATTATAATAGTAGCTGTCAATATAGTCTCTTAAAATCTGACAGCCTTCTTCGTCCATTATATCAGCTGCTTTAACTCCCGGGTATACAGACACAATATAATCTGGTTCGTCATACGAAAACACAACCATTACCTGATATTCATCTATATCAGTTTCGTTATAAACCACCAGATTATCCTCGCCTTTTTTTGTATTCTCAAGAATTAAAAATGGTACAACCCCTGTTTTTTCATAAAAAGTTTTAAGCCCCTGCTCCAGTTTTGCCTTGTCTTTAATCCACCCTAATTGATCTAAGTAGAGCTGTTTACCCTCAATTTGTCCTCCAATTATTTTGTCTCTTTTAACTGTAGAACCTGATACTACTCCCGTCCCTTTGCCACCACCTGCAAAAAGCTGTGAAAAGAATATCAAAAGCATCAGCAATGCTGCTATTATTACTAAAACTGTTTTTTTATTAATAGACATATTATCTTATCCTTTTCTTAGATGTCCTCTATTTGCCAATCAATTGGTTTTATTTTATTCTTTATCAAAAATTCATTTGCCAGCTTGAAATGATTACAGCCAAAGAACCCTCTGGAAGCCGACAATGGACTCGGATGTGCTGCCGAGAGAATTAAATGCTTGGGATTATTAATAAGTAATCCTTTTGATTTTGCGTTATTGCCCCACAGCAAAAAAACAACTGGCGTTGTTTTTTTGTTAAGAGCTTCTATAACTGCTGTCGTAAAATATTCCCATCCGCTCTTTTTATGGGAATCTGCCTCGTGTGCTCTTACCGTCAAAACATTATTTATAAGTAATACTCCTTGATCAGCCCATTTTTTCAAATATCCATTATTAGGAATACTAAGTCCCATTTCCTGATTTAGCTCTTTATAAATATTTTGCAATGACTTTGGTGTTTTCACACCTGCTTGTACCGAAAATGCCATTCCATGGGCTTGTCCTACATCATGATACGGATCTTGTCCCACAATTACTACCTTTACATCCTCAAATGAAGTGGTCTCAAGGGCTGAGTATATTAATTCTTTTGGTGGAAACACTTCATAATTAGAGTATTCATCTTCCAGAAAGTTCATCAAATTAATATAGTATTCTTTTGTTGTTTCATCTTTTAGTACATTTTCCCAACCACCAGGTATACGTATGTCCATAATTCACCTATTAAACCAAATTCAAACCATCATCTGTTTAATTTACTTTTTAATATATTTATTATAATATCACATTAGTTATATACGTGTGACCACATTACAATCAATTTCTAATAGGAGATACAAATACATGATAGAGCGTCACTCTCTTTTATCACTTAGCTTTTACGAAAAATCACCTTTTACAGGCAGCTATAAAGATATGTGCTACAAAATCGAAAAAATAGAAGATAAGGATGCAGGCATTAAAAATTTAAAAGCAAGCATCTGGAAGGGACCTTTTTCATCAGAACACACGCCAGATGAAAGCAAACAGTTCAGGACTGTTGATTTTGGAAATGATGGTATGGATGAACTAGTCAGCTGGATGAACGAAATGTTTAACAACGGCCAATATTAGTATCGCTATAATAACTCCCGAACCGTCTATACAAACGTCAGATATTTGACTTGAACGACCCTCAATAAATTTTTGAATAGTTTCATCCACACAGGCAACAAACAATCCAAGTACTAAAGATAAAACAGCCTGCATTATCATAACTTTTTTGTATCCATATATTTGTGCTAAGTCATTTGGTAAATTTACTATTATTTCAATAAATAACCCACTCAGCAATAATCCAAGTACAAAGAATTCTGTAAAATGTGCTACTTTTCTTATGAAATACATGCCTAACAATAATCCCATTTTACCAGTAACGCTATTTATAACATCCGTAACAAAATTACTTGCCACATCGCTTTTTGCAGGCGGTTGCATGGAATTCCCCCATATAAAGCATATTGTAAGAAGAATTAAAGCAATTTTTACAATTATTCTAACTTTTAATGAAATTCTATTTTTTTCTACCAAATAGCCCATATTTTTTATGCTTTCTGATTAATCTTTTACAAGAAATTATTCTTTCCACTAAAACTATAATTAACAATATCTTGCGCATTTTTTATTAGCTTTTCAAGATATTGTCATTATTACCTACAAATGCCGTATTTTCAAGGATTTCTTAACAATTTAGTAACATAAAATTTGTTGACTTATTTTTCAGATATTGTATTATATTGTCAAACAATTTAACCTTATAAAGGAGTGGAAGGAATGAAAAAGAGATTTTTAAGCTTATCTCTAGTTCTTGCTCTTGCTGTTTCTTTAGTAGCAGTTGCTGCAGATAGCACAGCTATGAAGGCTACAGTAGCAGATTCAGAGATAACAATTGTTGATAACGATGTTATCCAGACAGGAGCAGATGCAACAGGGGCAGATATTTTACTTTATTTGATGTGGTCACAGTATCAGCTTGCTAACAACTATGTTCCTGGAACAAGCCTTGGAATTGGCCCAGATCTTTCATTTACAATGAGCCCATATCATGGCAACAATATGACACGTATGCCAAACGCTCAGATTATTACCGGAAGATGCTACTATCCATTTGGTATCCATGCATACGCAAACTGGAGTGGTGATTTGCTTTATAATTACTACGCAGGTGTTCAGGCTTCTACAGCTAAAGCAAATGTTCAGGCGCCTAGCACAGCAAAGATAGTTGTTACAACATATGACAATTCAGATCCATGGTACATTGCCAGATATGCTCTTGCAAATGGTATGAAGAATTATGTTCCATCTGACATTGATGGTATTTACTACTTTGCAGATAGAGGATACATTCACGTACAGGTTTGGCAGTAGTCAATCGTTAATATTCAGCCCTCACCAAAAGGTGGGGGCTTTTTCTAAGTCATAATACTTTATAGCTATAAAGGAGAATTACATGTCTATAAAAATAAGAAAAGCTTCAAAAAATGATATTCCCGGTGTGCTAGAACTATTAAAGCAAGTAAATATGGTTCATCATTTAGGTCGCCCCGACATTTTCAACGTTGGAACTAAATATTCCGATAAAGAGCTTGAAACAATATTTAATACTGAATCAACTCCCGTGTTTGTAGCAGTAAACGAGTCAGGCCACGTGTTGGGTCACGCCTTTTGCATTATTAAGCAGGAGCTTCATGATAGTATCCTTACTGATATAAAAACTCTTTATATAGATGATATATGTGTAGATGAAAATACCAGAGGCGAACATATTGGCACAAAACTTTATAATCATGTTAAAGACTATGCAATTAGTATCGATTGCTATAATGTTACACTAAATGTTTGGTCATGCAATCTCACTGCAATGTCATTTTATGAAAGTCTTGGAATGAAACCACAAAAAATAGGTATGGAAGCTATTCTCTAAGCTTCTATACCTATTTTAATTTAAAATCACTATATTTATTATATCTACTACTAATAGATTCTTTTACATATCTAAAAGATTCAATCTCCTTACTGCTTCGCAACCTCTTCCATCTCAAGAGATATGCTATTAATATCAGACAAAACATCATTCATATTAGCAAGCGCACCCATTGATGAATCACTGATTGATAAAACTGACTCTGTTGTAGATGCAACCTGTTGGCTCTGTGCAGAAAGGTTTGAAATGCTATCCATAATAACCTCATTTGCAGCTATAATATTCTTTACAGAATCATTTACCTGATGAACACTATTATTAAGCTCATCTGTATCATTCTTGATATTATTAAGCTTCTCACCTGTTTCATCAATAAGTTCATTTTGCATCTGAGCATAATCTGCAGACTGTGACATAGACTTAGATGCACGCTCTGCATCCTTTGTAAGTCTTTCTATAATCTGAGAAATCTTTTCTGTAGCCTCTCTTGTGCTCTCAGAAAGAGTACGAATTTCATCCGCTACAACAGCAAAACCCTTTCCTGCTTCTCCAGCTCTTGCAGCCTCAATTGATGCATTAAGCGCAAGTAAATTTGTCTGTGAAGAAATACCAAGGATTGTTTCTGTAATAGCCTGTACATCCTTAATGCTCTCATTTAGGGCATCTGTTGTAGTACGTGTCTCAAGGTTTATATTTGCAACATCCTGAGCCTGAACCTTAAGTCTTTCTATAAGACCCACGCCTTCGTCAACAACTTGGCTTGTGCGAACTGAAATCTCACCCATATAGCTAGCCTGCTCGCCAACCTGACGAATACCTTCTTGAATATCGCTTGTCTGCATTGTCTGCTGTTCAACAGCCTCAGCAGTCTGTTTAGAGCTATCAGCAATATCATTAACTGAGTTATGGGTAACATCCATTGTTTCATTCAACTCATCTGATACCTGCTTTGCATCAATAAATCTCTGGCTTAGCTTTGCTGCCAAATCTACAATCTTGTTAGATGTCTGTAACTGAGCATCTGCCTGAGCCTGAACTGCATCAATATCTTCTTTATTATGCTTTATTTGGACCTTTACAACTATTACAGCCAATAAACATGCAACCGCAGTAAACATAAGCTGAATAATGCAATCATTAAGTGAAATCCTTCCTTTGGCAACCTTTGTTATATTAGCGATCAAAAGAAATACAACTGCTACAGATGCTCCAAGATTTACCATTATTTTATCGCCAAAAAGCATAACCATTATGGCAATTGCATAACAGATTGCGTACATATTGTTATTCTCTGATGTAAACAGCGTAACAAAATATACAATTATCATAGTAAGTCCCGCTACATGTCTGTATGCATACTTGCTCTTCATTAGCTTGTATGCAATAGCCGAAACAGCCATAGCTACTAAACATACAATAAGCTTAATAATGTTTTGCATATTAATAGCATTAGCAAATCCTAGCGCTGTTACAATAGCAACAGAGCCCGCTACCAATTCTGTTGCCAAAAAGCCTCCTCGGTTTTTATCAAGCAACTGCTTTTCTTTCATTGTCATACTTATTCCTCCCATGCAATTATAAGGAACCTTCTTACGTCCCCGGGCAAATATTTTCTATGAATATTTATACGCATATTACAACAAACAACATACTGATAAATACTTCATTATTGCCTTGCATTATTTCTTTTATAATACCACAAATCATAAGTATTAGTTACAATAATTTGACGATTTTCTAATATTTATTCACTTTTTATTATATCAACTTACAGTAATAAAAATAAAGCCAGCTGAAACAGGAAATATTATCCCATTTCAACTGGCCCTATATTATTTCAACCAGGTATTTATAGTATATAATGCACTACTTCTGAACATAACCACATTTGTAGCATACTCCATTTTCATCAAGAGCCACACCACAATATGGACATCTATTAATTGTATCGCAAACCTCATATTCACATGATGCCATATTATCTCCGCTAGCAAATGTTATTTTTACAATATTAAGCTTGTCCTTAAGTAAGTCGTGAGTAATTTTAATCATACCCTCTACCGTCATAGTTTCTTTTGTAACAACCAATCTGCAGTCCGGATATGCCTCTGCCAGTTCAGTTCTAAAAGCACAGCCTTTCATAGTGTTTTGCGGTGATCCATCCTTAATTCCTTGTCTTTCGTATACCTCAAGAACAGCTGGTAAAAGCGGATCATCTCCTCTAAGAATCAGTGCATGATCAAAATTCTTTAACACTGACCATGCTATCTTCTTTATTTCATTGCAAGGAAATACCATATTTACACCTTCATTTATACAGTCCTCAACCTCTATTGTCATTGTACCTGTATGTCCATGCAAATACTGTGCCTCGCCTCTAAATCCATAAAATCGATGTGCATACTGTAATGTAAATGTTGTAATACTTCTCATAATCCTTCTCCTTTATAACACATTTCTATACCTTCATATTTAATATGAACGCCCCCATGTTCAAATACGCTGCAAATGTTAGCCAAAAAATATATGGCACTAATAAATAGGCAGCCATTTTGCTTATCCCGTGAAATTTAACAGCGCAAATAATAACAACAAACCACAAACCCATAAGCCATATAAAAGCAACAAGATATGCACCAAGATTAAAGAAGATAAGTGACCAAACAAAGTTTATAACCAGCTGCACGGCATATAGTCTCATTGCCTTTAGTTTCTCAGAATTATCTGCATCAGCTGTAACTATAAAATATGACGACAATCCCATCATCAAGTATAGTACTGTCCATGCCACGGAAAAGACCCAAGCAGGCGGAGATAATGGAGGTTTATTCATGCTTCCATATATTTCCATTCCTTGAGCCGACAAAAAAGCTGATATCATACCAACTAAAATTGGGATAGTAAGCGCAATTATTAGTGTTCCAACCCTCATTCTTTTCATCATGATGCTCCTTTCGCCCACAAGCCATGTATATTGCAATAAGCATAAACAGTTATAACGGAATCATCATCCGTCAACATAAATTCTGCACATGGCTTTTCTCCTGGCTTTAATTCCTTTCTCTGAGCTCCTTTTTTGGTGTCAATTGCTATCCATTCAATATAATGGCCTTCTATCATCGGATGCTCTGAGGAACCTACCATAACTGTAACCTTATTCCCCTCTACCTTGTAAAATGGTACATGTTTTTCAATTGCACCATCAGAAACGCCAGGTATAGCCTCTGTCATCTCCTGACCACAGCACATCATATGAACGCCCGAATCGTTTATCATACCAACAAAGTTTCCACAAATTTCGCAATAATAAAAATTCATAGTAAATTCCCTCCTTCTTATTTTGTTCCTTATTTTGTTAATTAATCATACAGTCAATAAACAAAACGCGCAGTATCTTAAACTACACAATATAAAAACTTATATGTGAAATATTTTTCCCATTTCATGCTATAATACATATTGCAAGGAGGTGGTATTATGACGATTGCTGAAGCTTTAAGAGCTACTAGAAATGAATCTGGAAAATCTCAAGAATATATGGCATTTGAATTAAATGTTACTCGAAGAACAATTGTTAATTGGGAAAATGGCGTATCAGAACCTTCTATCAGTCAGGCGATACTATGGTTTAAGCTTGTAGATAAAAGTCCTATTCCATTTCTTTTACAAAATGTATATCCAGAAATGGATGGTATTTCTTATAAAGATGAAAATGATCGAATTCTTGCTTCGCTTATACAAATCATCAATGATTTGCCTGCAGAAAGCATTAGACAGCTAATGTATCTATTTTTCGGCAATCACGGAAGTTCACCCCGTGCCGTTCTTCAGATGATTAATGCACATCTTCAGACACCAATGAAAGACAGAATAGCCCATGGACAGCTCGTAGCAACAAACTACGAGCTTGCAGCAAAAACAAATTCACTTGCTCATCCAGAGCATATTCAGCCAGATTTAGAATGTCTCAACGATGCTATAGATTCAGCTAAATCGGCTGTTAAAAAAAAGGCTAATCAATATGGTGTCTTACAATGACAGGATTCACTACCTGAATAAGGACAACCAATGCATTTTTTACCTTTCTTTTTTTCCTTTATGATATAAACTACAGCTAAGCCAACTATGGCTATAAGAATTGTAATAATAATAATATTTTCCAAAATACTCCCTCCACTATTTTTGAGACAGCCATTAGCAATGGCTATCTCTTTGTTTTCTCTGTAAGCGAATATTTGCTGTCAATATCCTTATTAGCATTTATAATTAATCCAACTATGATGGCAATAAATACTAATACCGCAATTAGTCCTCCTGTAAATCCAGCACCCAAACTTCCTGTCGTAAACAATGTTCCAACCTGATATACGACAAAACCTACTGTAAAGCCTGTGGCAAGCTGAAGACCAATCGCACCAGCAAGCCATTTGCCACTCTTAAGTTCTGAGTTCAACGCGCCTATGGCTGCAAAGCAAGGTGGTGTATATAAATTAAACATAAGATATGCTAATGCTGCTACTTTTGTTAATCCCATAGCTAAAGCAACTTCGTTTCCACCAGAAACAAGTTCTAATTCTTCTGTATCAATAAAATTAGTAATGGCATAACATACAGCAAGAGTGCCTACTACATTTTCTTTTGCAATGAATCCAGTGATTGATGCTGCCGCAAGTTGCCATGCCGCAAATCCAACTATAGGAATTAACAAATACGAGAATGGTGTTGCAATTGCTGCTAATATTGATGTGCTTTCCATCCCTTCTTCAACAACCTGAAAATGTGTATCAAAAGACTGCATAATCTGAACTACAGTGTTGCACACGAGAATAATTGTTCCAGCTTTAATAATATAAGCCTTTCCTCTTTCAAGCATTGAGCCAAATGCAAACTTTAAACTAGGAAGCTTGTATTCTGGCAGTTCGATAATAAAAAACGATTTTCTATATTTCACCCCATTTATTGCCTTTACAAGTAATGCTCCAAGCAATATTAGTCCTATGCCCACAAAATACATTAATGGTCCAACCCAGGCTGCATCGGAAAAGAACGCTCCTGCAAAAAGGGCAATAACCGGAAGCTTTGCTCCGCATGGCATATATGTTGTTAGCATCGCCGATGTTCTTCTTTCTCTTTCATTTTTTATCGTTCTGCAAGCCATAATAGCTGGGATTCCACAACCCGTTCCAATCACCATTGGGATTACTGTCTTTCCAGATAAGCCAACTCTTTTAAAGATAGGATCAAGAACAACTGTAGCACGTGACATATAGCCACAGTCTTCTAAAAGAGCTATTAAAAAATACATAACCATTACAAGTGGCAAAAATCCTACAACAGCTCCAACACCTCCTATAATTCCATCAACCAAAAGAGCATATAATAATGGATTTGCACCAGACAACCTGTCTCCCGCCCATTCCTGGAAAGTCTCAATCCATGATACTAGCCAGTCAGCTATCCATGTTCCAAGTGTTGACTGTGAAATGTAAAACACCAAAAACATAATAAATGCAAAAATAATTAATCCAAATACTGGATGGGTTAATACTGCATCTAGCTTGTCACCTTTATTTTTTTCTTTAGTTAAAACCTTTCTCTTCTCTACCTCATTAACAATTCCATTAACAAATTCAAATCTCTTTCTATCTTCCAGTTCAACCTCTGACTTGTCATGCAGATTTATACTTCCCTGCACATATGGAGACTTCTGCTTACTTCCTGCCAAGCCTACTGCAGTCTCAACTGCTTCTTTCAACCCGCTCATTGATGTTGATACCGTTTCAATAACAGGACATCCCAGCTTTTCGGACAGTATATCTATTTTTATATCTGTTCCTTTTTTCCTGTTTATATCACTTTTATTAAGAGCAACTACTATTGGAATACCTAATTCAAGAAGTTGTGTCGTAAAAAACAAGCTTCTGCTTAAATTCGTTGCATCAACAATATTGATAATAACATCCGGATTTTCGTTCTTAACGTAAGCACTAGTAATACTTTCCTCCGATGTGTATGGAGACATGGAATATGCTCCAGGAAGATCCACTGCTATAATCTCCTGATTATCCGGACAATAATTCTTTTTTATTTTGCTTTCCTTTCGATCTACTGTAACTCCTGCCCAGTTACCTATTTTTTCATTTCTTCCAGTCAATGCATTATACATTGTTGTCTTTCCGCTATTAGGATTTCCTGTAAGCGCGATTCTCATTTTTATATCCTCCTTGATAAGTTAATCTTTAGTTAGCCTTAGCTAACCGAATTGCAAAAATTTTTCTCTTCACTCTTTTTATCTTTTATCTTTTGATTTCTATCACTTTCGCCAAATCCTCGTCTATGTTATATCTGGCATCCTTTATCGATAGTACATAGCTTCCTCTTTTTTTAGATACAACAGTAATTTGCTCGCCACTATAGCAGCCTAATGAAAACAAAAAGTCTTTCAACTCTTCATCTTCTGACGCTATATTGCTAATAACTACTTCTTCTCCATCAATTGTTTCAGTTATATTCATTGCTTTGCCTCTTTTATAAAAACCGCTGATTTGTTATCATTAACTCGGTTAGGTATTTCTAACCATTCGCTAGTTTAGTATAACTAACTCAGTTTGTCAATACTAATCTTGTTTTCATTAGTTTGTTTTATCAACCCAAAACTGATATATTATATATACTATTAAACTGTGTAATATATTAAGGTGGGTTTTTGAATGAGCTATATCAAGCACAAGTCAGAAGAATCAATGGAAGATTATTTAGAGACTATACTTATACTGTTTCAAAAAAACGGAAAAGTTAGATCTATCGATATTGCAAGCGAATTAAATTATTCTAAAGCAAGTGTAAGCATTGCAATGAAAAGCCTTCGTGAAAAAGGCCTGATTACCATGGATGAGGTAGGCTATATTTCTTTTACAAAAGAAGGCCTTTTTATTGCTCAAAAAGTACTTGAACGTCACACACTGATTTCAAATTGGCTTATAAAGCTTGGTGTAAGCGAAAATGTAGCAAAAGAAGATGCCTGCAAAATTGAACATGATATCAGCGACGAGACCTTCCAAATTCTAAAAGAGCATTGTCTAAAAGACAACTGCAAGGCCTAATCCTGTTCCATCCGTGGCTTTTGATTTGCTTTTATCTACTCTATATAAGCGTTCAAATACTCTTTGCTGTTCTGATGCCGGTATGCCTATCCGCATTCTTTTAAGTCCTAAGTCTATTGCATACGTTGCTTCGGTTGTAAGAACCCCTAAAAGATCTCCAAAGTCATTTGCCATGATATTCGGAAGCAACATAACAAGACAGGAAATGAATACAACCAATATCTTCTCTGTCCTTTCTTTCAACATGTATAATCATCACCTCTTAAATAATTCTATTAATTCTTTCCTGCCCGAAACCCATGCCTTCTCATAAATATGAGTAAAATGATTTTTTACTGTCTGTTCAGAAATTCCATAAATAAAGGCTATTCTTCGATTGGAAAATCCAGATATTTTTAGATATGCTAATTCTAATTCTCTTTTTGTAAAATTGTATTTTTGAGCAACTTTTAAATATCTTTCTTTCGTAATTTCAGATTTATTCATCGCCCATATCCATTTCTTTATTCATCTCTCGTTCGGCATTTAATCTAAGTGGCAACAGAAAAAACTCAATGATAACAGCATATAACCCAGCAAGAAAGCATACAGCCAAATTGGGTCCTATAGCAGAAACATTCTCTATATTTGCTAAAATCACAATTGCTGAAATGATTATTGCGAAAAGAGCTGCAAAAACGGTCATTTTTTGTGCAGCATCAACTGCTCCAATTATATTTTTTAGTTCTAACAAACTATATGGTTTAATTCCCACTGAAAAAGACTTTATAAAATCTGTCCACACTTTCATAATCAATAAGCCAGGAATTAAAACTATTATAATTAAAATTAAAGAGGGTAAGTCGACAAAACACATTACTGTGGACAATCCACCTTGCACTAATAAAATATTGCTTAAAAATATTCCTATTAAAAGTATCAACTCTCCCAATAAAACAATTCGTATATTTTTCATTATAATCTCCTTCCTTTCAGATAAGTTGTTTATGTATCTATAAACAAAGCATATCATGATGAAAGAAGAATTTATATAGTACCTTTTCGCCTATGAAATTTGAATTTACAATCAAATAACCTGAAGCATAAAATAGAATTACAACAAATGCACTCCTTCTTGGAAAGACCTCACTTATGATAGAACGACTTCCATTCTCTGGCCAGGAAGCCACAACATAATCACCTACTGCCGGGAAATCAGAAGGCTCCTTTGCATCATATCTGAACTTTCCGGATACTTCTGCAATTTTTTCATTCCCGTCATAACTAATGGTATATAAACCTTTTTCCTGAACAATTACTCTTGCTCTTACTTCCATTTTTTCACTTCCTATGATTTATTTCTCATCTACTAAAACAACTGTCCCGGAAGTCTAAGCTTCTCTTTATGAGGAAATTCCTTGTCAAATTCTTCAGCCGCTGTTTCATCTACAAAGTATCCTGAAGGTGTTGCATACTCCCCAGTTACCCCGTCAAAATATCCAGGCTCAAGTTCCTTACACAAAAAGAAGGATGCATCTTCACCTTCTGGTAATCCATGATATCTTATTCCAAACTCACTGGCAGGCCTAAATCCACTTTTACCATAGAAGTCAATATTGCCTTCAAAGCAAACAGCTTTGAAACCGTATTCCTTAGCTTTCTTAAGTGAATAATCTAACAGAATTTTTCCATAGCCCTTTCTTTTAAGCTCTGGTGTAATACATATTGGCCCCATCGTACATATATCGATATCGCTGCCATCATCTGACTTAATCACCGCTTTCATAAACATATTCTGACCAATCAGTTTTCCTTCTAATTCCATCACAAAATCAAGTTCCTTAACAAATGCCGGATCATCCCTTAATTGATTTAGAACATAATGTTCCAAACAGCCTGGTCTATATACATTCCAAAAGCTTTCTCTTACAAGGTTTTCAACCTCTCTTTGTTCTTCTTTTTTCTCTAATCTTATTACTATATTTTCCATTTCCGATATATCTCCTACTATTCTCGATTTGCATTCCTAAAAATTAGTACAGCACTTGCTGCTGATACCACACACAACACAACCGAAACCGGAATTTGTACTTTGCCAATTATCTCTTCATTTGAAAAGGTACTAAGTGCATTAACTAGTGAATGCGTCATGATACATGGAATCAGACTTTCTCCAACATACAACACCGCTACCAGAAGGAATCCAATTGCCACCGCATAGAAAATCTGGCAAATTGTTTCCACATAGTCTGCGCTGTTTCCATTAACCAGATTCACAATATGCCCTATTCCAAAAGTAATACTTGTTACAATAATGGCACTCCTAACGTTGCTCTTACTCATAGCCTTAAATAAAAGACCTCTAAACAGCATTTCCTCAACAATACCAGTAATAATCATAGCTACAAAATAAACCGCTGCGGCTAACCATGCCATTTTAAAGCTGACACCAAACCATATATTTACTGTTGCGATAATAACAAGCGGCACATAATACAGTAATTTACTTGCTTTACATTTGACCTTATTAATCCCGTAATATCCAAGTAGGTTGTTCTTTCCTACAAATGCAAACATAATTCCAAGCAGTAGCAGATTATAAGGAATTGTATATATCATCTCTATCCCAGCCCTTTCAGAAGCCTGAATGAGATAACTATCACCAACAACATATGCAACAATAAATATTACAGCAAACCATACCTCTGATTTCTCATATAATTTCTTAAGCATCTTTCTCACCCTCCAATTCTTTTAGCACTCCGCGTTTTATCATCCCAATCACATTTTCAAACTCAGCCTCATCATATTCCATAGAATTGTTTGCAAGTAAGCTCGCAATGCCATGAACCGGATAAAAAACACAGGAAAAAAATTTCTTCACATCCGAAATCTCCATTCCCATTTGGCCTCCCATAGCCTGCAATACCGGCATCAGTCTTTCGTCATCTACAAGTCCTTGCATTCTTCCCGAAAAAGCACCTGACTGGAACAAAAAGCGAAACAGATTCTTCTCAGTGGCACTAAACCGAATATAATTTTTCCAAATAACAACCATAGGATTTTTCTCTGATTCATTTACCTGCATCAGATATTCACTGTGGTATTCATCTGCTTTCTGATAAACACACTCTCTGATTTCGTCCATTGTTTTAAAAACATACAGCACAGGTTGCGTAGAACATCCCAATTTTTGCGCTATATTTCTTGCGTTAATATTCTCTTCTCCTGATTCTCGAACAATCTCATATGCAGCATCTATTATCATTTCTCTATTTATTTTTGCTTTTGGTGGCATAATATATCTCCTTTTTGCTCGTTATAACATGTGTTATATAACATTGATTATATTTTGTCAATAAAAAAAGGCTCCTAGGATTTTGTCTCCCAAGAGTCTTTTCACTACTTTTCATTTATTCTTTTTTCGCGTGACAATATAAAACAATATAGCGAACGTTCATTAATATGATGTTGTATATGTCATGCGAAGTCCTTTCCTACATTCTTTACAAAAAATGCGATCAAGGGCGGTTCAAGCTGCGGCTATTTTATAATTTTTCATAAAAAACTATTTTGTTCAATGAGTAAAATTTCAAATTCTCTTATTCAGTACATTCGTCTTTAATAAATAAGCAAAATAGATACTCAAAATCACAAATTGAATGGAACCAAGTACAATATTAAATGTCATAGAACCGTCTGCGCTAATAAAGGAACAAAAATCATGCAAAGCATGGAGGAACACACACGGCACAATACTCTTTCCAACGGCAAATAGTAATGCGAATACCACCCCATATATAAAAGCAAAACAAATCTGTAGGGCAGTAGCTGTTAAACTTGCTCCTCCTGCAATGTTCAAAAGATGACAAAGCCCAAACAAAACTGCAGAGATAAGCATAGCCTTTACCATTCCCTTTTCAAGCCACAAATTGCAAATAATTCCTCTGAAATAGATCTCCTCTGCCATTCCTATCGACAATGTAAAGAATATATTTGCAAGACCAAACTTTATACCAATTTCTGAATCAACTCCAGCTATAAAATGTGAAAAAGCAATAGCAAACAAGGGGATAAAATACAATAATCTTTTTGCTGTTCCCTTTTCCATCCTCACAAATCCAAGTTTGCCGAGGCTTTTATACTTGAGCGCATAATAAAGCAAGGTCAAAATAACCAATGTCCAAATAATGCCTCCACGGAGTAACGCAGAATTTACACCTTCAATCCCCCACATTACAACCACCGCACCTTGAACAAAGAAGGCAATAAGGAGCACCATGGTTGCTATCACAGTCTTTATCATTCTTTTATCCTTTTTTGCTGTCTCCATTATTTATTCACATCCACACTATTTTTATATGTACAGAAATATGCCCCAAAAAATACTACTAATCCATATATAACTACAATAGCTTCAAGTACATACATATTTGTGATCACTCCTGTCTGTCCAAGACCTGCAAGGATATCTAACAATGTATGAAGAATGATTGCCAGTGGGAAAACCCATTTTTTCGATGATCTCACTGCATAAAAGACTAAAAAGGAAGCACCCACATGAAAAAGTACTGCTCCTGTTCTTTCGATAATTGCCAGCGGCATCATAGAAAGCTTAACGGTCTCAAGTGAAGCTGGAATTGCTGCAAGCGCCTCGGCCTGGCTAGGTGATAAAACCGCAGCCTGTGCCACAATCGCATCAAACTGTCCTGCCTTTATAAGTGAGATGTACGCTAAATATTGGATAGAAGTTACACCTAAAATAAGCATTACTTCAACCAAACCATGTCCCAGACCATATGCAAGAGCTGTGGATTTATTTGTTCGCTTCTTAAGGATATACTTAAAAGCCACAAATCTTCCTGTCTCTTCAAAAATACCTGCAAGAAGAGCTCCCACTATGGATAAAACCCAAGGGTTTCCAAGAATAGCTGTACTTACAGCTCCTGGTTTTTGCATAAGAAAGTAT
>JAZQOU010000030.1:0-2807 GCA_045628025.1 Lachnospiraceae bacterium | reverse complement strand
TCATCAGAAAGAGACTTTACTGCATCGCAAATCTCATATTCCTTGTCATATTCAACTTCTGCGCAACTAATCTCAGAAGAAAAAATTGTAAGCCTTACAGCCTCTGTAGGAATTTCCTCATTATCCCTTGGCTCAGACTTTATGTCCGTAAAATCAGGTACTCCTAAACAATTTCTAGTCTTTAGAGTAACCACTGAGTTATCGAGACTTGCAGTAGCTACAATCTTTGTAGCCTCTGAGTGGTTGCCTACTCTTATCAGATAATCACCAGCCTCTAAAATATACGCCTGGCTATCTGCGTCATAGGAAGCCAAATCAGAAAGCTTAAAGCAAATATCAAGAGTCTGAGACTGCCCTTTAGCAAGTAAGTCAGTTTTTGCAAAGCCTGCCAGCTCCTGATATGCCTTATCAAGCTTTCCGTCAGGAAGTGATACATAAGCCTGCACAACCTCTTTTCCTGCATAGTTTCCTGTATTTTTCACATTTACCTTTACAGTAATCTCATCAGCCTTTGCTGTCACAGTCTCCACTTTATGCTCAAAGCTCGTGTATGAAAGACCATAGCCAAAAGGAAATAAAGGCTTTTTACCAAAGGAGTTAAAAAAACGATACCCTACATAAATGCCCTCGTTATATCTGGTATCATTCCAATCCCCAAAGGTACCTTCATCGCAATAATCTTCATAGGCTGTCCAGGTTGTAGCAAGCTTTCCTGAAGGGTTCTGCTTTCCTGTTAAAATATCAGCAAGAACCTTTCCGCAGTCCACACCCAGCTGGGAAAGAATCAGTATGTTTTCCACCTCCATTACAGGAGAAAGGTCTACAACACCACCTATATTTAAAACAAGCATAAACTTATCATACTTTTTGTTAGCTGCAAGAATATCTCTGATTTCAGATTGAGACAGCTTAACATCGCCTTCTACAACCTCTCTGTCACTGCCCTCTCCAGAATTGCGGCTCACAACATAAACAGCTACATCTCCCTCACCCTCAAGGGTAAGATTATGGTCAGGCTCCTTCATCACCTTTCCCATAGAGTACATTACTATATTTTCTTTCTTTTCTTTTGCCTCTTTTTTTAATTGCTTTAGAAAGTCTTTTTTTCCAAGCTCTCTTACAGTGTCATATGAATCAAGCCAGGATTTAGTAGTTATCTCAAACCCTTCTCGTTCAAGGCCCTCCTCAATGGTATATGTGAATCTTGAATTTACCTCGCCCGAGCCTGTACCTCCCTTTATAGTGTATCTAATACCTGAGCCCAAAGCTGCTATTTTGCAAGGCTTCTCAACAGGAAACTTTCCATTGGATTTAAGTAAAACTGTGCACTCAGCTGCATTGTCTAATACAATTGCCAAATGATCTTTTTCGTATTGCTGCATATTTGCTCCTTTTTAATAAAAGGGGAACAAAACTGTTCCCCTGCTGTAAAATATCCTTATTTCTTACCTTTATGATCTCTTTGCCAACATTTCCTCTCTCATTGCTGGAAGCTTCTCCTCAAGATCAAACCTTAATGTAATCACAAACATGATAATGAAAAGAACAAGTGGGATGTAGATACCAATTGTATAGATAGCTGCTCTGACTGCTGGTGTAGCAGCCTCTGCCGCTGCATTATAGCCTGCAAGACCAAGGCACCATCCGACCATTGATGCACCAAGGCCAGAGCCAATCTTGCCTCCGAAACCTGCGGCTGCCTGACTTGTTCCTACCATTTTTCTTCCATACTTAATCTCGTTGTAATCAACTGACATAGCTGTTAATACTCCAAGTAAGCACATCATAGGAATATTAGCAAAGGAAGCAAAGCATCCAAGTACTGTGTTGTACATAAAGTCTGTTGGATTAAATATTCTGATTGCAGTTGTAACCATTCCAATAAAGAAGGAAACCTTGAGTGTCTTTGTAACACCAAGCTTCTTTACCATTGGTCCTACAGCCACAAATCCGACAATTGTAGGAATCATACCAATTGCACCTAAGATACCTACAAGATTGTCATCGCCATAAATCCACTTACAGTAATAGGTACCAGAAGCTCCTGAAATACCATAAGAAACATTCGAGATAACACCCATGATAAGAATCATCACCCAATATCTATTGGCAAAAAGATCCTTAAGAGCATCCTTAAACGGAACAGATTTCTCTTCCTCAACGACTATTTCACCTACTGTAGTCTCGGCACCAACCTCGACAGCCTGTTCCTTAGCTCTTACATAGCAAAGGATAAGTGCAAGAAGAATTAGAACTGCAAAACCAATACCAAATTTAATCCATGCTCCCTGATCTCCACCAAGAAGATTTGTAATAGGAATAATTGCAATTGCAATGATCATACCTGACACATAGCCTGCTGCAGCTCTCCAGATACCCATCTTGCCACGCTCTTCCTGGCTGTTCGTACGTACAACAATAAGTGCTGAATAAGGAATAGCAACTGCTGTATACACAATTGCAGATAAAAGAATGTTTGTGATAAACATATATCCCAGCTGTACTGGTGCCGGTCCGTTTGGCACTGTAAAGAGCATAATCATAATAATTGCTGCAGGAATTGCCATTCTTAAGAACCATGGTCTGTATTTTTCCTTACCCGGTGCCGTGTGATCTACAATATTTCCCATAATTACATCTGTAAATGCGTCAATAATCTTACAGATAAGTAATACTGTTGCAACAGCGCCAGCTGCCATGCCTACCTTATCTGTGTAGAAATATGTCAGCTGTCCGATAAGACCTGACATAGAGTTCAGTGCAAACTGTCCCAAAGAATCTGCGAAATAATCTCCCGTGCGCATAAC
>JAZQOU010000029.1:0-56764 GCA_045628025.1 Lachnospiraceae bacterium | reverse complement strand
TTTACGTGATAAACTCATTCGCCAGCGTTCCTTTTATCTTGTTAAAATCACAAATGTGTTAGATCACACATTCCCTGAGTTTAAGCCTTTCTTTAATGAGCGTCTTTCTAAAACAGCTCTATATCTGCTTGAAAACTATGTCTCAGCAGAAAAAATGGCTCGTATGAATTCCGTTTCTTATGAAAAACTGCGTTCTCTATCTAGAGGCAAGTTCTCGCCTCAACAGTTCCTACAGTTAAAAGAGCTTGCCGCCAATACTGTAGGAGTTAATAACTCTATTTTTGATGTAGAACTTAACAGCCTTTTATCTTTGTACAAATCTCTTGTGAAAGAGATTGATACCATTGAGAAAGAGATTAATAAGCTGATTGAGGAAGTACATCCTCATTACATGTCTATTCCTGGAATAGGACCATTATCAGCTGCTGTAATCTATTCAGAATACGGTGATATATCTAACTTCTCTAATCCTGGACAGATGCTTGCATTTGCCGGAATAGAACCTGGTATCAATGAATCTGGTACCGAATCACACGGAGGTAGAATGGTTAAGCGTGGATCATCCCAACTCCGTTATACACTGATTAATTGAAGTCGGAGGCCAAGCGGTCTTAGGAAGACAACAGGTCAATCCAACTCCTTGGCCCACAGAACGACATGGCTACGATCCGACTTAAAGAACTTGCAGCCAATACTGTTGGCGTTAATAACTCTATTTTTGATGTAGAACTTAACAGCCTTCTCTCACTATACAAGTCTCTTTCAAAAGAGATTGATATCCTTGAGAAAGAGATTAATAAACTGATTGATGAAGTTAACCCTCATTACATGTCCATTCCTGGAATAGGACCATTATCAGCTGCTGTAATCTATTCAGAATACGGTGATATATCTAACTTCTCTAATCCCGGACAGATGCTTGCATTCGCCGGAATAGAACCTGGCATCAATGAATCTGGTACCGAATCACACGGAGGTAGAATGGTTAAGCGTGGATCATCCCAACTCCGTTATACACTGATTAATTGTTGCCTTCCTTTAATCCGTTTTGATATGACATTTGCAACTTACTATGCCAAAAAACGCGGAGAAGGCAAACCGCATCGAGTAGCTATTACTCATGTAGCAAAGAAACTTATTAGAGTCATCTATGCATTGGAGAGGCAAGACATCGACTTTAATACTCAAAAGCTTCATTAAATTTCAACTTTCTAAGTTGATTGCTTCCATCTGAAATACGATGTATTCAGATGGTTTATTAAGGTTACCCATTTTTACAAATCAAAAAATCTTTCAAAAATCTCTTGACTGTTTATAGTTTGCTCACGTATATTTTTATTTTTTTTAGAATATATCTTTCTAATGCAAAGGACATTAAACGTATCGTTTAAAATAGCAGGTGGATTAAACCACCTGCTATTTGCTGGCACAACATTTAATTATCGTTAGCTGTAATCCTTACACCTTCAAGATCAGAAATAAAAATATCCTCATCAAGTTCAATAGCTCCATTAATAAAAATATGTTCGCCATATATATTTTGTGACAACAATTCTATCGCTAGCATATCGTCAATATACATATAGACGCCTGGCAGCTCATACCCTGACATATTGACAGAATCATCATTGATTTTACCGTTTTGAATCACCCACATGATATTCTCGATAACAGTATATTTTCTGAAGTCTCTATCCTGATTAGTTCTACCAACATTCTTGGTAATCAAAGATTTGGATTTTTCATCATAATAATCCTTAAAACACAGCTCACCTTTCTCTGTAACAAATACTTTGGTATAGTCTTCGTCTCCCGTTTGGTATTCAAAAGAAACTACTGTCGGATCATCTGGATTTTCTAACCAATTGCCATCCTTATCAAAATATATAGGCTCTCCATAATCAATATCTAGATAAAGCTGATAAAATATACCATCCCCTACAATGAAATTTTCAACTGAAATGTATCCAGATTTACTAACAAGGGTTAATGTTTGTATTTCCAGACCATTATCTGCTAGCACTTTAGGATCAATAACATGAACATTTTCTAACTGCTTTAATCTGCGGTAGTAATCATCAATGTTATGAGTACTATATTGTATCAATGATAATTTCTCGTGAATTTCTGCAAGAAAATCATACTTTTTAATATACTCATCTACAGCTGAGCAATTATGAACAATTGCTTCTCTCTTAAACCTATCTCTAGCGAACATTAGCTTCAACGGGTAAATACTTTTTAAAGTAGAAGATTCAGCTCTCAGAGTTTGAACTTTTGTCACTTCTACATGATCAATCCGCTCCAATGCCTTAGAATTTCGCTGCAAGATATGATTAAAGACGGATTCTTTCATCATATTATCTATTCCCGCCACCGATTCCAAAACCTTGCTATAATTCTGTATATAATCTGCTACATCACAAAATCCAAGTGCATAAGCACAATCTGCGGGGAAAAGATATACATCACTTCCGCAGACCAATCGATTTTCGAATATTTTATTATCTGCCATATATAACCTCAATTTGTTTTATATCTATAGACTGCAACATTGCCAAAAGCTCGCTTATAATCTCTTACAACTAAAACTTCTTCACCTTTTATAGGCGTATGATAAAAAAGAATCTTTGGAAGCTTTATCATCTCTTCCTCGCCAGTCAGCGAATTGTCAATTAATATAGTTCTGTCTAATATCGCATCCGATTTATTTACACAAACCTCTACATGCTTTACCGGCTTAAATGAATATACAAGCATTAGAATACACAAAACATCTAATACTATAAATAATAAATACATCCATACCCCAACCATATAATTAAGTAATAGATAGGTACAGTTTCCTACGAAAAATAAAGAACATATACGATTCTTCCATATCCAAATTTTAAAATCTTTGTTCCTATTTAATTCTTGATATAAGCTCATAAGCCCACCTCATAAAACTCTAAAGTATAATCCCTTGCCACAATGGCATTTAATAATCCCAATATAATCATCTAAATTTATTATTTGCTACTAACAGACTAGCACCCCCATTCTCTTGCATATTGTGGATAATCTCTTTCAAGTACAAAACTTAGGCATTCCATAAAAATATCAAATTGTTCTTCATCTGAATGTTCTACAATGCCTATCCTTTGAAAAAACTCTTCTTTTACCGCTACATCCATGCAACTCCAGTGCATTTCAACTTCGTTTACTTTTCTAGAGCCATAGCTATATCCATACAAAAGCATAGATAAAGCTTGGTAGCTCTTATGATGACCAAAATACATCATAGGTCTTATTTTAATAGCCTTTAACAATTTAAGAATCTCCACTGTTTTGGCATCTACAGTTGGTGCCGCTGATATATCTGAAGCAACCGTTTTTGTTTTCTTTTTTGCATCTATACGGTTGCTAAATTCTCGTCTTATTGCTTCAATATACTGTTCATGGCGTTCAGAATATACCTGCTTTAAATGATTATTTCTAATAGACTCAGTAGCCTCTTTAAACACCTTTTCAGCAGTCCTATAGGCACGTTCATCCTCTGTAGATTTTGAAAAAAGATCAATTTCTAAAGCTTCCATCAACATCTCATGTGAAATTAAATTTCCTTCCTCAACACTTTTAATAGACTCATCCAATTGTTTGTATAAATCAGAAATATTGTTCTCGCGCTCAATAGGTGTAAGACCAAATCTAAATACTACTGACATAATATAGGCTGCGCAAATTTCTGATCCTAATATCTCTATAGCGCTCTGTGCTATGGTATATCCTGCAAGATCTTCTAACGGAGTCATATCAAAGCAATAATGATTTATTCTCTTATCTCCATCATCGTCAAACAATCTAAAATCCTTGTTGATAACTGGAATAACATCGTTATCAGCTATAGAAAAACCTTCTAATTTCTTTTTCCAGGATTCATCATAGTCTTCTGTACTAACTTCCATAATAAAAATAGTATGAGGCTCCCTCTTTGTATTAACCTCTACATTTTTAAAAAGATCAATATTTTCTCTCAAAATATGACGTAAGCAAGGAACAGCTTCATACTTCTGCCGCATAGTTTGTTCAAAATTATCATCGCTAAAGTAATAATCAAGTAACAGATACGCATCCGCCACCCTATTTACATCCACATTAGTCATCAGTTCCTGTACTGTCATGGCTGTTCCTCCATTGAAATTCTTTCCATATAAACAATTGTAGGAAAAAGATTCATATATGTCATTCAACGTATAGTTGAAAAAAGTCGCAACAAAAGCTGCGACTAATCCCACCATATTTCAAATCTACTATTACTACAGATATCTCTCTTCATTTCTTCAAACCCACCAGAATAACATGGAATAGCTCCCTGCAAATTCTTAATCTCATTTGCTAATAATTCTATTTCATCAACAGATAAATAATCCCTTAAAGAAAAGACAATTGAGCCATTATCTATTTCTACAATATTTGCCCCGTATTTCTCTTCCCAATTTTTTGCCACTTCATACATCACCTGCCAGGTCGGTGTTAAATTCCAACCTCCCCAATAGTTACCTAATTTTTCAAAAATCACATATGAATGTTCTATAGCAAAATCAACAATTATCCCTGAATCAGGCTCATTATTCGGAGTTCCATCATAATAATAGTTACCACTATCATCCTGGTGAATACTTGAATTTTTAAATTGAAGCATACATATTTCCTTGGCTCTAAAATTGATTTTTATGCCCATAAATATCTTCTCCTTCAAAACTAGCAAGACTCTAAATTTTCTGTACTTCATCCTTTATGCACATATGGATTTATATCTCTTAAATCAGCAATATATTCAGCAAATCTTTTGGAGGCTTCTCCCCATAGCTATCTCTTCTTTGGTGTTATTCTTGTACCATTTACAAATTCAGTCTCTATAGCATCATCTGTTGGATTTTCTGAAAAGAATCTCACCTCACACATAAATGCCCAATCCTCGTCAGACACTTGTACTTCTAATTCATTCCAAATCTTAATTATTTTCATGCTTAAAACCTTATATAATATGATTTCTATTAAAACTAATGCCAAAATTTGGACCCAATTCATGGATAACCTTAAAACATGCAATTCTAGCTTGACCCATAAATGCGTATTGTTCTTCGCTAGTCCATATAATCCCATTCTGAGGATTTTTCCAGTCCAAAGCGGTATCATGCTTATCACATAATGAAATCAACTCAGCTTTCAATTCTGTACTAAGGGGAAATTCATCTAAATCAACGGAGCCTATTCCATATTTCTCTATCGCTGCTTCATTGTCACTCCATAGGCACGTTTCAGCGCAATAATCAAACATAAATCTAAATTCATATTTAGCTGCCGATATACTCCCCTTAGCAATATGCTTTTTGCGACTTTCTGAATCTAACGGCCACGGTATTATCGGCTCGTTCATCTTTTCCTCCCATTTTTTCTACTTTCTCGGGCAAGCATGATCTCATTAAAAATCCCAATTATTCCGTTAAATATTTTCATGATTTATCCTATCTCTCAAAGATTTAAACAGCATAATGTAGCTTATTATCCTGAATTCTATGAACCACGACTTGCTTTAAGCCCTTCTTTTCTAAAGCTTCTTTCTTAGCCTTCTCTTCCTCTTCTTCCTCATAATAAGAGTCATAGTCTATAGTTACATCCTCTGGCTCAAGATACAAATCTCCATTTATCGTATTGAATCTCAATTGGTTTGGTCTAAAAATGATTTCTCCAACATAATCATTTGATGTATTTCTGAACGAAACTGTAACAGCCTCATCACCAAAGGAATCCATCTGAACATTTTTATTTACAAGCACTGTGCCATCAAAAAATGTCGCAATGACTTTAAACACTTCCTTTTCAATATTAATAATGTTTAAGTCCTGAATTGCTTCGGCAAAGGTTTGTCCTAGATTTAATTCAAATGCTATTGCCCTTAGGCAGTCAAAATTAAGCGCAACTCTCTTTGAAAAATCAATAACATTATCAATCTCCGCTTGTTTGTCTGCCTCCAATTTATCAAGTAAATATTCTTTGATATCTTCCGCTGTTGGATAATCAAATCTAAAATGATAATGAAAGCGTCCTGGTCTATTTATCAAAAATCCATTTAAACCTCTAAGCTCATTACATGTAACTACAAATAGTTTTTTGCCCTGTGCCACACCATCAAACAACGATAGCATATTAGCCTGTGGATTAACTCCATCATCTCGATTTGTCGAAAATGTCTTATCAAACTCATCAAATAAAACCATCACCTCTTGCTCTATTTTGTCGATAAAGCTACCAATGCCATCAATATATCCCTCGACAATAATTACAGGTATATCATTTTCTACCGCCTTTTGGCCTAGCATCCTTGCAAAAAGAGATTTACCAATGCCCTTATCTCCACTAAGAATCACACCCAAGTTTCTATTGAATGAATTAAATGAAGAAAGCACTTTATTAACTTTTGTTTCATGTATTCCATAAACCTTAGCTTCCGTCATTTGAAACTCTGAATACTTTTCTAGAAAAAATCCTACTTTAGGATTGAACCTCACTACATAATAACCTGCTGGAAGCTTATCATAGCTTCTTAAATCATCAGGATATATATCAAACTTTGAACCTGTACTAATTACTTTCATTTACCTATTCCTCTCGCACATTTTTATTGCATAATCTTGCCAGTCACCATATATATCTATTGGATCCTTACAAGCAGAAATCAGTTTCTCAAATTCGTCCCATTTATCTTCTCTAACAACTAAGTGGTTTCCAAATCCAAGATACATATGATGCCATCCATCATTGACCCTAGTCACTAGGTCAGGCTGCGTACCTGAAACATATAGAACATACTCTTCTCCCCACGTTTTTTCTCCAGGAATAGGTCCATTCCACTTACAACCTTTAAGCGCAGGAAATGCTTCTTTAATGTCTTCATATTCAACATCTCCATTCATATAATTAAAACGCTTAAACTCGCCTTTTTCATTTATAAACTCAATAAAACCACCTACGCCCATTGCATATGGTTCAGCCAAAGAAAAGATAAAAACATCCTTAAAAAATGCTTTCTCTAAATCTCTATCGCTCATAAAACTCATACACTCCATCTTTTCTACAGACTAATTACTGTTGATCAATTCCTTCAAACTACGAGGTTCATAATCAACCCACGCCTTCATACAGCCTACGTTAATCGCTTTAGGCACATGATCCTGAAGATGTCTACATATATCTTTTGACATATTAGCTAAGCAAGTCTGATAATATGAATCTTCCTCGCTATTGTGCGTATGTCCATAAAGCAGAATTGATCCCCGTCCCATTTTCTTCCAGCTTAGTATTGGATAGTGACACAAAATCAATTCATAGTTTTTCCCATCAAAAGAATCTGTAAGCTCTTTGTAATCACATATTTCATCAAATAGCTGCTTGTATCTGTAATCAGAGACGTCATCATGATTACCTTTTACCAAAACTTTTCTACCTTTAAGCGTAGCTACATAAGCAATAAGTTCCTCTTGTGTTCCTCTCATGCTTAAATCGCCTAAAATATATACAGTATCTCCATTTGTAATCTTGCTGTTCCATCTTTCACGTATGCTATTGTGCATATCATGAATATCTGAAAACGGCCTCTCATCAAATTTAATTGCATTTTCATGAAACAAATGCAAATCCGAAATATAATATCTCATGTAAATTTCCCTCTTACTCTGCTTCTGATTCTGCAGTCATATTAAACACAGATTTCCCATTATAACAATCCGGACTAACCAATCCTTGAGAATGCGATTCTGCTGTAAATATCTTTGTTTCACCTATTCCAACTGCCTCGTGATTAAATACAATATCATAATTACAATCATTCTTTATCACAGCATGTACAATATTATCAGACCAATCCCCTCCTATTTTGCGGACTGTTCATCTGAGTATTCATAGCTATGCATTTTCATAACTGCCCTCATCAGAAAATACGCACTATGCAGATAAAGATCTTCATCGTCAAATGAGTCTACAATTCTATCATAGACAGCATAAATTGCACTTATAAGACAAGGATTTGCTATAAGCATTGCCCAAGCACCACCTACTCGTCTTACTTGATCCAATTCACCTATTAATTCTGACATCCGATCTGTCTTAATGCTATTCCAAATACCTAAGAGTTGCATAACTTTACCGCCCTCAGGTTCGTTTTCATCCTTTTCTTTTTCAATCCTTTCTAACTCTGCACGATGAACTCCTGAATTATTAATATTTTTAAGCTCCTCAAGAATTTCTACTGTCAGTCTTGCTGATTCCTTAATTTCATCAGCAGACATAACTGTAATAAACTTGTTGTCCTGCAGTTCAACAACATACTTAAAAAAATTCTCCACTATTTCCTCATTGCAAAATTCATCAATTGCTTTTACCAAAATATCTTCTATTTCCGAATGCTCTTCTGCTGTAATTGCATCAAATATCTTAGTTTCAGTCATACACTCCTCCTCATACATTTAGCCCATTGTCGTTAAATCATATTTTACACTTGGCTAGCACTGCAGTCATTCAACGCATAGTTGTTAAACGTCTTCTTCCTATAATCCATCATCCACAATTTCTCACTACTATATTTATTATTTCACTATCAAACTCAATAATTTTCCCATTCTAACTGTAGAGTATCACAAGCCGTATGAAATATATTATGCTTATGTTATAACCACAAAAAACTGCAACATAAAAAAAGCAGGTTCCATTCGGAACCTGCCTAATTTTAAGTCTATCTTATGGGTAAATCTCTTTTAATTAAAGGTCGATGCTACCAACGCCCTCGCCGCTATTAACTACATAGTAAGCCTTGTTCTCCTGTGGCTTAACATATACGTTAATCTCAGAAATAGTCTTCTTGCTCTGAGCCTTGAAATCAGCCTTACATCTAGCTGTGATATCTTCCATTGTGTACTCATTGCCGTTGTACTGAAGAACTGCTGTCTCTACAACTTCCTTCTTAGCCTTCTTTACAGCCTTTGTTGTAGAAGCCTTAGCCTTTGTAGCTGACTCCTTAGCCTTTGTAGCTGTCTTTGTAGCTGACTCCTTAGCCTTCTCTGAAGCCTTCTTTGTTTCAACAGAAGCCTTCTTTGCTGAATCTGCAACTGTAGTAGCTGCCTTCTTTACATCTTCTACTGTAACTTTGTTAGGTGTTGCCATATTGTCCTCCTTTGACTTACCCCATCTATTAATTTTTAAACGATTAAAGAATAATACTTTTTTTGACAAAATTCTACACCTCAAAAAAACATTTGTAGAAATGAACAAAAGAATTTACAAAAAACAGTCTACATTATTTAATATGACAATAAAAAAAGCTAATATCCAACACGTGTTGGGCAATCCTAATTATCATCTACTATAACATTTTCTATTGTGATAAAGAATGAATCGGTATTGCATTCATCTGTATTATCAAATGAAATATTCTCATAGACCTTTTCATTAATATCAGAATACATTCTTTCTGATATATCATTGGTAATATCTAATACAGCTTTTTTCTGTCTATTGGCTACAATGACCTTTTTATTTTCATCAGATAAATCCTCATTATATTTGTTAGTACATTGGAAGAAATAATATCCTCCATCTGCCTCAATAGCTGAGGATATCTGTCCATCGTCCAGATTAAATACTACATCATCAATAGCCTTGTCATACTCGCCTCTACCAAAAGTCACTTTAAATGTATCCAACTCAGTGTAAGTACCTGCAAGTCTTTCAAAGGTATTTCCATAATCTATTTTATCCTGAACAGTTTTTGCTACTGAAATATCACTGGTAAATAAAACAATAGCCTCCATTATTCGTGCTTCGTCTTCACTGACCTCATCATCTACGGAACCAACCAGCTGCTGATTTACTAAATATGCTAAAGCATATCTCTCACAAAACTTTCTAATATCCTTTTGTTTGGCACCAATAAACTTCTTTTCAGGCTTTGACAGAGAATCATAATAATTATCTGCAGCCTTTTGGCACTCAGCTATTTGAGCATCATCAAGCATTATCTCATTCTCATTTGCATAAATGTAAAGTGCATATACCTTTGTCAAATAATTAAGTGCAGCTTTTTTTATTGATTCAGTCTCTTTGTCTGTATCAAATTCCTCTGTCCAGATATCATTGTCTCCAATGCTTGTATATATATTCTTATAATTCAAAATATATAGCTTGAACTCACTAACTGGACACGCATATGAACCTATTTTAAATATTTCCTTCTTGGATACTCTATCCGCAAAATACACCTGATGATCCTTTACGCTGCAAGCAGATGTCATCACCATAGTAAACAGCATAATAAGCGCCAAAAGCGATTTTTTAATTCTTTTCATATAATTATTCCTATCCACTCTAGCCCTCAACTATCAGGTATCTTCCATCAGAAATAGAAAACACTTCTTCAGCCGCAAGAATCTCATCCTGGCTCATTCCACTTACATCCATTTCTTCTTCCATATATTCAACAACTTCTTTTTTATTCTTGCAAACTACAGCACAACAATCATCTAAAAATTCGTCAGCTTCCTCTATTGTCTCACATACCCTTTCATCGTATAGCTGTGTCTGCTTGTTTAAAAAAGTTTCAAGAACTAATTTATCGTAAACCATCTTGTTTCTCCTCGAATAATTGTTTCATATTAGTGCCTTTATGATTACTACCTAAAGATTAATCATCGTATCATGCTTGAAAGAATAAATAACCTTCTCCTTCACAGGTATATCATAAGCCCTTTGCATAGCCTGTTCATATAAATCAAGCTGCTCTTGGTATCTTAACACTAAATCATTAGGAGTGTCTACATTATCCGTTTTGTAATCCATGATAACAATTTGTCCATCCTCTATAAAATAAGCGTCTATTATACCCTGTACTAAGATTTCCTCTTCATCATCAATAATATTTTCATCAAACCTACCCAATAGTGACTTTGCATCAGACATAAATACAAAAGGCTGTTCCTTAAAAAGCTCTCCCCTAATACAGGCTTCATGCATTCGACCTGCCAGCTCACTAGCAGCAAAAGCCTTTAGCTTATCAACCTTTAATAATTCCATTTCCTCCTCGCTCATAAGAGCGGCTGACCTTATTCTTAAAAGCTCACTATCTACAGCTGTAGCATAATTATCCAAGGAAAAATCAAAGCATTCAAAAAATCTGTGTGTTGCAGTTCCATATAAAGCTCCTCTCGAAACCTTATCAGATGATTGTTCTGTATCAAACAGCGTAACTTCTGCTTCTTGGCTTTCGTCATTTAATAGTTCATCAATAGCCCTATGCTTTAATTCAGAAACAGAATACTTATTCTTAAATTTGCTAGCCTCATATGGATATTTAAAGTCATATATTTCCTGCAGACTTTCAAGGGTAGCTTTATCAACATTTTCTGCTAAAAGCTCTAAGTACTCCTTTGTCAGAAGATTTACTTCTTGTTCCACCGCATCCTCTAAAATCAGCTGTTTAGCATCTACTATAGTAATAGGATAATGCTGTCTTAGTCGACATAAAGAAGTGATAATCCATTGCAAATGTGAAGAAGCTGATAGCCTCGTAGTATATGACATCTGATGGCCATAATATTTCCAATTGCTAATGGTTTTTTCAATATCTTTTACTCGCCCTGTTACAATAAGCTTTTCTTTTGCTCTGGTGAGGGCAACATATAGAATTCTCATTTCCTCACCATGACTAGACTCTATTCTGTCACTGACAACCATTCGAGATAAAAGTGTTGTTGCCTTTTCCATCCTATCAGCATTTCTATAATCTACTGCTATGCCAAATTTATCACTAATATCTACAATATCAGACTTATCATTAAACTTATCACTGGTACATGAAACAAAGCATACAGGAAACTCCAGTCCCTTACTCTTATGCATAGTCATAATGGCAACTGCATCCTCGTTTTTGGATACAATCTTTGCCATACCCAGTTCCTCATCATATTTAATCAAATCATCAATATATCTGACAAAATCCGAAAGTCCACTGTAATTAGATTTTTCAAATTTGATAGCCTCTGATACCAGCTTTTCAAGATTTTGATACCTACGTCTTCCTCCATCTATGGAATAAACAAAATTCATAAAATCTGTCTGCTCGAGCACATAAAGAATAATCTCATGGACTGGTCTATCAATTGCCATTTTTCTAGCAGCTGATACAAGCTCATAAAAACGCAAAAGCTTTTTATTATCAGGATGCTCCTTTATATAGTCAAATACCGCCAGATAATATCTTTGTTTTGAATGCTCAAGCTTTATCTCAGCAAGAGTATTATCATCTATGTCAAACATAGGTGAACGCAATACTGCCATCAAAGGAATGTCCTGATACGGATTATCGAGTACTCTTAACATAGAAAGTACAATAGATACCTCCATGCTATCAAAATAGCCCTTCTCAGACTCTACATATGCAGGTATTCCATGCTTATCAAGTATTTTCACAAATGTGTCCGCATGCTTACCTGTTGATCTCATAAGAATTGCGATATCACTATATCTCAGCTTTCTAAAGTCATCCTTTTCAGCCACCATTTGATTATCCATCATCTGTCGGATTTTTGAAGCAACCATTTCAGCCTCAAGTGCATCAGCACCATCCTCTATATCCTCAGCCTCCAGTTCATCACAGATTAGAATTTCAGCGCTGTTATCACTTGGCGAGTTCTTGTACAAATCTCCATAAACCAGTCTTGCGTCCTGATCATATTCCACTCCACCCAGGTCTTTTTTCATCAGATTGTCAAAAATAACATTACAAAAATCCAACACCTGACTGCGGCTTCTAAAATTCTTATGCAAATCAATCTTTACAGAATCGTCATCTCCAAAGCTATTATATTTTTCTATAAAAATATCCGGCTTTGCCTGTCTAAAGGCATATATACTCTGCTTTACATCGCCAACCATAAAATAATTGTGATGTCCCTTTGCATCATTACAAATAGCTAAAAGAATAGCCTCCTGTAATTGGTTTGAATCCTGATATTCGTCTACCATTACCTCCTTGTAGTAGGCGCGAAGTTCATCTGCCACCTCAGTTCTTTGATGTGTAACCGGATCAATTACTATATCAAGCGCAAAATGTTCTATATCGGAGAAATCATAAACACCAGACTTTTTCTTTTTTTCTAATAATGCATCCATATAATCAGCTGTAAAATCCAACAGCTCTACAATAATTGGCTGCATGTATTTGATATAGCTGTATTCTCGTTTTATATCAAAGTCTGCATGCTTTTTTACCAGATCCTTTATATAATCTCTATATTCATTTATCAGTGTCTTTACATATTCACAAGCTTCTGGATCTTGAGGCTTTTTCCTGCTAAGTGCATCAAATCTAAATTCTGACATCCTTTGGGTCAACTCATTTAGATCCTCAGCCTTGGCTAGATACAATAACTTTTCATAGTCTGAATCAACATTTTCCAAATATTTATCTACGCCATTTGTGTTTGGAAGTATCTCATTTCGTAAGTAATTACACTTATCAACTGCATACCATACAGAAGATTTTGTGCCATCAAAGAAATGCTTAACATACTCACTTTCTTTTATCTGCTCTAACGATTCAAAGCAGAGTCTGTCCTTTAATCCATCAATATACTCCTTTGGCCATGGATCTGCTGACGCCTTTCTGGCAATAGTCTTTACCATAGACAAGAGCTTTAATGCTCCCTTTTCATCACAATAGGTATCAACAAGCTGTTTAACACTATCAAAGTCTGATTCTAACTTTTGAGACAAAAGTTCACTAAACACTTCATCCTGCATCAAACACAACTCACCATTTGAGCCTACTCTGTAGCCTGGATCTATACCTATCCTATAGAAATAATTTTTCACCAGATATCCACAGAATCCATCAATAGTCTTTACCTGTGCATTGTGAATCAGTGTTGGCTGCTTAAGTATATGCTGATTGTCAGGATTCTCTAAAGCCGCTTTGTCTAAGGCCTTTCTTACCTTGTTTTTCATTTCAGCAGCTGCTGCATTTGTAAAGGTAAGAAGAAGAATCTCATCTATATTAACTGGATTTTGGGCATCAGTAACCTTTGTAATGATTCGCTCAACAAGTACAGCAGTCTTGCCTGAACCAGCTGCAGCTGAAACCAATATATCTTTATTTCTGGTATCAATAACCTGTCTTTGTTCACTTGTCCAATTAGTTGCCATTATCTTCTCCCATTGCCTCAATTGGATTATCGATCTTTTCTATGCGTCTTCCCTCGCATCCTAGCTGTCCATCCTTAAACTGACAGACACTCTTAAAAGCACAAAAGCTGCTACAGCCCTTTAGCTTGTTGTCATAAATAATTGGCCTACAGCTATAATCACCTGAAAGAATGCCATCAGTCTGTTCAAAAGCCTTTGACACAGCATAATCAAGCACTGTGTCCATACCAAAGTCCGTGACCAAGGTACCACCTGCTGCACTCTTTGGCTCATTATCTTTCGAGTATTTAAAAGGAGCGACCACTGACTCTCCTTCTGTAATGTGATCATTACTATAGAGCATTTCTGTGTCCTGATTCATTAGTCCACTAAATCTATGGCGTTTCTTTTGTTCCTTCGCCATCTGCTCTTCATCCATTCCATCTATTGTCTCAAACTTTTCAGACAGGGTATAGTAAAGCAATGCAGAGCTCTTTAATGGCAAGTCAAACTCCTTTGAAAGTGCCTTCTTCACTGCACTCATATATATAGGTAGCTGCAGCTGCATACCCAAATAGCAATCCACCGCCTCGAATTTTTTGCTTCCGGATTTGTAGTCAATTATTCTAATATCTACACTCTCATCACGCTTGCAAATATCTATTCTGTCTACCTTACCAGACAGCAAAAGTCTAGTATCTTCCTTTTCAAACTCCTGCTTAATATCATACTCAAACTCATCAGGCACAAAGCTTCCGCTCCTTACCTGTTCATGCAAAACGTCAATATTTTTTAGCAATACACTCTTCAGCTTTTCAAGCTGCTGTTCATCTATTTTATTATCCACGAATGAAAGGCTGGTTATATCCTTCGTTGTCTTTTCTATAGCCTCATCTAAAAATGCAGTCTTTTGCTCTTCTGTTACTTCATTCCATTTTATATTTCTGTTTTTAAGAGCTAATGAATAATGACATAAAGCATTATGATAAAAATTACCTCTGTCAATAGCATCAATGCTAGCCTGTTCTCTGTCCTGAAGACCTAGTACATATGACAAATAATAGGCAAAGTGACAGGCACTGTAGTTCTCCAACCTAGTTACAGAAGTTCTAATTAGCTGATCCTCATTCATCATATTATTGATGCCATCAATATTATTTTGTGACAGATTAACATCTGGTCTTTTGTAAAATATATTATCTAAAATCCGACACCTGTCGTCTTTATCTATATTTGCTAAAAGTGCAGCTACAAGCTTAATTTCCTTATCAGATAATGGTTTGTTCAGCTCTTTTACAGACTGAAGTCTTGATATCAGATATTTCTTTGCATCCTGATTAGTGTACAAATTGTCCCATGGACTATATTCAATGTGCTCAACTTTAAAATTACCAAATATTTTTCTAAGCTCCTCAAACAGGTAAGACTCATTAACCTCTTCGTCACTTCCATTTGTAAGTGGATATGTTATGACCAGTCTGTCCTTTGGCTTGGTTAAGGCCAGATATAAATAATATCTTTGCATAAAGGTCTTTTGTCTATCCGAAGGAGCTATCACAAAGTCATTGTCTAATAGAATCTGTCTATCAAACTGAGACAATATACCACCTGAACCTAATGGTTTTGGAATAGAATTGTCCCCTGCTCCTATCATAAACAGTGTAGACGCATCTGCTATACGGCTTCTTTCAATGTCACCTACTATAACGCAATCATTTCCAGGAGGAAGAACACCTATCTTTGCTCCCTCACAGCCAGCCTTTAATACCTCTCTAAACTCCTCATAACGCATACTTTCAGAGCCTAATATACGTTCTAGTCTGTCTAAAAGCTCCATGACAAGATCATATATCTGCTGGTACTCCATTGCCTTTGCAGTACCTTCATACTCTTTTTGAATTTCTGCAAGCTTTTCCTGCATATTATAGGCCTCAACAATGGTTCTAATAGCCTGACAATAGTTCTTCACAAACGAACGATTATTAAGAGACTCCTTAAAGCATATAATTGGCTCTATAAACTGTAATCTGATACTCTCAGCATGTTCAACATCTGCAGCATTATAGCTCTTTGTTGTCTTATAGAAAGGATTAAATAGTGCCTTCTTTCCTTTTATTCCTGCTGCAATGCAATAGTTCTCAAACTCATCTATCTGGCTAATGGTAAGATCTGTAAATCCACATCTTAAAAAGCGCATAATAGCAGAAAGAGTAAAATTGCCCTCTAACATTTGAAGCAAAGCATCTACTGCTTCAAAAAATGGATTAAATATCACCTCTGTTTTAGCGTCTATAAAAAATGGTATGCCATAATGATTCCATTCATCCTCGATAATATGTCTATATTCATCTGGTGAAGAACAGACAACAGTATAGTCCCTGTATCGCTTTCCTTGTCTGATTCCCTTTTGAATTTCTCTGGCTACAAAGCGAACCTCTTCCCTAGGATTCTTGGCAACATATGCTCTTAGGTATTCATTTATATCACCTTCATAACTGCTGATACTGGCCCTAAGAAAATTCTGTTCCAGGTGCGCCAACACTTTATTGTCTTTAAACCTGCCTTCTGTCCCTTCTATCTTTATGCACTCATCCAAATCTACTTTAGCATTTGCGGCTGCCAGGCTAAGCTTCTGATAGAATTCTTTTGACATAGCAAATAAATCTGACTCCAAAACGTTTCCTGTTAGAGGCTCTCTTGTGTCAGCCGTAATGGTAATATATATCCTGTCACAAATAGGCAGCAGCTTCTCCAAAAGAGCATATTGAACAGGAGTAAAGCCTGTGAATCCATCAAAAACCATCACTGAATTCTTTAGTAAGTCTGACTCCACCACAACATCTGAAAGTACCTCTAAAATAGATTCAACTGTCGTCAGTCCATTATCATCTATGTAGCTATTAAAGGCCTCATAAATAGTAGCAAGATCTGAAAGCTTCATTGCAAAGGCGCCACTGACTGCCTTACAATTCATCATTTCTTTCAGAATATCTGAATCTATTCGATACTGTGTCATCTCCGAAATCAAAGACTTCAGCTGATTGATATATCCATGCTTTGAAATATTGGCACCAAGAATCTGCATGGAATCACTAAGATCATTTGACAGCTTTCTAAGAATAAAATTCTTACCCGTGTCCTCGATGATATGCATAGAATCCATTCCAAGCTCTGTAAGTATACGATGTGCTAATCTATTAAAACTAAGTACATCTATATTAGTAATACAGCCCCTTTTTGAAGCTTTAACCAATGTCTTTTGTGTCTCCATAGTGTATTGTTCTGGAACAATCACAAAATAGTTTGAGCGAGGTGACTCTGCCGCTTCAGCAGTTATTTTTTTATAAATATAGGTAGACTTTCCGCTACCACTGTTTCCATATACTATCTGTAATGACATGTACTCTCCCCATTACCTGCTTATATAGGACCAATAAAAACTATTCTATCACGTATGTTGTAATAGAATTTCCTTTAACAACAGCTCTCAAAATCGAAGCATCGACTGCAATAGGCTCCAGCTCTTTCCATTTCTCGCCGTCTTCCATACTGCCGCTAGTTCTAATAACAGCTGCTTTACCTGTTAAAACTCCAATATTTGACAAATCGAAGCTATAATTCTTGTCCTTTTTAGAATTATTTACAACAACTATTGTAACTCTTCCCGTGTCCGAATTATAGGACACTACACTATCATTTCCTGTTGCAATTATTGTATCACCCGGTCTTATGTATCTGGTAAACTGACCATATGCATAATATTTCATTGTATATATCAACTTGTCATTATCATGATCTGCAACAACAGCGCCCCAATATCCATCATTTACATCTACCATTCCATAGTCTTCATTGCCATTGCGACCTTCTTTGCAGATATGATTATCAATTATTTGCCAAAGCACCCAGGCAGATGGTCTAAGCCCGTTCAAATCTTCAATAATCATATTTGCAAGATGCAATCCTGCTCCCATCTGACCAGCATCATCTCCTGCTATACCGCCATCATCTACCTCAGACATCCATAGGTTTTTTCCTTCAGACAATGCAAGTCCTCTTAGTGCCTTGCGCTTATTTCCCTGATAAGAATGGGTATCTATTCTGTCAACAGCATTCTTTGCTTCATCAGATAGCTTTTTATACGATGAAATCTGCTTATTAATGCTGGTTTCATCTGATGCTGTCACCTTGACATTTCCTAGTCCATTATCATCAAGTGCCTTATCTAATTCAAGAATCATTTTTGACTGAGTTTTTCCCGGATCAAAATGACAGCCCTCCTGCTTTGGACTATCAGCCTGCCAGTAATTAGTATCAGGCTCATTCATAGCTGAAACGCTTTCAAACTCTATTCCATAATTATCCTTATAATATGCCACAACATCGGCTATATATCTGGCGAAATCATCGTATGCATAATCCAAAAGATTATTATCCTTAGCCTTTTTTGCTCCAGATGAACAGCCTGAAATAGTCATAAAATATGGTGCGGAATTGGAAAATGCTTCAACAATCAAATCATCCTTACCAAGCTTTTGTACTTCGAGAAGGACGTTTCTTTGATCTGAATCCTTCGACCAGTCATAGTCCCAGCTAATCTGCCCAGATAACTCATCCACCTTTGGATTGATAGCATAACCTGGCACCTCTGAGTCAGTTCTGGTTATATGATTATGACTAGGATCGTCACCTCCGCCAATATTATATCTAATGATATTCATATTAAGGCCATCCTCAGAGTAGAACGCTGATGCTGCCTCTTTTGAAAGCTTATCATCATATCCTATTCTATTGGCCCACCAGCAAAAACTTGTTCCAAAGCCCTCGAATTTTCCATCATTAAAGCTAGATGCATCCTGCATGCTGACCTTTACGTTCACATTTGTCTGCATAGAAAATGATATTATAAGGCCAATTATCAGTAAATGTGCTGGATAAAAGAAATAATAAAATGCCTTATGAAGCTGTCTGCCTTTTTGACCATTATAGTTCCATATTAAAAATAGTCCTGCTATAGCTGGAAGCTCTCCTAAAATATCTTTTCCAACAGTTACAAAGCCTGCGCCCTGTAAAAAATACAAAAGCGAGCCCGTTTTAATTAGTATTGCCAACACTACATTTATTGCTTTTCCAACAATAATGGCAATTAAAGAATTTCTAAAAAGACTTGTCCTATCGTTATTTGCTGTATATAAAAGCACTATCAAAATAATGCCAAAGAATCCATAATCAGTTTTGCAAAGCTTGGCTACTATAGCAATTAAAACCACTATAACAGCTGCAAAAGTATTAGCTGATAACAGCGTATTACCCTTTGACTTTACAGACAATTTTACATCACCCGTCTCTGACTTAGCCGAAATCATCTCTATTAATTTACAGCAAATTGCCCCCAGTAAAAGCGTCCAAAAAACATTATGTCCATTATGCATAGGATCAAAGCTTCCTGCCAGATAAAAGGGATACTCAGAAATAATTGCAAGTGCCAACAATCTCAAACAGTATTTTTTAAAATCATGAGTATGTCTTACTCCCTCACCAATCATAAAGGCAAATAAGAAAAATGATATTCGACCAATAAATCTTCCTATTTCATATAAATTGCTGTAGAACTCAGAGCCTGTCAGCTGATGCATTTGCATATAATATGTCAGCAAAAAATCTGCAAAATGATCAACTAGCATCGTAATCAATGCTACTGTTTTTAATGTTGAAGCTGAAATGTTATTCCCTCTCATATTTACCTTCCAATTTTCTTAATTACAAAAGCCTTACAATAATACTGCCATAAAAAAATCGGCCTAATAGTCTAGATATAATCTATCTGTTAGGCCGATAAAAACTCGTTCTTTTTTAGAAAATCAATTTCTATTCTGATTAGAAATCAATCTCTGTGTCATAATAGCAAGCCTTCAAAAGCTTAACCATTTCTTCCTGACTAGGCTGACGAGGATTTGATCCTGTACATGCGTCAAGAAGAGCCTCTGCTGCAATGTTCTCAACTCTCTCTAGGAATACTTCCTCAGGTACAAAGCCCTGCTCAGCTGGAAGTCCATCTGCTCCGTAGTTCTTGATGCAGTGTGGAATATTAAGATCGTCATTCATCTTGCGCAGATACTTGATAAGAAGCTCAACCTTCTCATCATCATTTGCTCCGCCAAGCTTCATGTAATCAACAATAACACCATAACGCTTCTTAGCTGTCTCATCCTTTGCGTTGAATGCGATTACCTTTGGAAGGTACATAGCATTAGCTGCACCATGAATGATATGAGCTCCGAAATCCTGGAATACAGCACCAGTCTTATGAGCCATTGAATGAACGATACCAAGTAATGCATTAGAAAATGCCATACCTGCAAGACACTGAGCATTATGCATACGAGCTCTTGCATCCATGTCACCATTATACGATGGTACAAGGTCATTCATTATCATCTCAATTGCATGAATAGCGAGTGGATCTGTGTAATCACAGTTTGCTGTAGATACATATGCCTCAATAGCATGTGTCATAGCATCCATACCAGTATGTGCAACAAGCTTAACTGGCATTGTCTCAGCAAGGTCTGAGTCAACAATAGCTACATCAGGAGTAATCTCAAAGTCAGCTATTGGATACTTGATTCCCTTTGAATAATCAGTAATGATAGAGAATGCTGTAACCTCTGTAGCTGTACCTGATGTAGATGGAATAGCTACAAAATGTGCCTTCTGACGAAGCTTTGGAATACCGAATACCTTGCACATATCCTCAAATGTGCAATCTGGGTACTCATACTTGATCCACATTGCCTTTGCAGCATCAATAGGTGAACCACCACCCATAGCTACAATCCAGTCTGGACCAAACTCGCTCATAACCTTTGCGCCGTTCATTACTGTCTCAACAGATGGATCAGGCTCTACGCCTTCGATGATCTTTACTTCCATACCAGCAGCCTCAAGATATTCCTGAGCTCTTGCAAGGAAGCCTCCTCTTTTCATTGCACCGCCACCAACTACGATGACTGCTTTCTTTCCTTCGAGGTTCTTAAGGTTCTCTAATGAACCTGCCCCATGATACAAATCCCTTGGTAAACAAAATCTTGCCATTTTTCCTTCTCCTTTTCTGACAAACTCTTACTCCCCCCAAGGTATATTGTTAATTAAATAACAAACTAATTTGAATGACCATAGAAAGACATATAAAACCTGTATTAACCTGTATTAAACTATATTTAACTATAATTAACTTTATTTAGCTCTATTTAACTATAATTAACTTTATTTATCTATATTTAACTATAATTAACTTTATTTAACTTTATTTAGCTCTATTTAACTCTATTTAACTACATTTAACTACATTTAACTACATTTAACTGTATTTACTGCGGGAACATACCCCTTAGCATAGTAGTCATAGCATTTGCTCTTGAGTGTCTATATTCCTCGCCTGCAATATAAAGCTGATTAACACCTACATTCTTTATTTGATCAATCGGAACCGTCAATGGATTCTTATCCAGAATAACCATATCTGCTGTTTTTCCTATCTCCAATGAGCCTCTCTCATTTTCCTCAAAGGCTGCAACAGCTCCATTATAAGTTGCCATTTTAATAGCATTATACGCATCTATGCTATTGACCGGATTTGTGTTATTACATACATTATGAACCCATGTCATTGGTTCAGGAATAGTCGCTGGTGCATCACTACCAAAGCATACTCTGATTCCCATATTGTAAAGCTTCTTTATTGGATTCAAGCCATAATATCTATTGCCAATAATGGTTTCAAGATAAGCCTGTGGCTCCTTATTCCAATATATAAAACCAGGCTGAACACAAAGAATAATATTGTACTTCTGACATATCTCCAAGCCTTCATCTGTAGGCAGACAAGCATGAACAATCATATGCCTATGCTCATATCTTGGATAATCCTCAAGAGCTGCTCTTATTGCCTCAGTAGCCTGCTTAAATGCAGCATCACCAAATGCATGTATAACTATCTGAAGGCCCTTTCTATTGGACTCAATACAAAATGCCTTTATATCCTCATCCTTTATATAAAGATTGCCTTTATTGAGCGAATCATTGCTATAAGGCTCCAGCAAAGCTGCATCCTTCGATGAAAAAGTACCGTCGAGTGGTTTTGAAACAATACGATGCATATTTTTCTTTACCACTTTTGAAATATCATCAGTTCTGAACGCCACTCTCATCTGAATGCCATTGTCAAAGCCTTGTGCTACAGAATTTTCCATGTCCACATCAACATCTCTGACAAAGCCCATTCCACTAGATGAATAAATAAAGCCAACACCATTCTTCGCCAATAAATCAGCCGTATCTATCATTTTTCCGATAATTTTACGAGTAGAGTTAACACGTACAATGCCCTCAAGAATAACTGCATATGCCTCCTGGCTCATCAGTCCATTCTCATCATTAAAACCACGAAGTATAGATATCTTACTTCTATACTGGTCTATTAATGCAGTATTTACAATACACACATGCCCATCATAATTAATCAGGCATACTGGTCTGTTAGGACAAACTGCATCCAACTGCTTTTTATGTACGACAAGCTCTCCTGCTATATCATTACAAGGAACACCATATCCTATAATAGTCGAGTCATTGTTTGCCTGAGCATATGAATTGAGCTTATCCAATATCTCATGATTGCTATTGACGTCATAAAGGTTTAGGCCCTGATACATAGTCGCAAAAGAACTATAATGAATATAGGCATCATTAAAAGCCGGAATAATAGCGCCTTCAATCTCTACTACATCCAAGCCACTAAAAGCAGCAGGAAGATCATCACCTACATAGGCTATTCTACCATCCTTCTCTACTAAATATGACATAACCGTATTCTTTGCGTCGCAGGTAATAATATCTCCGTGAAAAACTTTCATACCTAAACCCCCGTACAATAAGTCTTTTTCTTTTACTGAGCAACACCCTTCATCTCATCAGAAATCTCTGATATTCTCTTTAAAATATCGTTCATATTAGCAAGAGCGTCCATGCTATCGTCAGAAAGGCCAAGTGCGCTTTCTGCAGAAGCTGTAACCTCTTCTGATGTACCAGAAAGATTTGATATAGAATCTGTTATAGCTGTATTTGCTTCTACTATATCACCAACTGACTCAGATACCTGCTTAACACCTGTATCAAGATTGTCAGCATTTTCTTTAATTGCATCGAGCTTTTCTCCTGTAATTTCAATAAGCTCGTTCTGTCTTTCTGCGCATTCTGCAGATCTTGTCATAGACTTTGACGCATTGGCAACATCGCTTGAAAGTCTGGCAATAATAGCTGAAATCTCCTCTGTCGCCTTCTTTGTATCCTCTGAAAGGCTACGAATCTCATCAGCAACAACTGCGAAGCCCTTTCCTGCCTCACCAGCTCTGGCAGCCTCGATTGAAGCATTAAGAGCAAGAAGATTGGTCTGCGAAGAAATACCAAGGATTGTCTCTGTAATAGCCTCAACATCCTTAATTGAATCATTAAGATCATTTGTTGTCTGAACAGTTTCTCTATTGATATTGGCAACCTCTTCTGCCTGAGTTTTTAGCTCATCAATAACAGTAACACCTTCTTCTACAGCTGACTTTGTTGCAGCTGAGAGCTCACTCATCTCTGATGCCTGCTCGCCTACGCCGAGAATAATGCTCTGTATATCAGAAGTCATGTGTGTCTGCTGCTCAATCTCCTCTGTGGTCACCTTCATGGAATCAGCAATCTCTGTCATAGCTCTGTGGCTGGAATTCATGCACTCATTAAGTGAATCTGAAAGCTGATTTGCTACAACAAACTGTTCTGAAAGCTCATTTGCATGTCTTACGACTTCTTTTGTAACATTAGCCTGCTCAGCTGCCTTTGTCTCAATTTCGTCTATATTTTCATCTGAATGTCTAAGGGTAAGATTATTAATAAGCATCTCGCCAAGAGCTGCCACAATAACCGAACAGATCTGAACAATTGACTGATTCAAAATTGCCTCACCAGGATGTGTCATTGCATAATATATATCAAACACTATAACAATAAGCGCCGAACCAATAGCTCCTACTGTAAGAAGCTGCTTATTCTGGAACAAAAGCACCAATACAGCTATAGGAAAGATAAATACAAAATATCCAAACACACCAGACATAAACAAAAATATTACAAATGTGAGTGTAATTGGCATAACTGCAAAGTGTCTGTATGAATCGCTATCAGACAACTTATTATACATAATAGTTGAAACTACAATAGATAAAATAGCTGCCACCATCGGAAATAGTGTCTTGACTGAAAAACCACCTCTAACAGCTGCAAATGCCGACAAAATCACCATCGCAACAGCCAGCATATTAGCAATAATCATACCGACCCTATTACGCTCTTTAGCCTGTCTGTCCTTTAAGCTCATTTTTATACCCTCCAAAGTCTATTTTCGTATATTTATACGAATTAAATTTTACAACAAATAAGCCCCACATGCAACAATTGTGGGGCTTTTTCTCTATTAATCTTGTTGAGTTTTTCTCTATCAGTCTTCTTTTGGTAAATTAATTGAAATGTGCACTTCATCAAGCTGTTTTTGCTCTACTGTTGCAGGCGCATCCATCATTATATCCTGTGCATTCTTATTCATAGGGAATGGGATAATTTCACGGATACTGTCCTCTCCACAAATAAGCATAATCATTCTATCTACACCAGGTGCAATACCAGCGTGTGGTGGTGCACCGTAGCAGAAAGCATTGTACATAGCTGGGAACTTAGCCTTTACATCATCCTCGCCAAGTCCAACAAGCTCGAATGCCTTTATCATCACCTCTGGATTGTGGTTTCTAACCGCACCAGAAGATAATTCTACACCATTTACAACCAGGTCATACTGATAAGCAAGTATGTCAAGTGGATCCTGATTCATAAGTGCATCCATGCCGCCTTGTGGCATAGAGAATGGATTGTGGCAGAATTCAAGCTTTCCTGATTCTTCTCCAATCTCATACATAGGAAAATCAACAATCCAACAGAACTCATAAACATTCTTCTTCATATGGCCTTCAGCCTGTGCACCAAGAAGCTTTCTTAATACACCAGCAGTCTTTTGTGCTTCTAAAAGAGTACCTGCTGTAAGACCAACAAAATCGCCAGGCTTCAAAGAAAGTGTTGAAATAACCTCATCCTTTTTGTCCTGCAAAAACTTTGCAATACCACCAACAATATCGCCTGTCTCATCTATCTTGAACCAGTATGCCTTTTTGGCTGTTGTCATCTCTACCTCAGCCATCATAGCATCTGTCTGCTTTCTTGTTCCATTATAGCCATCACAGACAATAGCCTTTACTGTATTACCTGCAAATGGTTCAAATCCACAATCAGACAAAAGCGCAGTTGCATCTGTAAGTGTAAGATCAATACGAAGATCCGGCTTATCTGATCCATATTTATCCATAGCCTCAAGATAAGGAATACGCTTAAATGGTGCGTTGCCAGACTGATAGCATCCATATTTTTCAAATACAGGTGGAAGCACCTCCTCTATTACAGCAAATACATCCTCCTGATTTGCAAACGCCATCTCCATATCCATCTGATAGAACTCTCCAGGGGATCTGTCAGCTCTTGCATCCTCATCTCTAAAGCAAGGTGCAATCTGGAAATATCTGTCAAAACCAGAAGCCATAAGTATCTGCTTAAACTGCTGTGGTGCCTGTGGCAAAGCATAAAACTTTCCAGGGTGATTTCTTGCAGGAACAAGATAATCTCTGGCTCCCTCTGGTGATGAACATGTAAGAATAGGTGTTGTTATCTCCAAGAATCCCAGCTCAGTCATCTTATTTCTAAGTTCTGAAACAATCTTGCTTCTCAAAACAATATTCTTCTTAACCTCTGGATTTCTAAGATCAAGATATCTGTACTTTAATCTGGCATTTTCATCAGCCTGCTTTGACTGATTAATCTCAAATGGTAATGCATTATAAGAGCACTTTCCAAGCACCTCAATTTTTTCAGGTACAACCTCGATATCTCCTGTTGCAAGCTCATCATTTTTGCTTGAACGTTCTCTTACTGTACCAGTAACAGATATTGTTGTTTCCTTGTTGAACTCATCAACTACAGCCATCATTTCTTCTGTTTCAATGACAATCTGTGTTGTTCCATAAAAATCTCTAAGGATTACAAAACCGAGATTCTTACTAACCTTTCTAATATTCTCATACCAGCCCACTAAAGTGACTGTCTGACCAACGTGTTCAACACGAAGCTCATTACAATTATGTGTTCTTGACTGTGTCATATTTCCTCCTAAATATTCTAAGAATTTCTAATGCTTGTTACCATACCTGACTCAAGAATACCTGTTTCTTTGAGTCCCTTTGTCAATGCCATATGAAGTTCATCTGTTGTTATTTCTATATTAGAGCCATCCAAAAGCCCCACAATAAATGATGATGAACATTCGCAGTTCTTACCACAATTACCATTACACGCTGTAGAAATCTCGCATAATTCATCAATGCAAGAGCTCTTGCAATTAGAGCAGTCTACCTGATACATGTTTTTTCTATTAATAACGCCTATTTCCTCAAGCGTATTAATCATTCTGTAAACTGTAGCCGAGCCAATATTTTTATCTATTTTTATTGCCTCTCTGTATATCTCCTTGCTACAACCAGGATCACCATTCAATATAATATCTAAAATAATTCTTCGCTGTTTTGTAATCCTGCAGCCACTATCTCTCAGCTGCTGGATTATCAGCTCCTTTTGCTCATCTTCCACCAGTAATACCTCCTATAGTTTTCTGCCTCGGACTCATAAAACCTCGCAATCTGATATATTATATCATTATTACCCGTGATAAACATAGTGTTTTTTTGTCACTACAAACATTTCTTTACTTGACACTTTTCTTTATTAAGTGGACAATGTTTTTGTTTTAATAAATAATGTTATGATTACATAGGAAGCAGGAAAAACATTGACCTCAAATATTTTGATTTTAACAGAATTTTTATTATATCTTATTTTTTGGCTTCTTCTACCCGGAGCACTTATTACAGTTCTCCTTTCCAAGAAGACTATTTTTCACTCAAATGGCCATAAAACAAGTCAGAATTTAGCTTTATATTCACTACTTTCATTTTTCCTGGGCATGGGACTAATGATTTTAATTTATGTAGCAGAATGCTCAACAGGCGTTAATGGTCTACTAAAGATCTCAGGGCCTGTCTTTTCTGCGCTTGCAATAATATTAGGATTCTTATCTTTCAAAAATAATGATTTCGCTAGTAAAAGCAATGGCAACAATAAATATTATTGGTTAAAGAATTTGGTGTTTTTTACAATAATGCTTGTTTTGTCCTATGTTAGTGTCACTAACATTTATTTGAATTCACCTAATTACACCAGTTTAAACATACATCATGACTATCTTTTCCACACAGGAAATGTAGTTCTCTTAAGCAAAAATCTGCCGAATAATGATATCAGAGTTTTGGGATTATCCTTCTTCTATCACTATTTTCCAGACCTTATTTATGCAATGTGCAAGCATATTTTTACTATGAGAGCCTTTAATCTGGTAATGATTGGAAAGCCTATTGTTGCAGCTTTTACCAATTCTTGTGCCATGATTGTGCTTGGCTCCAGAATTCAGGCTGCCATAAATAATTCATCATGCGAAAAATCAAACAGCCTTAATCGCCTAACAGAAAAACACCCTGGCTTTACAGCCTTTATTTGCGACTTTGGGCTTTTATTTAGCTGCGTATTCCTAGGACCAATATCTCTTAGAGATATTCACTTCCCACTTTCTGCAGCCAATCATCACATTTTGACAAATGCAAATGCCATGGGCTTTGCTATTGTCTTAACTATTCTTTACCTGGAGATTTTAATTCGCATCTGGAATCAGAAATTTGACATAAGAAATCTTGTTTTAATTGCCGCTCTCACATTTTTAACAACAGGCTTTAAGGGCACTACAGCCCTGGTGCTTTTGGCAGCAATGGGCTCCTGCTTTGTCGTAGAGGCAATCATCGAAAAGCGCTTTAGTTTGACAAAGCTGTTATATCTTGTCGCCAGCGGCATTTGTTTTTACATAACCTATGTGAGCTTTGTTACAGACACCTCACATCCAGCCTATAACAACAGAACTACCAAGCTTTCCTTTGCCGGTACTGCTGCAGCTGGCAGAGTCGGTCAGGTTTTTTCAATCTTAGGACTTGATATTCAAAGTGGTGTTATATGCATGATAACTGCCATACTTACAGCGCTTGTTGTAGCAGGCCCACTTATTATTGCAGTGATTGCATTTTTAGTTGTAAGAGTAAAGGATATTGTTGAAAGCTTTAAAGTAAAAAACACAACGCGTGTCGGAAATATGTATGACTGGTTTGCCTTTGCCGCGGTTATTATAGGCCTTGTCGGCTGTTCAATGTTTGATGTAGAAGGCTTTTCTCAGGGCTATCTGCTATTTACCTCAGCTGGCCTCATTTTCTATCTTGCAATGATGTATATAAGCAGAGGTTCATCAAAGCTTATTAAGGGCTTAACCCTTCTTTGTCTTGCTGCCGGAATCATCATTACTATTGGTGATACTGCAAATGACCTTCATACAGCAAAATCAGTTAAAGCAGCTGGTCAGATAGAAACAAAGGACGATTTCAACAGAGTTTCCCACCTCGAAATGGAGGGCTATAGCTGGCTATGCGAAAATACAGATGATGACTGTATCATTGCCACAGACCGTTATTCTGAAAAGCAAAATCGTAAGGATATTTTCTTTTATATGAGTGCTTTTGCCGAAAGACAGATTTTCCTTGAAGGATATTCTTATTCAGATATCTCAGATGAAATTTCGGATGAAATGAAGACTATAAATGCCAGCTTCTATTCTGATAATGCTGGCATAGCAAAAGAAGCACTTAAAAAACATGGCATCGACTATCTGGTGGTTTCAACTATTGAAAATCCTGACTATATCGCAGACGATAGCATACTTGAGCTTGTGTATGGAAACGAGGATATGAAAATATACAAAGTGAAATAAAAAGCTACGTATACATTTACGCTATTTCAATTTTCACCCGTAATCTTGCCCTCGCGGCTACGTATACATTTGCACCATTTCAATTTCCACCCGTAATCTTGCCCCCGCGGCTACGTATACATTTGCACCATTTCAATTTCCACCCGTAATCTTGCCCTCGCGGCTACGTATACATTTGCGCCATTTCAATTTCCACCCGTAATCTTGCCCCCGCGGCTACGTATACATTTGCGCTATTTCAATTTCCACCCGTAATCTTGCCCTCGCAGCTACGTATACATTTGCGCCATTTCAATTTTCACCCGTAATCTTGCCCTCGCGGCTACGTATACATTTGCGCTATTTCAATTTCCACCCGTAATCTTGCCCTCGCGGCTACGTATACATTTGCGCCATTTCAATTTCCACCCGTAATCTTGCCCTCGCGGCTACGTATACATTTACGCTATTTCAATTTTCACCCGTAATCTTGCCCTCGCGGCTACGTATACATTTGCGCCATTTCAATTTTCACCCGTAATCTTGCCCCCGCGGCTACGTATACATTTGCGCTATTTCAATTTCCACCCGTAATCTTGCCCTCGCGGCTACGTATAAAAAAACCGGAGCCTTAACTCCGGTTTTAATATGCTCATTCCTTATTAGATCAGGATTCCGCTCTTCTCTTTACTTTCCTCAATCATTGCATTTAGCTTGAGCATTGGCTTGTACAGAACAAGTCCAATCACAAGTGCAACCACTACATATATAATCAGTCCAGCCATATACTTCCAGTAATCATTCTGGTAGGTTCCTGCCACGCACTCTCTCATAGCATTCATTGCATAGGCAAATGGCATATAGCTGTATAATACCTGGAATACTCTTGGAAGTACCTCTATAGGGAAGGTTCCACCAGAACCAGCCACCTGTACAACCATGAGAATAACCGAAAGGGCCTCACCAACATTTCCAAAGGAATAGGTAAATGAATACAAAAGCAGCGAGAATACAAAGCTTGTAAACACGGCGCAAAGCCACATCTTTATAGGGTGCTGGCACTGTATTCCTAAATACAGAAAGGCTCCAAAAATAGTAATATTGGTCTGAATCTGGCCTGTTAAAAATGTCACGCAGTATCTGGCAATAAAGGCTTCATGATTCTTCATATCAACAACACCAGGTATAGGCTTTACCTTTGTATGGTAAATAGTTGACATAATAAGGGCACCAACCCAGATTGAAAGTACAATGTAAAATGGTGCTGTCGCAGAACCATTATTGGCCACAGGGTAAACCTCTTCCGTTTCCAGATTTACCGGACTCGAAATAAAGTCTGCAATAAGTGCTGGATCTGACTGTACCAGTGAAACCATTGTGTTGTACTGGCTGTTCTTATCAAGGTCCTTCATGTCAGCTATGATTTCTTCCAGCTTTTCCTGCATCTCAAGCGCGTTGTCTCTTGCCTGAACCAAAGAGTCTTTGCCACCGCCCATCATTTTGGGATAGCTGTTTAATGCAAGAGATACCTGATCTATACTTGAACCATTATAATTAAGAATTCTCTGTACCTGAGTAACCGAATCCTGTACTGCATCCAAAGATGTATTAATCTGAGGTGCAACAGTATATTTATATGCATTTGCCAAGGCATTCATAGATGTCTGGCATCTGATAAGGTCAGTTCTTATAACTGTGTCAATGTATATTGCATCCTGACCAGTCTTTGAAGCCGTCTGTGATGCAGCATTCAAATCCTTTTCGAGCTTTGCAAGGTCGTTGGTTACGTCCTCAGTACGACTACCTGTAGAACCATCTTCCTTTTCGTAGCTATCTTTGGCACCTATATCCACTACAATAACAGGCTTATACTTATCATAAGTCTTTGAAATAATCGCTACAGATGAAGCCATAGAGGATGTTGCTGCGCTCATTTTATCAGCACTTTGAGCAACAGTCGTCATAGCTGTATCTACCATATTTGTCAGCTGACCAAGCTGAGTAGACATCATTGCAATAGAGCCATAAACAACATCATTTATTGTATTGACTGCATCCTCTGCAGAATCAGCTGTTGCGTTGGTACCAATAGCCATACCCTCTGCAGTTCTCATGATTCCATCCACCTGATCTGAAACATTTTCAGCAGCCTCCATAAGACTGGATGAAGAATCCAAAAGTGAAATATATGACTCCAGTATCAGTATGTATGTAGAAAGATCTGAATCAAGATTTTCCAGCTTATCAAGTGTAGCAGAAGTCAGTGAACCCGTTTCATCGACTGATACCACATATTCTGAAGCCTCTACCAAAACCTCAGCAATGGTACTAACAAAAGCTGTATTTACCTCATTTTGAACTGTGGTCTTTACCTTTCCAGTAATCTTTGGTGCAATAGCATTTTTCTTTTCATTTTCATAGTAGTCGATGGTTGGATGCTCCATATCACCACCTAAAAACGAAAGAAGCTTTTCAGAAAACTGCTCATTTACAACAAGGGCTGCATAGCAGTCTCCTGCGGTAACAAGATCAATTGCCTCATCCTCTGTATCTGTAAACACCCAGCCAATTGACTTATTTTCCTTGAGATTGGAAATAATCATATTTCCGACATTGACCTCATAGCCAGCCACCTGCACACCTTCATCAGACGATACAACTGCAACCTGCAGGTTTTTTGTCGAATCCTCACCATAAGGATCCCAGTTTGAAATTATATTAAACCACGCATAGAGTGATGGAATAACCGAAAGACCAATTATTACTACCACTGCAACAACGTTTGTTGATAAATGCTTGATATCTGAAGCAATAATACGAATTATATTCTTCATTGCTTACCTCTTTTCTTGAGCTCTTTAAGCTGCTTTTGGCGAGCCTTGATTTCGCTTTTAATACGCTCTTTTTCTCGCTCAACAATCACGTCAACTTCATCTAACTGCTCATTAACCTGCTGTTCTGCAATGACAACGACATCACCAATCAGCGATTCTTCCTCAGTTTCCTTTTTCATGCCAAATTCATGCATTTTTTCCTGAAGCTTATAATCTGAGTACTCAATGTATATCAGGTAAAATGCAATTCCAAAAAGAGAGGCAATCCAAAGAATAAGGAAAATCAGCTTCGAACCACTGGTCATAAAGCTTATGATCAAAAAGACAAGTGGCAAAAGGACATTTACCTTTAGTCCGATTTCGATTTTCTTTTGATTTAGCTCATGAAGCTCTTTCTGATAGTCTGTGAACTTGCCGTAAAGCTCTTCATAATTCTTATCCATATTACATCATCTCCGTATCTTCCATTCTTTCTTCAAAGAAATGGTTCAGTCTTTCAAATGGAATCTTCAAAAGCAGTCCAATTACCAGCGAAACAATAATGAAGCATGATAACTGAAGCAAATATATTACAAAGTCCATCTCATAGAATCCGCAAAGCGTTTCACGCATAGCATTGATTGCATATGGGAATGGGAAGAATATGTAAACCTTTTGGAAGAACTCTGGCAAAAGCTCAATTGGATAGGTTCCTGAACTACCAGCAATCTGCAAAACAACTATAACTACTGAAAGAGCCTTTCCGACATCACCCCAGGTAACAACCAGTGAATAAATCAACAATGAAAAGGTGAGTCCAGTACAGCAGCAGGCAAACAGATACCAGCCTGGATGCAGACACTGAATCTTAAATACATATACATTACCAATCATTATTACAACTGCCTGAACCATAGCCAAAACAAAGTAAAGTGCGTAACGTCCAAAGTATAGCTGTGCATGAGTAGCGCCCTTATACTTCTTCTCATCGGGCTTTACCTTTATGATAGCTGTAAGAATCAAAGCGCCTACCCATATAGCAAGCGTTGTATAAAATGGTGCAACTGCTGAACCATAATTTTCTATAGGATAAATTACATTTGTCGTAATTCCAACAGGCTCTGAGAAAAACTCCCCATAAGCATCAGGATCACCAGCAAGTGCGTTTACCAAAGCCTGCACCTGCTCGCTCTCATCAGCTGTTTCTACCTTTTCTATTACATCATGAAGTCTTTCTGTAATAGTCTTTAATGCCTCGTTTGTCTTCTCCAGACTCTGGCTTGATGTAGTAACTGTCGTTCCAAGAGCACCAAATACTGTATTCATGCTGCCTAGTGTATCTGACATATCCCACATCAGACCGCTGATGTCGTATACTGTTCTCTGAAGACTGTCAAGCTCTGAGGAAATCTGTGGAATAACATTATTATTAAGGTAGTTTTGCATATTAACTACCTGATTGTAGGCATTTCCTACTGCAGCATAGGCAGAATACTCTGCGTTTTGAACAGTAGAAGCCATTCCATTTGATGAATTAGCTATCTGATTGAGCTGTTTTGACAGTTCTTCACTGGCTCCTTTCAATATTTCCACCGTCGAATCAGGCACTCCCCCCTTAGCCTCTGCCAAAGCTCCACCAAGAGCTGTAAGATCTTTATTTAATGTAGCACCATCGCCTGCCACAACCTTTGCGGCATTAGCAAGAGCAATAGCATCATTTGTAAGCATGGCCTGTCCAAGCACTGTCTGCATATTAAGCAGGGTTGCTGACGCATTAGACACTGTTCCATTGACCTGATCCTTGAATGTAGAAAGTGTCGCCTTGCTGTCACCGAGGCTACCTGCAGTAACATATAAAGACTCAGAACCCTTTTTCGTATCCTTTTGAAGGTCTGTCACCTCTTCTTCAGCAGCGCCAAGACTCTGTGTCAAAATCTCGTTACCAGCAATGATTCCACCAATTGTTTTCTCATAGCCTTCCAGGTCTGTCTCCAAAGTCTTAAGCTTTTCTATAAGCTTATCTACTCCGCCTTCTTCCTGCAAATCATCATAAAGGCCTGTTGCATCTTCAAAAACAACAGCTGTAACAACGCTGACAAATTCTTTATTAACATTGGTCTTCACCTTGTCCATAACGGTGTCGCCAATTTTGTTTGCTACAGGATTCTTCTTCTGATTCTGGTAGAAATGAAGTGTTGGTTCATTTGCTCCATCTGCAAAAACCTTGTACATGTCATAAGTAAAGTTCTCATCGATTACAAGAGCCGCATAATAAGTGCCATCATAAACACCATTTATTGCCTCCTGCTCAGTCTCTACAAACTGCCAGTCAACTGATGTATTAGTTTTCAAATCCATGATTATGTCGTATCCAACATTATGGAACACACCATCATCATCTCTGTAACCCTTGTCACTGGAAACTGCTGCTATTTTAAGCGATCCAGTATTTCCGTACGGATCCCAGTTTGAATAAATATTGAACCAGGCATATAACGCTGGTAAGAAGCAAATGCCAATTGCAATGACAAGTGCAAAGAAATTCTTTATTAAGCTTTTACAGTCGTCAAAAAAGATTTGTTTTACGACCTTCATATACTCACCACCTTGAAAATAATGATCAAATTCATGACCCGTCAGGCTAATAACCAAAACTATTGAATATTATACTCTTATTTTCTTAATATTGTTTATACAATAAATATTATTTGTCGTGCCCAAATATGGCATATCATATGGCATATCAAGATATTATGGTTTCCAAAACAATCTATCGATATGACTTGTCATCCTAAAACACAACACTTGTCGCATTTTATTCTAAGGTGTATAATTGCCTCGTAATTTAGTTTACTTAAATATCTTTAATCACCAAAAGGAGAAAAAGACTATGAACTACAAGTACAATAATGGTTATAACAAAACACACATCAATATTTTCGGAACTATACTTGCACTTTCTGAAAATGAAAATTTTAACGGAGTAACAGTAAAGACTATCTGCGAAATATGTGGCATTAACAGATCCACTTTCTATGCTCACTTTATCGATCTTGATGATTGTATGAATCAGCTTTGTGATTCATACGAAGCCAGTGTATTTGATGATATGGCTGGTAAGTCTTTTGAAAAAATAGCAGAAGCTTATTTGAAATATGTTAAGGAAAACAAAGGCTTTTACAAAGCTTTCCTAAAGGATGGCGCTAATGGTGAGGCTGCAAAGCACCTCTATCTTGTTGCCCTCGCTGATGAAAAAGAGCTTTATAAAAGCTTAAAATGCGATAGTTCATCTGCAAAATACATATATTCATTCTACAAAAACGGTATCATTACAGTCATTAAAGACTGGGTTGACGCAGGGTGTAGAGATTCTGTAAAGAGTATTGTTGAGATCATCGAGGGTCTTATTCCTGAGTATGCATGTGATCTCATTGCAAAGCTGATATAAAAACTATCCTTTTTCCAAATGCATACCTTTATTAAATAAGTACATATATCATATATAAGCTCCTAAATAAGCCTGTTTAAAACAGCTTATTCAGGAGCTTTGTTGTATATTTTTCTACAGTAATATTGTATATCCATGAAAGCAAAAGCAGTATGACTGTAATTATTGGCAATGTCACAAAATATGATGTCCTGTATGTCATACCTGCATCAGTAAGTATTCTTACCACCTGATGTGCAGTAAGATCTAATACTATTGCATGCAAAAGGTATATTGAAAAGCTCACGCGTCCAAGCCAGCTCATAACCTTGCTTGAGAATACCTTTGCAGCTGCATCAAAGAAGAAAAATGAAGAGCAGTAAATAAATGCTGCTGCTATATGCACACATTCAAAAATAGCTGGTCTATCCATAAATTCACGAGAAAACATAGGATAATAATTTATGGAATAATCATATGCTTTTGTAAATGAAGGATAGCCGCCCAGATACAATCCGCCAAAGAAAAGCACTATGCCAAGAGTAAGGCATAGGCCCTTCTTCTGACGTATTTTTTCTATAATATTAGTTTTTGAAGAAATGTATGCCATCAAAGAGCCAAGTACTATTGCAGCAAAATAATGCTTGATTGTGCCAAGGAAAATCACTCCCAATACATAGGCTGCCCAAATCTGCCATTTTTTCAAATTGGATCCCGCAATTATTCCATATAAAATTGCAATAAATGAACCCAAAAGAAGTGCATGCATCATCCAGTAGGCACCGATTACAGAAGAGTCTTCCTGTACCCACATTGTAAATAACACTGACTTTAGCATTCCAAGGAAGCTGTGCTTTGTCTCAAAACCCGAAAAATTAATATTCAAAAAATTAGCTAAGTAAATAAGAAGATAGTAAATAATTGCTGCAATAGCTGCAGGAATCATAAGTCTTGGATATCTTTTTACTGCTATTTTAGAAATTTTTGAAGTAACATTATCCCCCCTGTCAATGATGGAAATAACCTGTTTTGTAAGCAAAAACGCTGACAATACAAAGAAAATGCAAACCATAAAGTTTCCATTTAAAATAACTCCAAGTGGTGTATATGCAATCTTAAATTCCATCAGGCTAGTCTGCATAGTAGCATAACCAATACCATAATATGTCACAGGAAAAAATCCCAAACAAAAATGATGTACAAAAACTATTAGACAGGCCAGGCCTTTTACTCCATCAATCCAGCCTATTCTATTACTTGTATTGCTCATTAAAAATCCTCCTGAAGCTTTAGCTTTTTATAAGCTTTTTATAAGCTTCTTCTACCTTATCATAATGTCTTCTTATCATATCCAGATACGAAATAAAGAAATGATCCTTGGTATCCTTATTGATACCATGACAATCATCATTTCTGGCAACATAATTGACCGCATAACTGTACAAATTGTGCCTCAGGCACTCGTATCTATAAAGATTGGCTTCAGTAATCTTATATATTTGAGGGTCTACCCCACCATCCTTCATTCTTTGCAATAAATGCAAATGCCAGTACAGATCATATAATTTGAAAGGCTCATATGAAGTCTGACCTGTTTCATATTCCTTCCACTCTTTTTCCCAAACATCTGGGCTAATAACTCTAAAAAGTTTCTTTAAGAAAGCCTCTATTTCATTAAAATTCTCATTACTTTGCCAAACATCAACATCCTCAAAATAAAAGTTCAGACATCTGGCATAGTCTCTGTCAAAATTCAGCTGATCATGAATCTTGCCATTATCTGGATTAGGTATCTCTATAAGCATGGCAAGCCCTTCAACCAGCCTGAATGCTTCCTCATCAGGTACTGCTAAATTAAGACGCGCCACATCCATAAGGTAGTTTACTGTTTTATCTGTAAATATTGAAATGGTATCTTTATACATGGTCACTCACTCTTCGTCCCAAGACTTTTATACATAAAAAACAATTTGCAATCTTATAATCATCAAAATCATTAAATAGTCATCAATCATACTTTTGATAATCGATAACACGCATGCAACAATCAGATTATTGCAACATTCAGATTATTCCAACATTCAAATTATTGCAACATTCAAATTATTGCAACATTCAGATTATTGCAACATTCAAATTATTGCAAAATTCAAATTATTGCAACATTCAGATTATATATCACTACAAAATATTTATCCATTATCTCGAAATTCAATAATTTTTACAATAGCAGAAGGTTTCTTTTGTGATAACCGTTAGTTATACCCCAAAATAGCAAATTCCTATAATATCATAGGTCTGCTTCCCCTACCATTTTCCCAGGGCTAGTGTTAAAATATAAGCTGATTTTTATTAGTGATATGAATATATAATACCCAATATTATCCATACAGGGAGGAATTATGAAGCTAAACGAACAATTACTTTCAAAAGATGTCACATTATCCTTTGAAGTTTTTCCACCAAAGACACAATCAAGCTATGCATCTGTTGAAGAAGCTGCTTTTGGTGTTGCTGCTCTTTCGCCATCTTATATGTCAGTTACATATGGTGCAGGCGGCTCCACAAGAAGCAACACTGTAAAAATTGCTTCTGACATTCAGAGCAAATTTGACGTTCCAACTCTTGCTCACCTTACCTGCGTCGGTGCAACAAAAGAGTCTATTTGCTCTGCTCTTGACGACATGAAGGCTGCAGGAATTGACAATATTTTGGCTCTTCGTGGTGACAAGCCAAAGGATTTTGAGGGGGAACCATTCAAGGATTTTGCTCATGCTTCCGAGCTGATTGCACAGATAAAATCTTACGGTGACTTTTGTGTTGGTGGTGCCTGCTATCCTGAGGTGCATCCAGATTCAGAAAACAAAGCATCTGATCTATTAGGACTAAAAGCAAAGGTAGATGCCGGAGCCGAGTTTTTAGTTACTCAGATGTTTTTCGATAATAACATTTTCTACAACTTTTTATATAAGGCCAGGGAAGCCGGCATTTATGTGCCTGTTGTTCCAGGTATTATGCCTATTACAAGAGCAAATCAGGTTGAAAATGCAGTAAAGCTTTCAGGCTGCAATGTTCCAGAGCGATTCAAGGCTATTGTCGACAGATTCGGTGACAACCCTGCTGCAATGGAGCAGGCTGGTATTGCCTATGCAACTGATCAAATCATTGATTTGATTGCAAACGGCATCAATCACATTCACGTTTACTCAATGAATAAGCCACACATTGCAAAAGCCATACAAGATAACCTTTCAGAAATCCTTGACTAATATGTCTACGATTACTAACGAAACTGGTACAATTTCAAATGAGACTGGTATGATCACAAACGAGACTGGCATGGTCACAAACGAGACTGGCTTGGTCACAAACGAGACTGGCATGGTCACAAACGAGACTGGCTTGGTCACAAACGAGACTGGCTTGGTCACAAATGTGGATATTCCACAAGCCGAAATTATCCGATACCTCGGCTACAAGGGACAGACCCCAGATGACGATACTCTTCTACAGATAGATGAATGTATAAGTGAGGTTCAAAGGTGTTCATCCTTTAAATATGTTTCAAGACGATTTGATTTGACCTTTGAGGGCGAGGATACAACCATTGCAGGTCCGCTTACGCTTAAAAGTAAAGCTCTAAGAAGAAACCTTTTAGGATGTGACGAGGCAATTTTTATTGCTGCCACCTTGGGACCGGAGATTGACAGATTAATGACAAGATATCTAAGGCTTTCCATCAGCAAGGCTGCAGTTTTGCAGGCCACAGGCGCTGCTGCAATTGAAGCCTATTTGGATTCTCTTTCTGATAAAATAGCAGTAGCCGTTGAAAAAGAGGGACTTTTTATGCGTCCGCGATTTAGCCCCGGCTATGGTGATTTACCACTCGAAATACAAGGTGTTTTTTTAGATACACTTAATGCAACAAAGCAAATTGGCATACATTTGTCTGATGGTGGTGTAATGCTTCCTGAAAAGTCTGTTACGGCAATCATTGGCTTATCCAAAGAAAAGCTCTGCCACACTAAAGGCTGTCAGGCCTGCGATAATACCGGATGCGAGTTCCGACAAATTTAAATACATGTGTAATATATTAATGATCAAATATGAATGGTCAAATATGAATTTACGTTGAAAGGCTGGCTTTCTACATAGATTTTAAAAATATACGTATCTTATAAAATAGGATTATTTATGAACATTAGAGAAGAATTAGGAAAAAGAATTTTATACTTTGACGGAGGAATGGGCTCAATGCTGCAGGCCAGAGGGCTAAAGCAGGGTGAGCTTCCTGAAAGCTGGAACCTTACCAACAAAGAGGCTGTAAAAGAAATCCACCGTCTCTATCTTGAAGCTGGCAGTGATATTATCAATGCCAATACTTTTGGCGCTAACAGATACAAATTTGACAATTTAGATGAGATTATTACTGCTGGTATTATCAATGCCAGGGAAGCTATCGCAGAGGTTGGTAAAGACGCTGCTGTTGCGCTTGATATCGGATCTTTAGGTAAGCTTTTAGAGCCACTTGGTACCCTTGCTTTTGAGGAAGCCTATGATGCCTTTGCCGAAATAATAAAAATTGGCGACAAGGCTGGCGCTGATCTTATTTTGATAGAGACCATTTCTGATGTTTATGAACTAAAGGCTGCTATTCTTGCTGCAAAAGAAAATTCTTCATTGCCTGTTCTTTGCACAACAATTTTCAGCGAAGATGGCAAAATGCTAACTGGTTCTTCACCAGCAGGACTTATCGCTCTAGCTGAAGGTCTCAGAGTTGACGCCATTGGTATCAACTGCGGACTTGGTCCAAAGCAGATGAAACCTATTTTTGAGGAATTGGTAAAGTACTCTTCTACTCCACTTATTATCACGCCGAACGCAGGCATGCCTCGTATGGAAAATGGCGTTACAGTCTATGATGTTGATCCTGAAGAATTTGCTCATGACACAAAACTTCTTATAGAAATGGGAGCCTACTTTGCAGGTGGCTGCTGTGGCACTACTCCAGCCCATATCAAGGCCCTGGTCGATGCCACAAAGGATATGAATGTAACACCTATAACAGAAAAAAATCACACTCTTGTCAGCTCATATTCTGCATGTGTTGAGCTTGGCAAGGAGTCAAAAATTATAGGTGAAAGAATCAATCCTACTGGAAAGTCAAAGTTCAAGCAGGCACTCAGAGACAACAATATTGACTACATTTTAGAGGAAGGCGTAAAGCAGGCTGATAACGGAGCTCACATTTTGGACGTAAACGTAGGACTTCCAGAAATCGATGAGCCTGTGATGATGGAAAGCGTTGTTAAAGAGCTTCAAAGTATACTTAACACTCCTCTTCAGATAGATACTACTGATGCTGTGGCCATGGAAAGAGCCATGCGCATATATAACGGCAAGCCAATGGTCAATTCTGTAAATGGCAAACAGGCTGTTATGGATGAGGTCTTTCCTCTAGTTGCAAAGTACGGCGGCGTGGTTGTCGGATTGACATTGGACGAAAATGGTATTCCAGAAACTACTGAAGGTCGCCTTGCGATAGCTGAAAAGATTTATAATGAAGCTGCCAAATACGGCATAAAGAAAAAAGATATAGTAATTGACTGCCTGACCATGACAATGAGCACCAATGATGAAAGTGCCAAGATTACTTTGGACGCGGTTAAGGGAATCACAGAAAAAGGTGGTTGCACCGTTCTTGGTGTTTCTAATATTTCTTTTGGTCTTCCAGCCAGAGAAATTGTAAATTCAGCCTTTTATCTGCTTGCTCTTGATGCAGGTCTTTCGGCTGGTATTATTAATCCAAATTCTGCTGCAATGATGCAATCCTATGATACCTATCTCATGCTTCATGGCTATGACAGTCAGTGCATGAGTTACATAGATAAATATGCAGGCAAAACCGCTGTTGTTGCAGGCGTGGGAGCTGGTGCCGCAGGTGCTGTGACTGCTGGTTCTGGGGCCGCCGGATCTGGTGCCGCAGGTGCTGGGGTTGCTGGATCTGGTGTTGCAGATGCTGGGGTTGCTGGAGCTGGTGCTGCAGATGCTGGGGTTGCTGGAGCTGGTGCTGTGACTGGTGCTTCAGCTGCTGGTGCTAGTGCTTCAGCTGCTGGTGCTTCTTCAGGCTTTACTCTGCAGGAATGTATTATAAAGGGTCTCAAGGACAAGGCCTATGAGCAGACTACAAGGCTTCTTGAAACAAGAGATGCAATGGATATTATCAATAACGAGCTTGTTCCAGCTCTTGATACTGTAGGTAAGGGCTATGAATCAGGAAAAATGTTCCTTCCACAGCTTCTTCGCTCTGCGGAATCAGCCCAGTCTGGCTTTGATGCCATCAAAGAAAAGCTCGATTCACAGGGAAGTTCTCAGAAAAAGAAAGCAATTATCATTATTGCCACAGTAAAAGGCGACATTCACGATATAGGCAAAAATATAGTAAAGGTGCTTCTCGAAAATTACAGCTATGAGGTCATCGATTTGGGCAAGGATGTGTCACCTGAAACCATAGTTGAAAAAGTAAAAGAAACTCATGCTCCACTTGTTGGTTTATCAGCACTTATGACTACTACAGTTGTCAGCATGGAGGAGACCATAAAGCTTTTAAGAGAAGAATGCCCATGGGCAAAGGTAATGGTTGGTGGTGCTGTTCTAACCCAGGAATATTCGGACATGATTGGTGCAGACTTTTATGGTAAAGACGCTATGCAGTCAGTCTACTATGCAGAAGGCCTTGTTGAACGCGGTGAAATATAATCTTTTCTGATAATAAATAATGTAAAATAAAAAAAATTTAAAAGGTTATTTGAAGAGTTATTTGAAAGGTTATTTGAAAGGTTATCAAAGAGGTAGAAATGAAAGTTGTAAAATCACTAATTAATTATTCTATTGAAGAAGGCTATGCTTCCTTTGTAACAAACTGTGTGGAAATACGTGTGTATTATCTTACAGATGATATTATACGTATTCGTGCTGGCTTTGATGGAGATTTTGTCGAGGCTTCATATTCACTTGTATTAACAGGATGGGATGATGCAATGGACGAAATGCTCGGCAGCGAAAGAAAGCGCATAAGTCTTGCTAGCTTTACAGTTGATGAGAATGAAAGCTGTATTACATTAATAGGTCAGTCTCTTGATACCTGCATTACAAAAGAACCATTTACCATTAAAATAGCTGATAAACACGGCAGTGTTTTACACGAAGATATTCCTGATTTGGCATATCAGCTGGATTCAAATAGCAGACGTATTCATACCTCTTCTATCAATTCTGATGATTGTTTTTACGGTTTTGGTGAGAAAACTGGAGACATTAATAAAGCTGAAAAATTTATGAACATGGCACCAAATGATGCCATGGGCTATAACCCTAAGGAGCGCGACAGTCTTTACAAGCATATTCCTTTTTATATCAAGCTGTCGGCCTCTAGCAAGAAGGCTATGGGCTACTTCTATCACACCTCAAGCGAATGTGATTTTAATATGGGACGCAAGCATTCTAATTACTGGCACAAGCACTCTACCTTTAGAGCAGATGCAGGTGATATTGATGTCTTTATTATTAACGGGCCAAAAATTAGCGACGTAATCTCTCGCTACACGGACCTTACTGGTAAATCCTGCCTGCTTCCAAAACAGGCTCTTGGATATCTCGGCTCTTCTATGTATTATGCTGAGCTCGAAAAGGATTGTGATGATGCGATTTTGCATTTTGCAGACAATGCAGCTGCAGAGGATATACCAATGGATGGTTTTATGCTGTCAAGTGGATACACTACTCAGCACACTCAAAAAGGCGACAAGCGTTGTGTTTTCACCTGGAACTATGACAGATTCAAGGACCCTACAGACTTTTTCAAGCAAATGTCCGATAAAGGCATTGTAGTTTCGCCTAATGTAAAACCAGGTATACTTACCTGCCATCCAGATTACTATGACTTTGCAGACGACGACATGTTTATACTAGACAGTGAAGAAGATACACCTGCAATCGGCACCTGGTGGGGTGGTCCGGGCTCATTTATTGACTACACCAACGCCGAGGTTCGCGATAAATGGAAGAAGCGTTTGGACGAGGCCATTCTCTCAAAGGGTGTTACCTCTGTTTGGAACGACAACTGCGAATATGACAGCATGGTTGATAAGGATGCGAGAGTTTGCTTGGAAGGACTTGGTGGCACTATTGGAAACAGCAAGGCCTACATGAGCAATATTATGTGCAAGATTACAAACGAGGCCATTAACGAGCGATTTGAAAATGTAAGACCATTTGTAGTCTGCCGTTCAGGACATAGTGGAATACAAAGATATGCTCAGGTCTGGGCTGGTGACAACCTTACCTGTTGGGATGCATTAAAATACAATATTGCTACAATTCTTGGAATGGGACTTTCTGGTGTTGCTAATGAAGGCTGTGACATAGGCGGCTTTTATGGCCCTTCACCTGACATGGAGCTTTTTGTCAGATGGGTGCAAAACGGCATTTTCCAGCCAAGATTTTCTATCCACTCTGTTAATACCGACAATACAGTTACAGAGCCATGGATGTACCCAGCTGTTACACCTATTATCAGAGAAGCTATAAAGCTTCGTTATCAATTTATGCCATATATGTACTCTCTCATGAGAAGAGCCAGCATTAGTGGTCTTCCAATCCTTGAGTCAATGGCCTATGCATTCCAGGAGGATCCAGACTGCTACAATGAGGGTGTAGACTTTATGTTTGGTGATAGCATTTTAGTTGCAAATGTTGTTGATGAAGGTGCTGTTACAAGAGAGCTTTATCTGCCAAAGAATCACACCTTCTTTGACTACTATACTCACGAACCAATTGAAGGTGGTCAAACAATCGAATTTGATGTTTCATTATCTGATATACCTATGTTCTATAAGGATGGTGCTATTGTAGTCACCACTGATGATGAGCTCAAGTCATTGGCAAAGGATCACGAAAGCAGCCTGACTGTTACAATTACTCCTGCTGGTAATAATGCTGGCAATAACACTGATAATATAGATATCGGTTCTGTTATAAAGTCAAATGCAGCGACTGCCAGCTTCACGCTTTATGAGGATGACGGCATAAGCCTGGATTATCAAAAGGGTATGTATCTGACTACAGACATTGAGGTCTGCTATGATAGGGACATTACCATTAGCTTTACTAAGCAGGGCCAGTACAAATCAAGCGTAAAGGATATGTCTATTTGCTACATATCACCTGATCGTTCACCACTCTCAGTAAGCCTTGATGACAAGAAGCTCACTCAGTACACCTACTATAAGGATTACGAAAATAACGACAGTTGTTGGATTTATGATTTTGACACCAGAAGTGTTTTGATAAAGTATCCTAATATTGAAGGTGACTACAAGGTTGAGCTTAGCTACGAAGCCTTTGATATGCTGGGAATGTAATAAAACAATATTAACATGAGAATAAACAATAGAAATAATATACAAGGCATTGATAATGCTATTGATAACGCTAGTAATAATACTAGTGATAATACTAGTGATAATAACAGTATAATACACAGCTTAATACGTACCGCGTTTTTTGACAGCCTGCCAGTAATGGCAGGCTATATTGTGCTTGGAACTGGCTTTGGAGTACTATGTGCAGGTCACAACATTAAAATGATATTTGGTATGCTTATGAGCCTAATGATATTTGCTGGCTCAATGCAATACGTTGCCATAGATCTCATTTCTGGCGGTGCAACACTTATTGCATCAGCACTAATGACATTATTTGTAAATATTAGGCATTTGTTTTATGGTGTAGGTCTTTTAGAAAAGTACAAAGATAATAAAGCTTTCAAGCCTTATACTATGTTTGCATTATCAGATGAAACCTTCTCTATAGCTGTTAGAAAAGATTTCAGCGAAGAGGAATACCCTTTAAGACGTTACTACTACTTTTTCCTGTCTTTGATGGACCAGGGCTACTGGGTCCTGGGTACACTTTTGGGCTACATTGTCTATAATGCTATCGAGTTCAACAGCGCTGGAATAGAATTTTCAATGACTGCCATATTTGTTGTCAGCTTTATTGAACAATGGGAAAAGGCTAGCAGTCACCTGCCAGCGCTTATAGGTCTCTTTGTATCAATTGCTTGCGTATTAATTTTTGGTCCGACCAACTTTTTGATACCTACAATGATTATAATGACAGCGCTGCTCTTCATGTGCAAACACTTAATCGAAAAATAAAGCCATTGCTTCAGGGCAGTGTTCATAAAACAGTAGAGACTGAGCAATGAGCACTGTCACTAATGGATTGGCAAAAATGAAATACCGAGTACTATGATATGCTCCCTTCTATGTAGACAGACGAAATAATAAAACGTCTAACTACTTAGAAGGGAGTATTTTTGTGAGGAAAAGGGAAAGTTCAGTCCTGAAGAAAAGATGTGGATTCTCTTTCTGAGGTCGAACGTCTGAAAGCAGAGCTGAAGCTTGAGAAAGCCAAAAGAATCCGAGCTGAGATTGAGGTATCCTTCTTAAAAAAACTGGAGGAGATAGAAAGGAGGCGACGCTAAGCCGGGTACGCCACGAGTATGTCCAGCGGCGTTAGTTTTGTTTTTGTTTGGATACGCTGGTTGTTGTAGAAATAGATGTAATCGTCAATCAGCTCTCTCGCTTCTTTGAAGGCCGCAATTTTCACCCTGTGTATGCACTCAGTCTTTAGAATTGAGAAGAAATTTTCAGCCAAAGCGTTGTCGTATGGATTCCCACGTCTTGACATTGACGGTGTAATGCCGTATCGTTGAGTCAGCTCGAAATATGCTTGTGAGACATACTGAGCACCCTGGTCACTGTGGAGTTGCAGCTCTGCAGTGACCTTTTCTTTTTTCTTCGCCGCTTTAATCGTGTTAAGCACAAGATTGATGTTCTGCTCCGATCCGGTCTTGTACGCAACGATGCTGTTGTCGTAGAGGTCACGTATTATGGACAGATACAGGAATCCTTGTCCCGTACGAATGTAGGATATATCCGTCACCCATTTTTGATTTGGCCGTTCTGCTGCGAAATTTCTGTTCAGCATATTAGGATAACGGTGCAAAGCTTCTCCGTACTTTACATACCGTTTTCTGCGTACAACTGACAGCAAATTATACTTGTTCATAACTCTGAGCACGGTTTTAGGATTGCAATGTACTCCGTTTTGTTCTAACCAGATTTGCACTCTGCGGTAGCCATAAGTGTTGCGGCACTTAGCTTGACATTCCTTGATTTTCTCTGCCAGCGGCAGATCCTTTGCCGGTTTATCCATGCGATTGACATAGTCATAGTATCCACTGCGGGACACGCCGAAGAACCGGCACATCTCGCTGATGCAGTATTCTTCTCTATGACGATAGATGACATTGTACTTTACCTTGGCTTTCACTCCTTTCCTGTGAGCGAGAGAAAATCCCGCAGCAGTTCGGTTTCCGTTCTTAAACGCTTGTTCTCGCTTTTTGCCAACCGCAACTGTCTTTTGTAATACTCTACTTTGTTTTCATCCGTAAGCTCATAATCTTTGCGTGGGCGTCCTATTGGCGGTGCAGATATTCCTTCTGCCTGCTTCTTGATCCTTCGGTTGTACCGGTTTACCCAGCCTTTTATTTGATCTTTCGTCAATCCAAGCGTTTCCGCTATTTCTCTGCGACTTTTTCCAGCTTCTCTCATTGCTATAATTACGGCTTCATTGTCTCGCATCTTTTGCTTTGACATAGCGACACCCCCTATGTAGTCTATTTTCCTACATAGGGGGCGTTTTGTCTATTGTCCGTTTTTACTGGTTCGGTTCACAACAAATCCGAGGCAGGCTTTTTTTCTATAATTCCTTGAAACACAGTGATTTCAAGGCTTTCAGGTATAAAAAAGAACTACTATTCTATCAAAATAGTAGTTCTTTTATGCTGTATTACTCCCAAAAGGTGTCTGGAAGTAGGTAATTACTACCAAAAGTACACCAGCGGGGCGTTGTTATTCTGCGTCTTCGCAACCTAATTTTGCCCCGAAAACAAGAAAATTACCTGATTTATCTGGTAGACAAATCAGGCATATTTTTGGCCTAATTACGCAAATCTTGATAGAATTGAATACCCACGTTTGAGCCATTATGCGTCAAACAGGGCTATTCATTTACTGTATATAACCACTGGAATAATTGTATCACGTAGTTATAGCTCTTTCGTTATGACTTCGCCAAAATCATTACTGCCATGATTTCAGCAAAAAGCTCATTTCTTCCTATATTTATGTTGCTGAGGCATGTTTTTAAGTCTTCTCTACCTTCGCAGTATTGCAATTGCGGAACGGTTGTCTGCAGTTTTTTCAAGGTTTGCGTTTTCAACCACGTTTCTCATAAGCGAAAGCCATTCCTCGGCTGATGATGCACACTCAAGGCAGGAGCAAATGTTGATCTCATCTATTAGCTCCCAGAACCCGTCGGAGCAAAGCAGAAAAGCATCCGCAGCGCACTCTGTTATATCACGCACTTCATATTGCTTTTTTTCTGCATCTGTTCCAAGAGCACGAAGAAGAGTACTTCTGTCGGGATGAAAGCGAATTTCGCTTTCGTCTATTCTTCCCGATAATGCCAACATCTGAGGAACGCTATGGTCAAGTGTTCTAAACACAATTTCCCCGTTTGCAAATGCGTACAGTCGCGAGTCGCCCGAGTGTCCGCAAAGCACCTTTTCGCCTGAAACGAAAAGAATTACCGCTGTAGTTTTCATGTGCTTGTATGCGCCACTCTTTTTTTGCTCTGCGACAAGTGAGAGCTGCGCAAAATCAAACAGTTCACTAAGTTTGTCATCTGTGAGGTTACTGTTTTTACTATAAAAAGACAGTGCATTTTCTATTACAACGCGAGATGCTATATCGCCATACCCGTGTCCCCCAAGGCCATCGCACAGAACATAGCAGCCTTTTTCGCAGTCACTTGAAACGCCGACTGCATCCTCGTTTACCTCACGGTCTCCTCTGTCAGAAAAATATGAATATGTAAGCATCATTATTTCAAGCTTTCAAATCAATCATGCAGTATATTTGATATCAGTTAACTATCGTTTATCTTTATCAACTCGTTTTAAAAACAGCACTCCGACCAGTCCATATAACATGCTATATCCCGAAAGCACTAACCATGATTCGATAACATGCTGGGAGGATGCATCATATTCCATGTCGTATTCCTGCGTAATTCCGAGTTCTTTCCAGCTGTTGATTTTTTCATCCGATTTAGCACCCTCTTGAAGCTTCTCCACAGTGTCTTTTGTCGGAATCTCGTTTATATCTGCCGAACTGCAGATAGCAGTTAATCCCCATTTGCTCACGGTAAGCTGTTTTATATATTCAGAATTTTCCGGAAGCTCAAACATCATACCGGACATAACAAGCTGAATAATAAGAACAAAAGGCATTATCGTCATAGCGGCATTCTCATTCTTAACAATACAGGACACCAAAATTCCGAGTGTGTCTGCACAGAAAATAATCAATGTGAAACCAACGAAAAATTCAAAGCCTATCCAGTTGAAAATTACTCCATGTGAAGGGAAATCTCTGAAAGCATCAAATACGACAGTCATAATAAAGCCTTCGGCAATGCATTGCGCAAGTTCAAATATCATATGGGCAATTACATATGATGAGATGTGAAGACCTGTGCGGTGTTCTCTTTTTATTATTGCTCTTTCGCGGCATATCGACTGTATTGAGTTGAATAAGCCTATCCATATACAGCCACAGATCATGGCAAAAATTCCGCTTTTGGTGCTTTCATTTATTAAAAAAGTGTTGTCGCCGATTATCCATGCAAGTATTGTTGCGATAATCAAGGTGCTGATGAGTGACTTCCACCCTTTTTCATTAAAAAACGTTCTGTAGCACTTTCCGACATATATTTTTATCTGGCCTATTCTGCCGATTCTTGATCCGCTCAACGATTTCCCCTCCCCACAGATGCATATTTTTCGATATAATAATCAGATAATCCTTCGCCGTTCTCATCGGGACGGTTTATACGTTTGACAATATCTCGGAAAGATGACACTTCAAAGAAGGCGAAGGCCTCATCAACCGAGCCAAAAAACGCAAGATGGCCGCAGTTGTCTTTTGAGCTCTTTGCAAGAACAATTACTTTATCAAACAAATCTGCTGCGCGTTCCGGACTGTGAGTGATAACCATAATTATTTTGCCGAGGTCGGCAATGCTACGCAAGTTTTCCATAATCCCGCGCCCCATTATATCGTCTATTCCGGAATCCGGCTCATCAAGGAAGAAGAGACTGGGATCAGCTATATATTCTATCGCTATGCTGAGCCTTTTTTTCTGGCCGCCGCTGAGCTTAGAAACCAGCGATTCTTTCTCTCGACTGAGTCCGAACTGCTCAAGAACGTCTCTTATACGTGCTTCGCGTTTCTCTTCGGATATGCTTCTCGGCAATTTCATTTCCGCCGCATTCGATAATGTATCAAGGACCGTATCGCCACCGCGCAGAAGGTCCTGCTGTGGAACGAAACCGATCTCATACTTCATCTGCTCATATTCTTCATAGATATCCGTATTGTTATATACAATTCGCCCGGCTGCCTTTTCATAGCCCATTACGGCATTGATGAACGTGGTTTTTCCCGCACCGGACCCGCCGAGTATCAGAACCATTTCACCATTGGAAACAGATATGTTTATATCCTGGAGAAGGGTCATTTTTTTGAAGCGTTGAACAACCGATCGTTCTTCTATTTGTATTATCAAATCTGGAGTGCCGTTGTAATCTTGTGCTTGAGGTCTGCGTGGCTCATCTGATTCGGCTGGTTTTACATCGTGCACATGGGCATTTGGCACTTCAGGCAATTTATCCGTGTTTTGAGTATGTTCCGTTTCAGGCTGTGATGGGGCAAAGCCGGTATCCAAAAGCGTGCCAGAGGAAAACAGTATTTTTTTACCCGTGTAAATAAAATAGCTGTTACCTATTCTCACAGAGCTCATATCCTCAAGGTATTTAGGAATGGAGAGACTTTTACCGTTCAAGAACACTCCGTTGGTGCTTTTGTGGTCAATAATTGCCCATCCGCCCGAAGAATTAAAGAACGATGCATGTTTTTCAGATATGGTTGCATTGTTGATGCAAATACCGGACGATGCCGATCTACCTATGCAGATTTCGGCAAAAGAGTTATCCAGCAATATACTCTGCCAGTTGTCGAGCAATGATTCTGCACATGTAAAAAGTGCATATACACCATTGGGGTGGTGTTCGTCATCTCTAACAGCGCCAAACCCGATAACGTCGCCTTCTTTGAGCGTGACATAGTCGTTACCGGATTCGGCTCCCAGATAAGCTCCACTGACATAAGTGCCGTTTGTGCTTCCCAGATCACGGTATCTGTATTCATCATTTACGCGTATTATTTCCCCGTGCATACGCGAAGCCAAAAGCGAGTTAATCTGGATATCACAGCTGCTCTGTGCGGATGCTCTGCCTATTATTGAATGAAGGCCTATGCGATATGTACCGATTACTTCATTGCAGTTGAACAGTACGAGCACCGCATCAGCATCTGCGGCAGGATTGTAATATACTGTATTTGCCATGTTAATTCTCCTCGGTCTTGTCTGTTTCAGTTTCACTGTTGCCCGTTTCAGCGTTGGTATCATCGGCATTAACATTCTGGTCTTCATCGAGATCATCGCTTGAAATGGTTCCATAACCGAGTGACTTCAGCGAATCCTTTTCTCTTTCAGGTGCATCACATATGAGTACCTGAAGATATTCAATCTGACTCAGCGCTTCCCAATCTATTGACTCATTATAAGATACTAAGAGAATCGCAGTGTTAAAAAGACTTCCCGGTGTCAAACTAATGCTGGAAAGATCGGCTACCGGATTGTATACTATTTCAAGTCGGTATAGCTTAGACAGATTGAATAGAGGTGACACGTTGGATATGTTGTTTTTATTCAGATACAGGGTTTCTATTTCTGTACAGGTAGCCAGGGGAGAAACGTCGGATATATTATTATTTGACAAATATAAACGCCTCGTCTTAAAGTTGCTCAGCGGTGTGACATCTGTTATTTTATTGTTTCTGAGGTCAATATCCATATCGGAATCTTTAAGCAACGGTGTTTCGGCAAGTGCGGAAATATCATCTATTTGATTGCCACGTGCGGAAAAGCTTTTCAAATTATCAATACTTGCAATAACAGATATATCGGAAATCAGGTTATACGATATATCAAGCTCCTCTATTCTGAAGCATTCGCTTAACGCAGATATATCGCTTATTTCATTGTTGTTAATATACAGACTGTAAATTCCGTACAGCTTGTATAATGCAGATATGTCTGATATTTTATTAAACCCAAGGTCTAATTTGTTGAGTTTTTCTGTGGCGTTTGACAAAGATGAGATATCGGAAACGCTGTTATTTTTAAGTTTTAAATCCTGAAGCGATTCTTTGGGTATGGGGGCAATATCTGATATTTTATTATTAGACAGATCCAGAGTCCAAATGTTGTCAAGACCGGAAAGCGGACTCAGATCTATTATTTCGTTGTTTGCTAGGTGTATAGAGTAGAGTTTTGTTTTTCCGGAAAGAAAACCGATATCATGGATGCCGTTATTTTCACAGCTGATACTTGTTATTCCGTCAGGGAGGCTGATTGTGGACTGATCGAGCCCTTCAAGAGAGTTAATTGACAGCGTTTCAAGGTTTTTATACGATGATACTGTGTGTAAATCTGTAATGTCCGTTCTGTTTACCTTGAGACATTCAAGCTCGGTAAGCTTGTCAAGACACGAAATTGAATCAACAGATGTCGCACTAAGGTCAAGCGCTTTCAGCTTTGTGAGATTGTTGAGCGGTGATATATCAGTAATATCGATGTTGCCGTCTAAATAAAGAGTTTCAAGATTTGAAAGCTCACCGATAATCGCAACATCATCATTGTCAAGTAAACATGCTTCAAGATACAGCTTGCGCAGTTTTTTCAGATCTTTTAACTTTGCAATATCGTTATCGCTGATAATGTCACCAGAAATACTCACCTCTTCAGCATTGCGTTTAACTTTTGTATCGCCTATGTTTATGGTATTTAAGCCGGTAAACACAACAAACACTATAAGCGCTACAACTGCTGTTGCCGCGATCATGCCGTATAATCTAATGAAAAGTTTTCTCCTTTTTTTAGTAAGACGCGGATAATAGAAATAACCGAAAAACCAGGTGATAATTGCAAAAGCAATAGAGGTCATGATGTATATCGCGCTGCCACTCTTATCATTAGATATAAACAGCAAAAAAATCGGTACAATTGTTGCTATACCGGCAACGATACTTAATATAAAACACGGAATGTTGGGCTTGAGACTTTTATTGTCAATACGAGAGAAATATGATTTCCCGAGGAACACCGCAAGTGCCGCAAATGCAACGGCCAAAATTCCAGAAAATACAATTAATCCGCCGGTATAATCAGGATCCATTGAAAGCACAATAGCGATTGCTATAAGCAAAGCTATGACTCCCGAAACCGCAGAGCCGATGAGCCTTGCGCGGCTTGGCTTTTTCTGACCGTCATGATTTGCAGCCGGCGATGCTGCTCCGTCGGTTTGGGTAGCAGATCCTTTTTCTCCTATATTCTTATGGGCCTTGCCTTTTGGCTCGGTTCGTTTTGCTAGTTCAGCAGCGGAAACCGTACTTTCATCATTTTTCTCCGGAGTTTTTTCCTGAGGTCTGTAAACCGGATTGACGTTATCCCGTTGGGCAGAGCACTTGGGGGCGGGACGATGCAGCGACTGAATATTAGGTGACCAAGTAGCTTCATCAGCTCCAACAGTCACATAATCATCCGCAGATGATTGGCTGTTGAGCACTTTTAAGCATGCATTCTGCAGCTCCGCAACCGTTTGATAACGCTCTGCCTGCTGAACGGCCATGCCCTTCATAACTGCTGCCTCCTGCTCGGGCGTTACTAAAGGATTCAGCTCGGTAATTCTTTGTAACTCGTCGGAGAACAGTCGGTTCATTGCGTCATCAGGTGTGACGCCGGTCAGCATTTTATATAGGGTTGCAGACAGTGCATAAACATCTGTCCATGGACCCTGCTTTCCTTTTGTGCGGTACTGCTCTTCAGGAGCGTATCCCGGCTTCAGCAATACCGATAGACTTTTTTCATCAGAGCCGCTGACATCGCGTGCAGCGCCGAAATCGAGCAGTTTCACGCTGCCGTTTTTCAGTATCATAACATTAGCGGGACTGATATCTCTGTGAATCAGTCCGCTCTCGTGTACTTTATCAAGGGCAGTCAGTACCGGCGCGAGCATGCCGTATGCATCGGCAAAGGACATTTTTCCGTGATTTGCAAGATAATCCTTCAGGTCTGTTCCCTCAAGGTATTCCATAACTATGTATGCAGTATTATTTGCAGAGAAAAAGTCATGAACAGTAACGATGCTGTTCTCAGACGAAAACTTTGCAAGCGTTCTTGCCTCTGTAAGGAAGCTGGCTTTGCCCTTTTCAAAAAAAGCATGCATACTGCCGATATTGGCAGTAACTTCAGAAGATGATATGTTGTTTCTGTTCACAGCCCCCGTGGGGAAGTATTCCTTTATTGCTACTCTAATATCGAGATTCACATCTCTTCCGATATATGTTATACCGAATCCGCCTTCTCCCAAAACGGAGCCGATAAGATACCGGCTGTTAAGCATAGTGCCGGGCTGCAAATGATGCGGTGCCGTCTGATATGCCGTGCTGTCTTTTCCACAGCTTGAGCACGTACCACTGTCAGACTGATTCAAACAGTATACACAGTATTTCTGGTCCATTTGATTCTCTCCTCAAAACCTCAAATATCATTTTTTGACATTTTACAATAATATGTAAATATTGTATCATGCATTCGACATATTATCAATAACCGTACCGCACTATTAAATGCCTTAAAAAGAAAAGAATTGCAGCACATTTTCTGTTTTTGCGGGATTTAAAAACTATTTATTGTGACATATCCCCCCCCCTTTTTGATTTCGACGAATTTTAACACGTGCCCCGCGCCGCTAACCGGGGGCAAAATCCCAGGATATTAGACCACCCCCCTGGGCATATATGCTGAAATTCTCGCAAATCACCCCCAAATATATGGTTGTTTGGCAGAACTCTGCTGAATATAACAACATGATGCAAAAGTCTAAGAAGCATGTTGAGACGTTGGGGTAGATAAAGGAGAGGGGGAGAAACAAAGACCGCGGAAGTTTCATAACTTCCGCGGATTTTGCTGTTTTGTTATAACAACTCAGTTAATCTGTTCTGATATAAAAAAGAACGATGGTGTTCCTCTTTATTCAGCCACGAAAGGGATGTTATTTTCCTTTGCAAACTTTTCGGCATAGCTGCCCGTCGCAGCGTGGATGGTCAGGCTTTCGCAGCATGAAAACGCGCCTTTTCCGATACGCTTTACGCTTTCGGGGATGGTGACGCTTTTAAGGCTTATGCAGTTGCCGAAGGCATCTTCACCGATGACTGTCACACCATTGGGGATAGTGATGTCCGTAAGGCGTTCACAGTATGAAAACGCGGAATTTCCGATGTTCTTCAGGCTTTCGGGGAAGGAAACACTTTTGAGATTATTGCAGCCGAAGAACGCACCGTCGGCGATGCTTTTCACACCGTCGGGGATGGTGATTCTCGTCAGAATACTGCACGTGATGAACGCGGAGTTGCTGATATCCGTTACACCGTCGGGAATGACTACGGCACCGCCATCGCCAAAATATGAATACAGAACGTTCCGGACAATTACAAAACCGTCCTTGTCCGCAAGCCCCACGCAGAAGAGGAACGCGCCGTCGCCGATGCTCGTTGCTGTGCTTGAAATGGTGACGCTTTCAAGCCTGTCGCAGCTGCGGAACGCCTCTTTTCCAATGCTCGTTACTCCGTCCGGAATGGTAATGCTTTTAATACTTTCGCAGCCCAGGAACGCCCATTCTCCGATGCTCGTCACACTATCGGGAAGCGCAATGCCCGCCAGATTCCAGCAACCCTGGAAAGCACGGTCGCCGATACTTGTCACACCATCAGGGATTGTGACGCCTGTCAGGTCTAAGTTGTGTTGGAAGACCTCGATGCCGATATCAGTCACGCCGTTGGGGATGACAACGTCGCCTCCCGCGCCTGTGTATTTTGTCAAAACTCCGTTTTCAATCATAAAATCGCTCATTTTATTTCTCCTTAATCAGCAATATCAAACCTAAAATGCAATTTACGCTATACCATGCCCGATAATCGGGACATCTAGCGGCTGAAATGCCATTTTACTTGTTTCGGCATCAAACTGGTGTTATTTTCCTATATTCTATCACAACACATCCCGAATATTAAGAACAATATGGAAAAATTGAGTATGAAAAGTGATGCGCATCTTTACTGAAAACAGTAGCCGGTGTAGAATATAATCAAATAATACTACAGGGGGAAAACAGATGGAGAATAATACTTTGTTTGAGCGGGCAATTGAAACTGCAACAAATGCGCATCATGGTTCATATCGAAAGTCAACAGAAATACCGTATATTCTGCATGTGATGGAGGCTGCTACGATTGTTGGGACAATGACAACAGATGAGGAAGTGCTCGCGGCAGCGGTACTTCATGATACAGTCGAGGATACTGAACTAACGATTGAAGATATTAGAAATTCTTTCGGAGACAGAGTAGCTGCTTTGGTAGCAGATGAGAGCGAAAACAAAAGAGAAAATGTGCCCGCAGAACAGACCTGGGCGATAAGAAAAAAAGAAACGCTCAACCACCTCGAAAATGCCAGCCGCGAAGCAAAAATGATAGCTTTAGGCGACAAGCTTTCCAATATTCGGGCAATAAGTCGTGATTACGATGCCATAGGAGACGAGCTCTGGAAGAGATTCAATCAGCATGACAAAGCTCAACACGGATGGTATTACGGCTCAATAATAGACGTCCTTTCAGAACTTTCGGAGTATGCTGCTTGGAAAGAGTATAAATATCTTGTTGAGAAAGTGTTTGAGAAAACCTGAAAGAACCTGTTGCGTTTCCGCCAAATATGCGGATGGAAGAGTTTTTTATATACAGTAAGCACCGTGAAAAATCACGGTGCTATTTTAATTGAGAGAGTTTTATTACATGTAGCTATACATCCGGACACGGGTCATAGTCGTCCCATATCTCAATCCATCTTTCCATTTCTTTGTCGGACATTTCGTCGGGATAGCTATCGGGGAGACTCATG
>JAZQOU010000028.1:0-59244 GCA_045628025.1 Lachnospiraceae bacterium | reverse complement strand
GGTTGGCATCCCAGCACCAGTCGCCATCAAGAAACACACTGTTGGGCAAATTCATTTTAAGTTGCTGACAGACAGCAGTTTTTCCAACGCCCATTGTTCCGCCAACGATATATAACCTTTTCATAAACTCACCTATAAATTCTAATTTTATTTGCGATTCTTTTCAATCCATAATATAGAAAAATCAACGATGTCTCTCTGCATCATCAATCTCGCGTCAGCCTCGCCAATTTTTCCAATAGCTGGTTTATAAGCATTTTCAAATGCTTCACCTATTTTCTCAAAATCCTCTCCATCTACAAATAAAGTACTGTATTCTTTCCATACTCTAACACCATTTTCTAGTATCGCGCTATGCTCTATGCATTCATGTTTCCCTGGATAGTTCGCACGAACATCAGCTAGATGAATTGATGTATTCTTATCATATCCAACTCCCAGTAGTAGCACTTTCGCATCCAACTCATATAGTTTCGCTATTGGTGAACCCTCTCCAAAGATATTTGATAATGTATGTTCTTCCGTAAGATACTCTGCGTGTTTTCCCCATGCACAAACGGATCTCGCCGGATGATTTGTTCTAATGCTTCCTGGCCACCTTCGAAACATCTCAGCAACTGCGCCCATTGTATTTGTTGGTGTCAAATTTCTATCATATGCAGGCCAATTCTCCCTTATTTTATTCCATTCAGATTCATCAGCATCCCAATGCACACCAGTCTCAGGATCTAGATTTTTCCATGACTGCGTTGGCATCATAATTGTACCCTCAGGACCAACTACCTCTATCAAGGCTTCAATTACTGTTTGAGGGCCCCCACATACATATCCAATTTTTTTTAAAGATGTATGGACTATCACCACATCACCATTTGATAATCCAAGATTCATCAAATCATTAACTAGCTCTTTTTTGTTTATCGTTCTCAAATTAATACTTTCTTTCCAAGCAATATAGTTTTTTATTTTATTAAATGTAAAATTAGAATTTGATAAAACTTAATAAGATACAACAAGCTGCATCTTGAATTGTTCCTCCCCATAAACTGCATGTGGAATATCCTTTGGCATAATAAGTGTATCTCCTGTTTCAAGATAGAAAATATCACCTCCAACAGTAAATCTTCCTTTTCCTTCTAGAACTGTCACCATTGCATCTCCGCCTGCTGCATGAGTAGATATTTCTTCTCCTTTATCAAACGAAAAAATAGTCATACTCACATATTCATTTTGTACTAATGTCTTGCTAACAACCTGCCCTGGTTGATAATCCACCTGATTCTTTAAGTTCAATTTTGTTTGTTTTTCAATATTCTTATACATATAATATCCTCTCTTTCTTATTATTTAAATTTTCTTCTTTCTTTGGTGGGGCAATAACATTATACTATATCCCAAAGCAATCCATATATACCTCGAATTCCAATGGTATTTGTTTCAAATATATTACTATATTGCACCTCTTATCGAACGATTTCTCTTTTTCCTATTTTAACATCAACGCATTATAATTTGATATCGCATCACTTATATATTGATTTAGACTTATACCTTCTACTTTCGCAAACATAACTGCTTTCATATGTTCAATCGGAGAAAATCTTAATGTAATTTTACCACTGTACTCATTTTCTCTTAATGAAGGAATTTCTGGCACGGTCATATTTAGCTCTTTTGCAGTTTCTAGCCAGGCAATCTCATTTTCTTCTAACTCTGTTTCAGCTTCCTTAGTAGATATTCCTTGTCCAATGCATCCTTTTAAACTTGTACTTTTAGCAACCCAATATTCTTCTTCGCCATTAACAACCTTATACACCATATATGGATAAATCATTTTTTCTCCTCGCTTTCTATCAACTCAAACAATTCATTCAATTCTAATTTGATGATTCCCACCAGTTTTTACAATTTAACTTCTCAATCGTTGACAATATTATACCTCCATAGTGGCATATTTGCCACTACTTCATAAAACAATAATTATATTATTCGATTATCAAATAATCTCACAATACTGGTTCCCTTCTCATACTTTATCGTTATCTGCCCGCAATCAATCGTACAGTACTGCTCTGCGCCAGATTGATTGAATCTCCCTACAGCTTCAAGGGAAGGATGTCCATATCTGTTCGTTAGGACAATGATTGTGATACAAAATAACGATGAACCCTTTTTATAGGAAAAGGTGGGTTCAAATGAATCCACCCTGTAAAATGCCCTATTTCAATTACTCTGAGCCACGGAAAATTACAAGTTTCTGAACTATTGTATTAAAATATTAACTATATTACTCATTATAAATATATATTACACCCTCATTTACAACAGATGAACTTGCATCTTACGAAGGTATGATCTCTGATGAAAGATAGTCACCATCAACCATTATATATATGTTTTCCTCATCAATCACTAATTCGTTTTCTAGCAACTTATATATCTGCTTCTCAAGCTCTGTTGAAGGAGCGTCTACGCAGTAAAGAAGTATTGCCGCATAGTATACATCATTCTCATCAATTGTAATGTTTACGCTAGCATCCTTTATTTCACTTGCATCAATATTTTCTATTTGCTTACCTAACTCAATTTCCTTTTTTGTCAAAGCTGCAGTCGAATTAGAATTGTTATCAATTTGTGGTAGCCTATTTTTTATATACACTAGTGAAACAATAAAACATATTGCAAAAATCAATGTAAAAACCCATCCTAAAATAGTAACTACATTTGTTTTTTTCTTTGGCTTATCTTCTCCTAGCGATAAAGACAGTCCCAGTATTTGATTAAGCATTCCGCGATTTATACCATTTGGGATTGCTGTATCATTTTCCCATTTTGAGATTGCCTGTCTGCTAACCTCAAGCTTTGTAGCTAACTCTTCTTGTGAATAATTCTTATTCTCACGAGCCTGTTTAATTTGTTCTCCTAATGTCATCACAATTCCCTCCAAAATGTAAACTATATAGGCTCATACTACCCGCAACCACGGTTGCGCTCCACCAATTTGTCGCAACTAGAGCCGTTTACATACTATTCTAGCGCTTTTCTTGTCACTTGATGATTCTTGTACTAAAAAAATTACTTAAAAAATTTTTGTTATTCCATATCCAACAGTTGTAGACATCAACGAAAGCTACTCATATTGACAAACCATTGTGTAGATAGTATATCTAACTATTATATATCTCTCCAAAATTTCAAAATCTCTGTCTTTTTAGCTTGACTCTAACATCAAATTCCATTATTATCAATTCGAAAGAAATGAGTTTTCACCGTACAGCTTTATTGCTCAAGCGGGCTGCTCGTTTCTTTTTTTATTGTAATTAAATCATGTAAATATTTATTTCCATCCTCAGCATGTTTTACAAGCAAAATTGCAGAAAAAATATTGTATCGTTCCAAAGAACCATCTTTATCATTATACACAGGTATACCAAAACGCACGCTGTATCTGTACCAGCCATATTTCGCATCCTTATTATGCTTTTCTTCTCTATTTTCTTCCCATTTAGGATCTGACGCTATTTTTATTAATTCAGGAATCCCTTGTGCTGCAACTGCTTTCGCCTTTTTTCTCGCCCCTTTTAGTACTATTCGACTATTTGATGATGTATATTCATCTGGAAATTCCGTTCCTATAAATACTGTTTCTGCAGTTTCTGTTATCTCATAGCAATCCATAACATATCCTTTTAAATATTCTTCAACTAAATCCCAGTCCTCCTTTGTTAGACCTCTAAATTTCTTGTCATTAATAATTGCAATATAACCACCATTAGCATCTACTATAATACTTACATTTCTGTTATCTATCATCTGTAATCCTTTCTTCAAATAATGCTTATTTTTCATTATTAAGGTATATCTGTAAACCTTTTTATGCCAATCTCACCACCATTTAAGCTTATTGTTATCTGCCCCATCTCGTCAGTCCTATAAACATCAATTTTCTTAGCCTCAAGTTTCTTAAGCGTATCCGCATGTGGATGGCCGTAGCGATTCTTTTTCCCGCAGCTTATAATGGCAAGCTTTGGTTTTACCTCATTCAAAAAATCTTCACAGCTGGAATTCTTGCTACCATGGTGTCCCACCTTTAATACATCAATATCACTCAAATCATATATCTCAATTAAATCCTTTTCCTGTTCGCTTCCTGTATCTCCCATAAACAAAAAGCGTTGTCCCTCACTTTCCAGGAGTAAAACCAAAGAATTCTCATTAGCGCCTTCATAGCTCACGGCTTTAGTTGGAAACAAAACATTGATTGTCATGTTTTTACAATTCAGTGTATCTCCTTCTGCAAGGAAGCCAACGTTAACGCCCTTTTCTATTGCCAGACGATATAATGCACCAAAGTTTTCATCCTTTTGAACCTTATATGAAAACAAAAGATTTTTCACTTTATAACCATCTTCCAGCATTTGCGTCAGTCCATTTATATGATCTAAGTCTGTGTGTGAAACAAACCAGTAATCGATACCTCTAATGCCATGATATTTCAAATACGGCAATATTCTGTATTTCCCCACTTCATTAACACTTGTAGAACCGCCATCTATAAATATTCTGCTTCCATCATCAGCTTCAATATATATTCCATCGCCCTGACCCACATCCAAAAAATCAACATGGAAATACCTAGGCTTAGGAATGAACAGAATAAAAACAAACACGAGGGCTAAAATTAATTTAAACTTTACGTTTTCATATTTTCTGCCTACAAGTCCTAGTGCTTCAACACTTGTCAAATCAGGCCTTATGCGCCTTATATGCAACGTCGCCTTGATACACATTTTTTCTATATCTTCAATATTAGCAACGCAAACAAGCACGGTATAATAGACAATTATCTGCCAGGGTCTTGGACAGCCTGTAATAACCCTTGCAAATGGCAGACATAAAACCCAATCTGAAATCATTTCTACAAAATAAATAATCAAATGGCAAACATATAGTGACCAGGCACATACATTTTCTAGTATTTCTACGAAAACCATCAACAATTCATTCGCAAACCCAAGTCCTGCAGCACCTCCATTTATCGCCGCCATCCCAAGTCCTGCCACCAGTCCAAGTCCCAGAAGAGGTGCCATTAAAGGCAGCACCAGCATATTCAAAAACATACTGTAAACTGTGATTTCATAATTACTTAGTGCCACTAAAGGCAGCGTTGAAACTGTAATACTAAACGAAGATACTATAGTAGTAAGAATGCGCCGTTTCATCTTTGCCCATCTGCTTGGACTGTACAAAATCTCAATCCCCTTATACGGCACCTTAGACTTTATATAACAGTTTATAGCCACATTTAATGATTTTTGAATTGGCTGAACAACAAAGCAGATTCCAAACACAGCTCCAAATGAAAAGAAAAATCCCATATTTTTCACATAATATGGTTCAACCAAAAGTATTATGTCTGCCATAATGCAGGCTGCCGTAAACATGTCATAGCCTTCCCCTAGAAGCTGTGCCAGCAAATAAATCATAAACATACCTACGGCTCTCTTTGTTGAAACGCCATTACCTGTCATCATTGCGTATGCCATTATTAGGGTTGCAGAAAAAACAACACATGTATGATATTTAAAACCGCATTTTCTAAACAGCCCATATATTCCCATTCCCACAAATGATATATGAAGGCCAGATATCGCCAGTACATGAGCAATTCCAGAAAGCTGATAAATTTCCTTTGCCTCAGGCAAAAGCATAGACTTGTCGCCTAATGCCATGGCTGACATTATTCCAGCCTCTTCACCATAAAGATATTGCTCGTACGTAAGAGAAACAGCTTTTCTAAACCTGTACAAAAAATCTTTTGAAAACAAAACATTAGTACTTACTTCATCTACAGAATCTGCAACCACCTTACAAGCCAGCCCCAGACTTTGGTAATATTTCTTTTCATCAAAATTCCCGTCATTTGTCGCTGACTTGAATAGATTAATTGTTCCTCTTGCCTTAATAAATGAATTGTTTGGAATATCATCTGTTGAATAATAAAGAAGAACAGAACAGTCCTGCAGACATAGATTTCCAGCCGCACCTGATGCATTTATATTATTAAATTCATTAGTATGATTAGATTCATTTGAACCGACAAGTTCATTGATATAATTAGATTTCTTAGATTTATTAGATATATTAGATATATTTATAAAGTCACTAGTTTTATCGTACGATTCAATCGTTACGTTTTTTATGTAATAGACCGGCTTGCCATTTTTGACTTCTTTTGAATAAATCTGTCCTTCAATTACGCAAGCCGCATTGTCTATTAAATTTGAATCATAGTAGCTAATCAAATGCTCGCTTCTATATAAAGCAAGCAGGCAAATAATAAAAATAGAAAAAGTGTAGAGTAATCGTCTTACACTCACCTATTCCATCACCTCCGAAATTCCAGCCTTTGCGCCACCAAGCAGTGATGAAATAATCTCTTCGTTATAGGTAAGTGGACTGGAAATATCAACCGAAGCAAGACTTGCTGTCTTACCATTGACAAGTATCTGAACATCCACAATGCCTTCTATACTAGTGAGTGAATCAACAATTGAATATACCGTTGCCAGCTCCGATATACCAGACACATTCGTCAAAAATGTGCTATCGAAATTGACGTAGCAGGTACCATCAGTGTTTGTAATAGATAACACTTTTGTTCCAGGCATAATCGCCCTTTGCAAGGTATCCACCTCAGGACCTTTTAAAAGTTCATCCAGAATAACCTTTTCTCTAGGTACTCCTGGAGAATAATTAACACTTCTTTCTTCACACACTATGGACTGTCCATCAGCTGATGCAAAATATAGTTTTAAATTTGCTTTTTCCAACGAGGATGCTGATGAAAGCGAAGCTGTTTCTACAAAGGTATCAGCAGTCATAATTCCAACAGCTGTTTCATTTTTGTCAACAAGTGGATTGTTTGAAACATAAAATGAAACTGCATCAATACCATCTATTTGTAGCACAGTCTTTACTATAGCCGCCCTGATCAAAATCTCTGAATAGGTATCCAGATCACTATAGCCTCTATCAAAGTATATTGATAACATGCCTGAATCTATTGAGGCATCTTCTATCTGAATGCCTGCCGGAATTGTTCTAATATAATCAACCTCCTGGGTTTCCTTCGACAATTCTGCCAAAGCCTCTTTAAACATTCCTTCTAAATCATCCGCTTTATATGTATATTCAATTGGAACAATGCTCATCCTGTCTGTGGCCAAATAATAAACATATTTTGCATTAGCATCTTTCTTTTCATGTCCGCATCCAATAAAAAGAACTGCTAACATAACTGCCACAAGTGACAAGCTTAATAGCTTTTTCATATTTCTTCGTCCTTCTCAATAAAACTTAAAGGAATTCTCACATCAAATGTTGTGCCCTCACCTAAAGTTGAATGAACCTTTATTTCACCTCTATGTTGAGCAATAGCTGCTTTTGTTATGGCCAGTCCCAATCCTGTTCCACCGATTTCTCTGGAGTGAGACTTGTCTGCACGATAAAATCTTTCAAATATATATGGCAAAGATTCTTCTGGTATACCCAATCCGTTATCTTCAACCCTTATATACATAAACTCATGATCACTATTCAACGAAACGTGCACATATCCGCCATCATTATTGTATTTAATCGCATTTTCAATCAGATTAGTTAAAATCTGAGTAAATTTAACCTCATCTACCTCCGAAATAACAGGTCTAAATGATTCCATAACCAGATTTATATCTCTTTCATCAGCCAAAGGCTTAAGTCTTTTCAGAACCTTTTCTATCAAATTATTGATGTTTACTGGTGTCACCTCAAGAGCTGAATCTTTTTTATCCATTCTGACAAGTGACAAAAGATCATTAATAATTTTTGTTTCTCTGTCTATCTCATCCCCTATGTCTACCATGAATTCCTTATACATTTCTATTGGCATATCCATGCCACTATTTAAGGAATCCGCCAAAACCTTCATCGATGTAAGTGGCGTTTTTAACTCATGAGAGACATTTGATACAAATTCCTGTCTTGATTCATCAATAGCTATTAGTCTTTGAAGCACCTGATTAAACTTTTCTGCAATTATCTCTACTTCTGTATAGTCACTTATTTCTTCTACAGTGCTGGTATATTCCATAACCAGATTATCCAATGACTTTGACATTTTATTCAAAGGTCTGGTCAGCCTAATTGATGCAAGCACGCCTGCTAACATTGCAAATGCATACACAATCGCCAAAGTTATCAGCAAAATAGAGTTCATACTATCAGCATTTTGGATTATATAGTCTATGGACTTGATAATCATAATGGCACCAATAATACCACCCGATTCATTAATAATAGGACTTACAACGGTCACAATCCCTTGTTCCTCGTTCAAAATAAAGTCCTCTTCGCCGTGGATTGCCCTAACAGCCATACTATCAATAAGTGTCTTGCCCTCATCAATATCAAAGCTATCGAATACAACACTAAGTGACGAATTACAAATCATAATTCGTCCGCTATAACTGGTTGCATAATCATCTACTTTTTTTGTAAATGGCTTATTCGAGCCATTCAAAAAACCAGTACTCACTATTTCATTGTTAAAGGATTTTGCGACGGACAAGAGCTCCTGTCCGTCTCTTTTGACGGCAATATTTTTATAAACTGGCCCTACAAAAAAGGACAAAAATGTCACCGGTAAAGATATACTAAGGAAAACTATTATAAAAGCCCTAAGGCGTAAACTTTTAATAAAACGAAATGGCCTTTTCTCACTCAAAGTAATAACCTATTCCCCACTTGGTATGTACGTAAATTGGCTCCTTAGGATTTGGCTCAATCTTCTCACGAAGACGTCTGACATGAACATCCACTGTTCTTTCATCTCCTGGGTAATCCTCTCCCCAAACCTGATGCAGCAGATTCTCTCGACTGAATACCTTATGTGGATTAGTTATTAACAAATATAGTAGATCATATTCCTTTGATGTAAGATTGTACTCTACACCCGAAATCTTGACTCTTCGATTAAACGTATCCATCACAATATCAGATGCCTCAATGATTCCATTGTCATCTGTCTTGTGTTCCTGCACAACTCGTCTCATAATAGCTTTGATACGAGCCTTTACCTCTAGTATGTTAAATGGCTTAGTAATATAGTCATCTGCTCCATACTCTAGTCCCAGAATCTTGTCCATATCCTCTGACTTTGCTGTAAGCATAACAATTGGCACATTAGAAAACTCTCTAACAGCCTGACAAACCTCAAAGCCTGTAAGCTTTGGTAACATAACATCCAAAAGTACCAAATCATAGTTGCCTGCTTTAATCATGTCTAGAGCTTCTTGTCCATCATATGCACAATCAACCTCCATGCCATCCTGCTCAAGAGAAAATCTAATTCCCTTAACGATTAATTTTTCATCATCTACGACTAATACTTTCTTTGCCATGTCAAATCCTAATCTTATTTGAAAACTGATTATAGGTGCCTTCTTTTATTCCCTGCACCTTCATTATATCCTCAACAGCCGAAAAACTACCATTCGACTGTCTATACGCAATAATTGCATTGGCCTTCGACTCTCCCACTCCTGGCAAAGTCATCAGCTGTGCTGCGTCTGCTGTATTAATATTGACAAGTGAGTCCTCGTCTGCACTTTTTTCAAGCTCTATCATCTCATCTTTAGTGTAAACATAAATCTTTTCACCATCAGATAATAGACGTGCCTGATTGAGCTGCATGGTATCAGCCTCTGGCAAAAGTCCACCTGCCAGCTTTATTGCATCTACTACTCTAGAGCCATCGTCAAGCGAATATACATCAGGCTTTTTTACTGCACCAGAGACCTCGACAAAAACCAGATTTTTCTCTTGACCAGCCACTGATGAAGTCAAATCCTCACCACTATCAAAAGACGCATCTGAAGTCTCGCTAGTGGCCCCTGCTGTACCATCCTTTGTCTGCAAATATGACGATGATGAACAGGCTGTCAAAAATAAAGCACTACACAATATTAAAACATATATACACTTTTTCATTATTTCCCTTCCGGGAACCTAGCACAACTCTTATAATAGCCAAAATAATAATTTATTACAAGAATATTTCTATATTATTTCATGTAAAATAAAGAAACTCACATCATATTCCTAAAACTATGATATGAGTTTCAAAAGTAAATATTGATGCTTATATTATATTAAGCAAAAGAATCAAGTACCTTTGTAAGCTTCATTTCCCACTCGTCAACATCCTCTTTTGTAATAACAAGTGGTGGTAGCATTCTAAGAACATCCTTGCCGGCTGAAAGAACAACAAGTCCTTCATCAAGGGCCTTTCTTACCACATCGCCAACAGGAATTGTAAGCACAAGTCCTTCCATCAGCCCCAAACCACGTCTTGATTTAACAAAATCGTACTTTTCTACGAAGCCCTCAAGCTTTTCTATAAAGTAAGGAGCAATCTCATTTACATGAGCAATTGTGTCGCGCTCCTCCATCATATCAAAAACCTTAGAAGCAGCAGCTGTTACAAGTGGATTTCCTCCGTAGGTAGTACCATGATCGCCTGGTACAAGTGAAGCCTCTGCCACCTTCTTTGTCACCGCAAAAGCACCAACAGGAACTCCTGCACCCAGTGCCTTAGCACTTGTCATAATATCTGGTTTAACATCGTAAAGCATGTATGCAAAATTAGCTCCGCATCGACCCATACCACACTGAATTTCATCAAGTATGAGCAAAATATCCTTTTCATCACATATTTTACGAAGCTCTTTCAAAAATTCAGCATCAGCTGGATAAAGGCCGCCCTCACCCTGTACAGTTTCTGTAATAATTGCGCAGGTCTTATCATCAATAAGTGCCTTTACACTTTCTATATCATTAAACTGCGCAAACTTTACGCCTTCCATAAGTGGATAAAATGGCTCTCTGTAATGAGCTGTTCCTGTAAGTGAAACTGCTCCAACTGTACGTCCATGGAAAGAATGATCCATTGCTATGATGTTGTGTCCAGCAAATCCATCTCTTAAAAAGGCATATTTTTTAGCAGTCTTTAATGCTCCCTCGATTGCCTCAGCACCTGAATTTGTAAAGAAAACCTTATCCATTCCAGATGTCTTTGCAAGCTTTGCTGCTGCATCTGTCATTGGCTTATGATAGTAAAGATTTGAGGTATGTGTAATTTTTTTAATCTGCTCACACAAAGCCTCTTCATATTCTTCATCGCCATAGCCAAAGGCCATAACACCTATGCCTGATGCAAAATCAAGATATTCCTTACCATCTGCATCATAAAGATGTACTCCCTTACCATGATCAAAGGCTACTGGAAATCTATTATATACAGGAAAAAGTGCTCCTGCATTATCCATTATTTCTTTATTACTCATTGTAGAATTTACTCTCCCTATTGCTTAATATTGCTGTTCCAATTCCCTTATTAGTAAAGATTTCAAGAAGTAAGCAGTGAGCTATTCTTCCGTCAAGAATATGAACTCTTGAAACGCCCTCTTCAATAGCATCAATACAGTTATTGAGCTTTGGAAGCATTCCTCCACCGATAAAACCATCTGAAATAAGTTCTCTGGCTTCATCAACAGTCAGCTCAGATATCAGTGTACCCTTATCATCAGGGTCCTTATATACTCCCTCAATATCAGTAAGAAAGGCAAGCTTTTCAGCGCTTACAGCCTTTGCTATAGCACAAGCCGCATCATCAGCATTTATATTGTATGTGACATAATCCTCATCCATTCCTATTGGACAGATAACAGGTAAAAAGTCCTTTTCAAGCATATCCATAATGATCTTAGGATTGACCTCTGTTACCTCACCAACAAAACCGATATCCTGACCATTTGAAAGCTTCTTTTCAACCTTTAAAAGATTACCATCCTTGCCAGAAATACCAATAGCGTTTACACCAAGTGACTGAACCATCTGAACCAAAGACTTATTAACCTTGTTCAAAACCATTTCGGCAATTTCCATTGTAGGCTCATCAGTCTTTCTAAGACCATTGATAAACTCTGGCTCCATACCAGTCTTGGCTACCCACTTGGATATTTCCTTGCCACCACCATGAACAATAATTGGCTTGAATCCAACCAGCTTTAACAATGTAACATCCTGAATAACCTGCTTTTTAAGCTCTTCATCAACCATTGCAGATCCACCGTATTTTACAACGATAATCTTACGATTAAATCTTTGAATATAAGGCAGAGCCTCAATAAGGACGTTAGCCTTTGTCATTACCTCTTCGATTTCATTTTCTCTCATTTTTCTCACTTAGCTTAAGACCGCCCAGGGGCAAGTTACAAAAGCTCCTTTCTGTGTAATAATACTAATATCAATAATAAATTTTGCCGTTCATTTAAATAAAATACTTCTTAATTTTATATTTCCAACATATGTCGGTTTTTAGCTTCTATAATCTGCATTGATCTTTACATAATCGTATGTAAGATCACATCCCCAGGCTGTAGCTTCGGCCTGTCCCTGATGCATATTGCAGACAGCCTTTACCTCATCAGCTGATAAAATCTTTGTAGCAAGCTCTTCATCGAAATCAACTGTCACGCCACTCTTTGCAATATCAATCTTACCTTCCTTGCTTTCAAAATAAAGATCAACTGCCTCTGGATCAAAATCAACACCTGCATAACCAAGTGCACAAAGAATTCTGCCCCAGTTTGCATCATGTCCATATATAGCAGCCTTTACAAGTGATGACTCAATAACTGACTTTGCCAAAATCTTGGCTTCCTTCACACTGGCTGCGCCCTCTACAACCACCTCAAATAATGCTGTGGCACCCTCGCCATCCTTGGCCATCATCTTTGCAAGACTCTTATTTACAAATAAAAGTGCCTCATAAAAGGTCTTGTAGTCCTGACTGTTTTCATCAGTAATCATAGCATTTTGGGCCATACCGTTTGCCATAACAATACAGGTATCATTTGTAGACTGATCGCCATCGACAGAAATCATATTGTAGGTATCTGCAACAATGCTGCTAAGAGCCTTTTGAAGCAATGACTGCTCGATACATACATCTGTCATATTAAAGCAAAGCATGGTGCACATATTAGGATGAATCATGCCTGATCCCTTTGTCATTGCACCAATAGTAACCTGCTTGCCATCAATCTCTACGCTAACTGCCATTTCCTTTGGAACTGTATCTGTTGTCATAATAGCTTTTTCTGCAGCATTTGCAGCTTCCCTTGTAGTAGCAAGCTTTGCTGCAAGAGCATCAACACCCGCACAAATCTTTTCAGCATTAATCTGCATTCCAATAACGCCTGTTGAAGCAACAATAACATTTTCCTTCTTTATATCCAAACACTTAGCAACCTCAGCAGCTGTAATATCACAGATTTCAAGTCCCTGTTTACCTGTGCATGCATTGGCAATTCCTGAATTAACCACTACAGCCTGAGCTGTTTTCTCATTATTAACCAGGTCTCTGTCCCATATAACTGGTGCTGCCTTTGCAACATTTGAAGTAAAGGTTCCGGCAACAGCGCATGGCTTCTCTGAAAAAATCAAAGCCATATCATCTCTGCCACTATATTTGATTCCTGCTGCATGGCTTGCAGCGCTAAAACCCTTAGGAGCTGTAACTCCACCGTCAATAATATTCATACTCTAGCCTTTCTATTCAATCGCATTATCTATAATAATTTGCATTTAGCTGCTAAATCAGACAATGTTTTTAATATCTATAATTTAGCTGTTAAATCTGACAATATTTTCATCATTCAAAACGAAATCATAGGTGTTCAGATCTTCTCTTTGCTTCCAGCCCTCTGCATGCCAGAACTGATTGCCCACCTCATTATTTGTAAAAGCTACCAAAGCCACCTTGCTCACACCGTCAGCCTGAAGACGCTTCATGCAGGCAGTTGCCATAGCCTTTCCTATACCGTTTTTTCTATAATCCTCTGCAACACAAACATGGTAAAAGCTACCATGTCTGCCATCATGACCACAAAGAATTGATCCTACTATTCTGCCATCAGCCACGGCTACAACCGAGAGGTTCTCGTTTCTTTTAAGAAAACGTTCAACCCCCGCCTTTGAATCATCCACGCTTCTCATCGCAAAGCCATGAATTGAAAGCCACAAATCATAGACCTCGTCGTAGTCCTCGATGTTCATTGTTCTAATTGTATAATCCATTTATTTTTCTTTCTATTGAATTATTTCTATATAAAATGCCGCCATATTGGAATGCCGCCATATTGGAATGCGTCCATATTGGAATGCCGCCATATATAGTGTCGCTATATTGAATATGCTATATTGAATATACTCTATGGGAACATTGGCATAAGCTTCAAACCAGTATTTTCCTCTAATCCAAAAAGAATATTCATATTCTGAACAGCCTGTCCTGCTGCACCCTTTACCAAATTGTCAAGTGCACCCATCATAACAACTCTGTGTGTTCTTTCATCAACAATTGCGCTAACATCAACGAAATTGCTGCCTTCTACCCACTTTGTCTCTGGGCAGGTAGCGTATGGAAGAACTCTCACGAAATACTCGTTGTCATAGTATTTATGATACGCTGCCATAATCATATCCTTATCTGGATAATCTACATGTCCATCAGGATATGTTACCTTATTAAGAGTAGCATATTCTGTAGCAAGAATGCCTCTATTCATTGGGACTAAATGAGGCGTAAACTGCAATGTAAGTTCTTCGCCACAAGCATAACCCAACTGCTCTTCTATTTCTGGTGTATGTCTATGATTTGTCACACCATATGCCTTCATATTCTCGTTTACTTCGCAAAAAAGATTTGGAAGCTTAGCGCCTCTTCCAGCTCCTGAAGTGCCACTCTTAGCATCTATGATAATAGAATTAGGATCAATAAGGCCTTCCTTTACGAGTGGATAAGCAGTTAATATCGAACAGGTTGTATAACAGCCTGGATTTGCTACCAGTCTTTTGCCCTTTGTCTTTTCTCTGTTAATCTCGCAAAGACCATAAACAGCCTCTTGGATAAGCTTTGGACTCTTGTGCTCTATTCCGTACCACTTTTCATATGTAGCAACGTCCTTGATACGATAATCAGCTGACAAATCTATAAACTTACAATTTGACAAAATGTCCTCTGTAAGTATCCCAGCCAAATAGCCCTGAGGCGTAGCTGTGAAAATAACATCAGCCTGCTTTGAAAGCTCTTCTATATTATCATCGAGACATTTATCCTCTACTATTTCAAAGAAATTTCTATATACATCTGCAAAAGCCTGATCAACATAGCTTCTTGAACCATACCATATAATCTTTGCTTCAGGATGATTCATAAGTATTCTAACTATTTCTGCTCCTGCATATCCTGTTGCTCCAATTATTCCAACCTTTATCATCTTTATACCTCATTCTAAAAAAAATTGACCATGGTTATAGTAGTACATTATTAATATTAAGTAAAGAGTTTTATGCATTTTTTGAAAGTATTTTTGCATTTTTATTCATATGGTATTCTTTTATTTGCGTTTACTAATGATATTTTATGCAACATTTACACTAAATCATGCATAAATTTGCACTTGATATTCTAATGTATTTATTGTATTATCTTTTTCGATGTGTGACACATTTGATTTGTGCACATATCTTAGCTAATTTGATAAATATTATTTTGATAATTATTATATCAATAGCTTTTACCAGGAAATCATTTTTAGGAAAAGAGGATATACATTATGAAAGAAAAAGTTGTTCTTGCATATTCAGGTGGACTTGATACTACAGCTATTATTCCTTGGCTCAAGGAAACATACGACTATGATGTAGTATGCTGTTGTATCGACTGTGGTCAGGGCGAGGAACTCGATGGTCTTGAGGAGCGTGCAAAGCTTTCTGGCGCTGCAAAGCTTTACATCGAAGATATTGTTGATGAATTTTGTGATGACTACATTATGCCATGTGTACAGGCAGGTGCTGTATATGAGCACAAGTATCTTATGGGTACAGCAATGGCTCGTCCAGGTATTGCAAAGAAATTAGTTGAAGTTGCCCGCAAGGAAAACGCTGTTGCTATCTGCCACGGTGCTACAGGAAAGGGTAACGATCAGATTAGATTCGAGCTTGGTATCAAGGCTTTAGCTCCAGATATCAAGGTTATCGCACCTTGGCGTGATGACAGATGGCAGATGGATTCACGTGAGGCTGAAATTGATTATTGTAAAGCTCATGGCATTGATCTTCCATTTGGTACAGATCAGTCATACAGCCGTGATAGAAATCTTTGGCATATCAGCCATGAAGGTCTTGAGCTTGAAAATCCAGCTAACGAGCCAAATTATGATCACATGCTCGTACTTGGCGTGACACCAGAAAAGGCTCCTGATGAAGGCGAGTATGTTACTATGACTTTTGAAAAGGGAGTTCCTACATCAGTTAATGGTGTAAAGATGAAGACTAGCGATATCATTCGTGAGCTCAATCGTCTTGGTGGCAAGCACGGTATTGGTATCATCGACATCGTTGAGAACCGTGTTGTAGGTATGAAGAGCCGTGGCGTATATGAGACACCAGGTGGAACAATTCTTATGGAGGCACATGATCAGCTTGAAGAGCTTGTGTTAGATAGAGATACACTTGCATTAAAGAAGGATCTTGGTAACAAGCTCGCTTCTATCGTATACGAAGGAAAATGGTTTACACCTATTCGTGAAGCCATCTCAGCTTTCGTTTCAACTACTCAGGAATATGTAACAGGTGAAGTAAAGTTCAAGCTTTATAAGGGAAACATTGTAAAGGCAGGAACAACAAGCCCATATTCACTCTACTCTGAGTCACTTGCGTCATTCACAACAGGTGATATGTATGACCACCATGATGCTGAAGGCTTCATCACACTTTGGGGTCTTCCACTGAAGGTTCGTGCAATGCGTATGCTTGAGCTCAAGAACGAAAATAAAAAGTAGGGAGAATGTAAAGAGGCTACCTAGTATTATAAGAGGCTACCTAGTATTATAAAAGGCTACCCAGCATATATATCCGCTCATTACCGGGGGAACGGTAATTCGTCGGACATATATGCTGGGTAGCCTCATTTACGTTTACTCAAAACCAAGGGGAACGATAATTCGTCGGGTATATATACTGAGTAGCCTCATTTACATTCTCCCTTTAGAAGCCGCTCATGGGGTCGAAGTCGAACCATACATTTACGCTCTTATATCGGCGATCCTCCAAAATGAACTTTTCAAGTCCATTTTTCACTTCTACAAGCCTATCGTAGTCGTCATCCTTCACATAGATTACACGCCTATACATATCCTTTAGCTTTCCAATAAATGCATCTGTTGGCCCAAGGGTTAGTATCGAAGGATCATTGGCCTTTATTCTTTCTGCCAGCAGTTTGCCAAAGCTAACTGTGTCTTCATACTTAGGACCTGTTATCTGCACCTGCAAAATATGTCCTATTGGTGGATATGACAATAATTTTCTATAAGAAATTTCATCTTCATAGAAGCTATTAAAATCCTGCTTGGCTGATGCCAGTATCGCGTAATTATCAGGTCTATAGGTCTGAATAATTGCCTCGCCTAAAACAGCTCCTCTTCCAGCTCTTCCCACGGCCTGAGTCAATAGCTGAAATGTTCTTTCGCCACTTCTATAGTCACCTTCATTAAGAGAAATGTCTGCAACAATTACTCCCACCAAAGTCACATTTGCAAAATCATGTCCCTTTACAATCATCTGCGTACCAATCAGAATATCTGCCTCTCCAGAAGAAAATGCTGACAAAATCTCTTCGTGACCATTTTTATTCCTTGTAGTATCCGCATCCATTCTAAGAACTCTGGCTCCAGGAAACATTTCATTAATCGTCTGCTCAAGCTTTTGTGTACCAGCCTTCATTTGGCCAATCAGCTTGCTGCCACATTTTGGGCATTGCTTTGGCTTTGGCATAGTATAGCCACAATAATGACATCTCATCATATCATCATTATGCAGACTCATTGAAACATCACAATGTGGACACTTTATTACTTCTCCGCACTCTCTGCAGGAAACAAAACCAGATATGCCTCTTCGATTTAAAAACAACATGGTCTGCTGGCCTTTATCCAGCCTATCAGCTATTGCGTCTGCCAGCCTTCTGCTAATCATTGTTTTATTGCCAGACATGAGTTCTTCTCTCATATCCACTATCTGACAATTAGGCAAAGGATTATTTGTTGCTCTTTTTTTAAGTTCAAGCAAATGGTACTGGCCTGACGCCGCCCTGCTATAACTTTCCAAGGATGGTGTAGCCGAACCAAGCACTACAGCAGCGCCTTCATTTGCTGCTCTAAAAATAGCTGTTTCTCTAGCATGATATTTTGGTACCGTTTCGCTTTTATAGGTAGACTCATGTTCCTCATCTATTATGATTAATCCCAGATTTGAAAAAGGTGTGAACAAAGCACTTCTTGGTCCAATTATCACATTAATCTCGCCATTTTTTGCTCTTTCAAACTGATCATATCTTTCAGACGGAGTCATCTTTGAATTGATAATAGAAACTGTCTCACCAAATCTTGTATAAAAACGCATCAGGGTCTGATAAGTAAGCGCAATCTCTGGAATCAGAACAATAACCTGCTTTCCCTCATTGATAACATGTTCCATCATCTCCATGTAAACTTCTGTCTTGCCAGAGCCTGTTACTCCATGAATCAGATAAACATCCCTTTTCCCCATGTCATAATCATTAGAAAAGGTATCAACCGCAGCTCTTTGCTCATCATTCAAAGTAACTGTTTCTCTTTGAGTATCTATTCTATATTCAGGTCGTCTATATGTTAGAGTAGTCTCAACCCTTAAAAACAGAGTCTTTTCAAGCTCTCTAATAATAGCACTGCTTACCCCAAGCTTTCCAGTAACAAGTTCCCACTCTAATTGTTTTTTATCAATCAGCTCTACCATGAGCTTTTCTTTTTGAATGCTATGATTTTTTCTAGCCAATAGCTGATTTAATTCATCTTTTGCCGCAATTTCATCCATATTAAGAAAAACCACTTTTTTCTCTTTTGCTGCTTCCTTCTTTTTTATAGGAATAACAGTTTTCATGGCCTGATTCATTGTGGACCCATAGTTTCTCTTAATAAAAGCAGCAACAGCTATCAGCTTTGCTTCAACAGGCAGACTATCCTTTAATATTCCCTCTATCGGCTTTAGCTTTGTGACATCAAAATTAGGACTACGTGTAATATCTATCACGTAGCCCTTTATCTTTCTATCACCATTTCCAAATGGTGCAACCACCTGGGAGCCAATCATTACCTTCCCTACCAGCTCGTCTGGGATAATATATTCAAATGTCTTATCCAATCTCTGTAATGAGATATCTACAATAATATCTGCGTAAAGCATATTATCAGCCGCAGCAACCTCCACATGAACCACTTGAACAATCACCGCCTGAGCAGTCGCCTCCACAAGAGCAGTTGCCTGCCGATGCAGGTGCGTCAGCCTTTAGCTTTCCAGCAAGAAGATCCTCAAGTGCCTGACCTACAGGGCCTGTTACACCAGAGCATATTGTAATGTAATTCTGCTGTAAAAGCTGCTTTGCAGAATCACCAATATTCTGACAAATCAAAATCTCTGTGCTATAGTCCAAAAGAAAATCTACCATTGCCTCATGGCCGCTTCCGTATGTACCTACAACAGCCTCATCAACTATTGTGTTGCCCTCAAGCTCATATAACTGAAACTCCTTTGCATGACCAAAGTGAGCTCCTACATTTCCATCCTCATAAGTAATAGCTACTACCATATTTCCCTCCCTACTCGTAATATATTATCCAGGATGCATTATTCTTTTGCACACCTGTAACCTTAACTGTCAGTGTATCTCCAGGATTAACACCTGGATCAGACTGTGAGCAGAAATTAAGATGCTCGCCTGCCCAAAGATTGTATCCAAATGTAGAATTTGGATGAAGCTCCTGTACAGTAAATGTAACAACAAGCCCGGTGCAATCATTACCGCCATTAAGAGCACTTTCAAAATCTGCCTCTGAATAAGCATTAGCTGTCTGCGTCTGGTCGACTGCAGCATTAGGATCAGATGTTTCTCCCGCTGGAACAGCACTATCTAGTACAGCCTGTGTCTGATACTCGGCAAGCTGAGCCTTAAGACTCTCGTTTTCAGCCTTAAGAGTATTATTTTCATCGGTAAGTGTCTGTATTGTCTGCTCGTAGTCCTCTGCTGATGTACCACCTACTGTTGGTAATGAGCATGCACTAAGAGACAGAGCCATTGTTGCAGCAAGCACTGCAAATGTTGCTTTTTTCTTCATGTTGTCTCCTTATTATTGTTCTTCTTTACTGTCAAAACTAATGTATATAATCAATAATTGATACGCAATATTTTATGCGCAATATTTTATGAGCAGTATTTTATGTGCAATATTTAATGCGCAATATTTGATATATTTTTCAGTCTAATAATAGCTTTAATTATAAAAAGCCCCTGCAGAATATAGTTTATCATTTACCTCAGAATTGCACAAGAAAGATTGCTTAACATTTGCTCAGCAAAAATTCAATACTCATTTGACATCTTTATCACAAAATCGTATGCTTTGTTTTACATCCAGGAGGCAAATATGAGACCAAATTTTAATCAAAAGCTAATGCAATTTTTCATGGGAAGAAATGGTGTTGACATGATGGCAAAGTTCTTTCTTTACCTTTCAATCATACTTATGATTGTGACCATGTTTAGCCACAGCACAATAATATATTTATTAGCAACAGCTTGCATTTTTTATACACTCTTTAGGATGACATCCAAAAATGTCACTAAAAGACAATATGAAAATCAAGTCTTTATGAATAAAACCTTTTCCATAAGAAGCTCTTTTTCAAAGGCCTTCTATAAAATTAAGCGTTTCTTTACTAAGCACTATTTTAAAATCAAAACCTATTTCAGCCCTGCCTCAAAGCAGGAAAGAAAAACCTACAAGGTTTTCAAATGTCCAAAATGCAAGCAAAAGCTGCGTGCACCACGGGGTCGTGGAAAGATTGAAGTCACCTGCAGCAAATGCAAGCATGTCTTCATTAAACGAGTATAAAGAGAAGCTGCTAATCATATATAACATCAATTATATAAAAATAGTAAAGCAAAAAACATAAATTCAGTTATATAAAAATATTAAAGTGAAAAACATAAATATAATATATAAATTAATTGAAAATGGTATTACAATATCCGCCATGGAATCCTGCACCGGCGGTCTTTTAGCATCGACGATTACAGATGTTTCTGGTGCCTCTGACATTTTCAAGGGTAGCTTTGTCACCTATTGCAATGAAGCCAAAATCATGCAGGGAGTTGATGCTTGCTGCATCGAAAAATATGGTGTTTATTCAAAAGAAACAGCCTCTGCAATGGCAAAGGCTGCTATGAAACAATATAATAGTATGATTGGCATCGGTATCACGGGCTCACTTGGAAGAGTCGACCCCAATAATGCTGATAGCCAGGTCGGACATGTGTATGTAAGTATATGCATAAATGAAGCTGCTAATGCTTCATGCTTAAAAGATTCGGCTAGCGCTTCATGCTTAAGAGATTCATCTAATGCTTCATGCTTAAGAGATTCGACTAATGCTTCTTGTATGACCTTGCATATAGTAATACCTGATGATATATCATCTCGACATGAAATGAAGGAGTACGTCATTGACGAGGTGCTAGGCAATCTGATGATGATTATATAGCTTCTATTCTATTATTAACCACATCATCCTTTGAGCTTTGGCTCTATGACCACTTCTCCTCACAATACTTGCAACGATACACTTTGTTTTCTGCATCTGTAAGGACAAACACCTGATCAAGCTCCTGCTCTATGGATGTTATACATCTCGGATTCTTGCATGTGATTACATTTACAATCTGCTTAGGAAGAGACAGCTTTCTCTTCTCTACTATCTCATTATTCTTTATTACATTAACAGTGATGTTGTAATCAATAAAGCCTAAAATATCCAAATCAATTGCATCAATAGGACACTCAATCTTAATAATGTCCTTTCGTCCCATCTTGTTTGATTTAGCATTCATAATCATTGCAATTGTGCAATCCTTTAAGCTGGAAAGCTTCATATCATTGTAGATTCTCATTGAATCTCCTGCCTTGATATGATCCAAAACAAAACCTTCCTTTATTCCACTAATATTTAACATGACTTAGACTTCCTCCTTGCTTTCTAAGAGTGACAGAATCAATGCCATTCTAATATACACGCCGTATTGGGCCTGTTTGAAATAAAAGGCTCTTGGATCATCGTCTACTTCGACAGAGATTTCATTTACTCTAGGCAATGGATGAAGAACCATCATATCCTCTTTTGCAAGCTCCATTTTAGCCTTATCCAAAATATAGAAATCCTTCATTCTTAAGTATTCTTCTTCATTAAAGAAGCGCTCTTTTTGAACTCTTGTCATATAAAGGATATCAAGCTCTGGCATTGCCTCATCCAAAGACTCTACCTCTTTATACTCTATTCCATTACGCTCCAAAACATCCTCTCTGATATATTCTGGAACACGTAATTCTTCAGGAGAAATAAGAACAAACTTTATATTATCGTATCTAACTAAGGCATTAATAAGTGAATGAACTGTTCGGCCAAATTTCAAATCACCGCAAAGGCCTATTGTGAGATTTTTGATTTCTCCTCTTAAAGACCTAATTGTAAACAAATCTGTAAGAGTCTGAGTTGGATGCTGATGTCCGCCATCACCTGCATTTATTACAGGAATCAATGACTTACTGGCTGCAACATATGGCGCACCCTCCTTAGGATGTCTCATAGCACAAATATCTGCATATGATGAAATAACTCTAATAGTATCTGATACGCTTTCCCCCTTTGCTGCTGACGATGAATCTGCGGATGAAAACCCCAACACTGATCCGCCAAGATTAAGCATTGCTGCTTCAAAGGAAAGTCTTGTTCTGGTGCTTGGCTCATAAAAGCATGTTGCCAGCTTTTTCCCCTTACATTTTTCAGAATACTTGTCGGGATTCTGACGAATATCATCCGCCACATCCATAAGTGATTCCAGTTCTTCCACTGTCAAGTCCAACGGACTCATTAGATGTCTCATGTTTTTTCTCCCTTTTATGCTTTTTTGCCTTTTTTACATTTTAACACAGCATCAACAACATGTGCTGCACAATATATCAGATCTTCTCTTTTTACTTTTTTATTCTTGCCATTGTCCTTCATTGCCGCAAGCAGCTGTTCATAATTTGCAACTGAACCAGGCATGAATAAGTCATTAGTTGCAAGTACCGAATCAGATGGTTTTGCCACACCGTATTTACCGGCCTTGTTATGCATTCCAGTTACTACCCAGTCTGTCATTATTAATCCGCTGTAGCCCCATTCATTTCTTACAACCTTCTTTAAAATATCCTCATTTTCTGATGTATGAACTCCATTTACCAGATTGTAAGAGGTCATAATTGCCATAGGGTCAGCCATTCTAATGCAGATTTCGAAGCCCTTGAGGTATATCTCTCTAATAGCTCGCTGCGAAAGAATACTGTTATTCTGGAATCTGTTTGTTTCCTGATTGTTACAGCAAAGATGCTTTATGGTAACACCCTTTCCTTCATGTGACTGCACACCCATTGTTATGAATGCTGCCATAAGGCCAGAAACAAGAGGATCCTCTGAATAATACTCAAAGTTTCTTCCACATAATGGAGATCTATGAATGTTAAGAGCAGGTGCCAGCCAAAGGTCTATACCCATCCTTTCCATTTCATCCCCTACTATATCGCCACAAGCTTTGGCAAGCTCTACATTAAAGCTTTGTGCAATTGCTGTGCCAATAGGAATCGCTGTTGCATAATGATATTTAATCTCGGCGTTTTTAGGCGCTTTTTTATTAGTAAACAGGCTAAAGGCTGATGGCAAATATGGTACAACAGATGCTGGCATGGTGTTGCCAACTGCGTGCACTTTTCCATCCTTCTTATAATATGTATTATTTACTCTGATTCCGGCCGGACCATCTGCCATTATAATTGGCTCAACACCAGCCACTCCATCATAAGTTTCGCCTGCAGCACCTGCAACGTGCTTTGCTGCACTACCTATAACATTTGCAAAGCCATCCTTCTTTGGATGATCACCTATTAAAAGCATGCAAAGCTCTTCATCTGAAAGCTTGGTGACAATCTCCATTGCCTCATCTGATGGTCTTGCGGTTTTCCCTTGTTCAATACCCGCAAACACATATGGATCTAATACTATAGGCTCAAATGCTGATAGGTCTTCATCACTCCAGGTATTCTTTGGCACAAAATCTGTAAAATCAGGCTCATGCAAAATACTGTTAAGCTTCTTTACAATAATAGTTTCATCCAGCTTTACAAGACCGGCTACGCTGGTATTTACACTACTATTTCCAATTCGAAGAATATAATTTCCATTTTCAAGAACATATGCATCCTTGAACTCATCAAATGATGCCACATCAACCATATCAAAGCTGATTGTTACTTCTTCATGCTCTCCTGGCATCAGACTCTTTGTTTTCAAAAATCCAACAAGTGTCTGATAAGGCTTGTCAAGCTTTCCCCAAGGTGCAGTCACGTAAAGCTGAACAACCTCTTTGCCTATCAGCTTGCCTGTATTTGTCACCTTAGCAGTAACATTTACTGTGCTTTCCTTTGTATCTACCTTTACAGGCTCTACATCAAATGTTGTATATGACAAACCAAAGCCAAAAGGATATCTGGCCTTTTTACCTACTGAATCAAAATATCTGTAGCCAACATAAATACCCTCTTTATAACGAGTATCATTAAGCTGACCAAAATCTCCCTCTTTTGAATAATCTTCCCAATCAGACCAGGTAGATGAAAGCTTTCCTGATGGATAGGCCCTGCCAAGGAGAATGTCCGCTAGCACATCACCTGTAACCACTCCAAGCTGTGAAAGTATTAAAATGTTTTCTACTTCATCAACAGGAGATAGATCTATAGGAGCGCCTACGTTAAGAACCAGCATAAATTTTCTGAAATACTTTTGACAGAATAGTATATCTCTGATTTCAGAGTCTGTAAGCATCATCTGTCCCTTGCTCGGACTTCTATCATTGCCTTCTCCAGAGTCTCTTGCCAATACATAAACACAGGCATCTGCATTAACTGTAATTCTAATTTCACATTCTGGCTCTGGCATTACAGCGCCCATTGCGTAGGTTGCTGCCAACATGTGATGCTCTCTTGCCTCAGCCTTCATCTTTTTAACAAACGCAGCTGATGCCTCCTCATATACCTTGTCATAACCGTCAAGCCACTCACTATTGGTCAGCTGAAAGCCTGCCTTATCAAGTGCTGCCTCACAGGTTGTGTAGTATCTTGAATTAACATCACCGGAGCCTGAACCACCCTTTATTGTTCGTCTTGCTCCATTTCCAACTAATGCCAAAGAACAAGTATCGTCAAGTGGAAAGTCGCCATTACTTTTTAGCAGCACACAGCACTCTGGTGCCAGCTTTCGCATTAATTCAATATGTTCTCTTTCGTATTCCTGAATATCCATTTAATCACCCATTTATATACTTACTCACCTAGTGACTTTGACTTCTTTACGCAGGCTCTCTGTGCCTCAATTACTGCAGAACGCATTCCCATTTTTTCAAGAACTGCAACGGCCTCTATAGTTGTTCCACCAGGTGAACAAACTGCATCCTTTAACTCGCCTGGCACCTTCTTTATCTCAAGCACCATTTTAGCTGCACCAAGTACAGACTGAGCTGCAAAGGTATAGGCCTGATTTCTTGGCATTCCATCTGCTACAGCTGCATCTGCCATTGCCTCTATAAACATATATACATAAGCTGGTGAAGATCCAGAAACTCCTGTCACTGTATCCATGAGCTTTTCTGAAACAATCTCAGCTTTGCCAAGACTGGCAAATATATCAAGTGCCAGCTTCATATCGTCCTCAGAAACAGCACCGTCTAATGCTCCATCTCCAATGCAAAGAGCACTCATACCTTCGCCTACAAGTGCAGGTGTGTTAGGCATTACACGAATCACTCTTGCGCTCATAAGATTTAGCTGTGCCATTTTGCAAATATTATCTACAGTAAGACCTGCTGCAATTGAAATAATAAGCTTGTCAGAAAGCTTCTGTGAAAGTGCTGGAAGAACCTCTGAAAACTTTCCTGGCTTTATTGCAAGAACAACAATGTCTGCAAAATCGACCACCTGATTATTATCACACACTACCTTTATTCCAAGCTCTTTTGACTTTTTATCTGCATTTGCCTGACTGCTACAGCTGGCTATAATATCATCACATTTATAAAGGCCAGCCTTTATCACTCCTCCAATAATGGCACTAGCCATGTTTCCACATCCAATAAAACCTAATTTCATGACCCCTTCCTTTCTGTAGTAATTTGTATTTTTTATTTATCCTTCAATTTTGAAATTACTCTGCGTCAATTTCATTTTACTGTCTTATGCTTTCCTTTAGCTGCTGCTTCACTTCATCTGTAGTAAAGGCCGCATCAATCGCATATTCTAATGACTTTATTTCTTGCTCTAATGTAAGGCCAAATTCCTTTTCCATGTAATCATACTCGCCTGCAATAGTCGTATTTTCTATAGCAGGATCATCTGTATTAAGAGTAACCTTAATTCCCTGATTCATATATTCAATAAATGGAAACTGGCTCATATCCTCAATAGCATGCGTCTGCTTCTCACTGGTCGGACACATATCAAGTGTCACTCCACTCTCCTTAACCACTTGAAGCACTGCTGCATCTTCCTTTGCTCTGATACCATGTCCAATTCTCTTTGCGCCATATTCAATGGCCAGTCTGACACTTTCAGGCCCTGCAGCCTCACCTGCGTGAATTGTAAAAGGTATATTATAGGCTTTAGCCTTTTCAAAATCTTCCTTGTACCAGTCCGTTGGAAACAGCGCTTCAGCACCTGCCAAATCAAGAGCAACTACGCCACCATCATCTACCAAATATTTCTTGGTCAGTTCCAAAGTAACTGCATTTTGTGCCTCATTTCCTTCGCCTCGCATCATACAAAGAATGAGGTTAGCCTTCATAGAAGACCTCTTCAAGCCGTCAAGTGCAGCTAAAATGGCATCCTCCTGCTCCATGTTTCCATTCGTATGCAGCTGTGGAGCAAATCTAATCTCTGCGTAGATTAGTCCCTGTTTTTTTAAGCTCTCGCATACAAGATAAACTGCCTCAGATAAAGATTCATAGGTCTGCATCAAACTGCCTGGTAAAGCAAACTTTTCCAGAAACTCTGTTAATGAGGTACAGTCCTCAGAAACATGTATCTGCTTTTCTAATTCGTTATCATCCTCTGGCAAAGTCACACTAGAAATATCAGCTAATCTTCTAGCTATATCTGCTGTAATAGCTCCGTCTAGATGTAAATGTAAATCGATAAATTTGTTAATTCCAGGCAACTAAAATCCCCTCCACTATAATGATTATCTGTTGTCACATCCTATAATACCACATTAGAAAAAAAGCCACACCCACAAATGTGAGTGTAGCTTTAATTTACTGCTTTGAAATTGTAAGCTTTTCGATTGCTGCAAGTCTTGCACAAACTGTAAAGATATCTGCTGCCTTCTCCAGCTCTTCAAGTGAAGGGAAGGATGGAGCAAATCGAATTACTGAATCCTCTGGATCCATGTGATATGGGAAAGGTGCTCCCGCTGGTGTCAATACTACTCCGGCTTTACTAGCAAGCTCCACAATACGTGTTGCGCAGCCAACAGGGGCAAAGTATGTGATGAAATAGCCACCCTTTGGCGAAATCCAACTACCAACACCTGACTCCTTTAAGTCTCTTTCAAGAGCATTTAATACAAGCTCAAATCTAGGTCTAAGTAATGCTGCATGCTTTTTCATGTGCTTGTCAACTGTTGTAACATTAGTGAAGAATCTTGCATGGCGAAGCTGGTTAACCTTGTCATATCCAATAGTCTGAACTGTCATGGTCTTCTTCATTTCTTCTCTATTCTTATTGTTCATTGCAACAGCAGCAATACCGCCACCAGCAAATGTTATCTTTGATGTAGATGAAAATTCAAATACAAGATTAGGATTGCCTGCCTTCTCACATTCATCCAAGATATTGAGAATCTGACACTTCTCATTGTATAAATGATGAACTGAATAAGCATTATCCCAGAATACTCGAAAGTCCTTTGCTGCTGGCTTAAGATTAGCCATACGTCTTACGACCTCATCCGAATATACAACACCTGTTGGATTTGAGTACTTTGGCACACACCAGATACCCTTTATTGAATCATCCTCTGCAACAAGCTTTTCAACAACATCCATATCCGGACCATTCTCATCCATAGGAACATTTATCATCTCAAAACCAAAATGCTGAGTAATAGCAAAATGTCTGTCATAACCAGGAACTGGACAAAGCCACTTAACAGTTTCTAGCTTGCTCCATGGTGTGCAGCCATCAAATCCGAAACAGTAGCCTCTTGATACTGTATCGAACATAACATTAAGTGCTGAGTTACCACAAATAATAACCTGCTCTGGATCACAGTCCATAATCTCTGCCATCATCTTGCGGCATTCCAACAAGCCTTCAAGATTGCCATAATTTCTAGTTTCAACACCATTTAAGCATCTCATTGCCGCCTCACCATTCAATACGTCTAAAAGAGGCATTGAAAGATCAAGCTGCTCTACTGATGGCTTTCCTCTGCTCATATCAAGTGATAAGCCTGCTGTCTGCCATTTTTTATATTCTTTTTCTAATAATTCCTTTTCAGCTGCAAGTTCTTCTGCGCTCATCTGATTATATGGTTTCATCTTCAATCCTCTCCCTTTATTCGTTTGAAATGTTCTTTTATATTTTTCTCATAGCCCATATCAGTAGGCTCATAAAGCTTTATTCCTTCCAGCTCCTTCGGCAAATACTGCTGCTTAACATAATGATTTTCAAAATCATGCGAGTATAGATAACCCGTGCCATGTCCAAGCTTTGAAGCCGATTTGTAATGTGCATCCTGCAAATGTGCCGGAACCGGATACGAGGTCTCACCTACTAACTGCATGGCGCGATCAATGGCTACGTAGGCTGCATTGCTCTTTGGTGCGCACGCTACATAGGTAGCGGCCTGCGACAGAATAATCTGTGACTCAGGCATTCCTATCCTCTCCACAGCAACAGCTGCAGAATTAGCAACAACCATTGCCATCGGGTCAGCATTTCCCACATCCTCTGATGCACAAATTGCTATTCGTCTGGCTATGAATCTAGGCTCTTCTCCAGCTGTCAGCATTTTAGCCAAATAATAAACTGCCGCGTCTGGATCTGATCCTCTCATTGATTTTATAAATGCAGAAATCGTGTCGTAATGATTATCACCCGACTTGTCATAACGTCTGACTCTGCGCTGTATACACTCTGATGCCACATCAAGCGTAATATGAATAATCCCATCTTCAGATCTAGGTGTTGTCATAACACCAAGCTCTATGGCTGTCAAAGCACTTCTAGCATCTCCGCCTGAAACATCTGCAAGAAACTCTAATGCTTCATCAGAAATGTCAGCCTTCATCGAGCCTAAGCCTTTTTGCTCATCAGTGATAGCTCTTTTTAATAAAAGCTTTATATCATCAATCTCAAGAGGTTTTAATTCAAAAATAATTGATCTGGATAGAAGAGCTCCATTTACTTCAAAATAAGGATTCTCTGTCGTTGCTCCAATCAAAACAACCGTGCCATCCTCAACAAAAGGAAGCAGATAATCCTGCTGAGCCTTATTAAATCTGTGAATCTCGTCTATGAAAAGGATTGTCTTTCGGCCATACATCCCGGCAGTCTGCTTTGCCTTTTCCACCACCTCTTCCATGTCTTTTTTTCCAGCAGCTGTCGCATTTATCGACATAAACTCTGCACTGGTCGTACTGGCAATTACCTTGGCCAAGGTCGTCTTTCCTGTACCAGGCGGACCATAGAAAATGATGGAGCTAAGCTTGTCAGCCTTTATGGCTCTGTATAACAGCTTATCCTTCCCTATAATATGCTGTTGTCCAACCACCTCATCAAGAGTGGTAGGTCTCATTCTGGATGCCAGTGGAGATTCCTTTTCGCTAGAAACCGATCTGGCATACTCAAATAAATCCATATGAATAATTCTTTCTCAAATCTTGCAAAAATCTCATGCCGAGCTGCATAAAATCCTGCAAAATCACATGTTTGTGCTTCATTTTAAATGCAAAATGAATAATTCGTTTCCAAAAAATTCATTTCCTTGCATACTATACAATAAAAATGGGCTGTTGACAAATATAGTTTGTAGAAGGTTACAGTTCTTTTAGATATTCTTCAACGTTCTTATAGCGGATACCATCTATATAATCTTCATCGCCTCTATATAAAACTGTCCTTGAAATAATTGAACCATATTTATGCTCAATTTTTCTTATCTTTTCACTGTCAATAAGGTGTCTGTACTGCCTCTTGTCAATCTGTGTAGTGTGCTTTATTTCGTATAGCTCACATGTTTGCTTTAGCTGGTTTTCAACCACCATATCTATTTCGCCCACCTCAAAAACAAGCTTAAAGGCTCTCTGTCCATAAGGAAGAGCTTTCATTGTCTCAAGCAAAACTATTTCCTCTAGCATTCGACCACGCACTTCTTCTAATATCAAATCACATATTTCATTTCTTTCTATTGCAGAAAAAGTGTTAAATGTCTCATCCTGCATCAGCGAGTATACCAATGCTTGTGCCTGACAATACCTCATGCCCGGCTGAGAAAAAATAACGTTTTCAACTGGTGCCTCTGTGCCAATACCCTCTGCTGGACATTCAACAATGAGGTCCAGCATTTTCAAATATTCCTTTATTTCTGTCACATGATCATTTGTAAGGTCAATTTTTCTATCAGCTGCGTTCTTTATTTCAAGTAGTTCCATAAGTCTACAAGTAATTTCACTAATATTTATCGCATCCAGCATACTAAACTTGCCAATAGTTGCTGCTCTCTTTCTTGAGATTTGCCTGGCTGAGCCTAGATCATGTGACACAAAATCACGCGTAATCACAGATAGCAAGAATCTGTGATTCATATCCTCAATAATACGATTAATTGCGCCGGTCAATTCGTCAGCTTCATATAGACTAATAAGGTGCCTAAAATGACCGCCATCTTGATGACAAGCTAAACTGTGCTGTATATTTTTCGCAATGGCAGTATCTATATATCGTCTGGTTGATTCATCATCAATAAAAGAAATGGATTCATCACTCAGCTGTTCATCGCAAAAAGAATTGTCACCCATTCTAAATGTTCCGCCATAACGAATATACTCATCTACATCATTTATATTCAATAGACTAGCGTACTCCTTAAAGGGAATAAACGTCGTATGAATGGTTATCGCCCTATCATACAATTCTTCACGAGTCGAAATTGCAAACCCCAGTGAATCAGTTCCTGATAAAACAATCTTTATCCCCTGAATCGCATATACATCTGACAGAAGTGATGCTGAATCAATGAAATCTTTCATTAACGTTACTTCATCAATAAAAATATACTTGTAATCTAAATCCGCCAAGCGCTTTATATCTCGGTTTAGCTGTGCCATATCATTAGATGTAAGTATTTTTATGTAGGCTGTTTGTGACATAGGAAGATTCGATATTTCCTGCAAAACCATGGTCGTTTTGCCGGTTCGCCTTAAGCCGTATAATATACATACTCTTCCTTTTGATTCACTATTTAGATATCTATTTAGCAGTAGCGAGCACTTTCGATATCCGAAATCTAAAATTCCACTTGTCGCCCTAACTAAAGCTTCACCAGTTATAACATTTGTTTCAAACGGCACACTTTTTTGTGACACTTCAACATAGCCATCCCCAGCCAAAAGCATCTCTTTTTCCGCTTCAAGCCGTTTTCTTTTTGAAACTTGAAGAATAACATCCGCTTCATCAGCCGCTTTAACATATTTTCCACAAAAATACATTCTTTTCGCACCACGAATATTCTTATATGTGACATTACCTTCTGGAAGCTTTTTCAGTTCTGCCTCTATCTCCTTTAGTCGTATACCTCTATCTGCCATGGCAATAGCCCTCCTAAGAGTATTGTATAGGCAAAAGCAATAAAAAGCAACCAAATTCGTTGCTTTTGGTTGCTTTTACTACTTTTTACTGGTTTTGTGCAATTATAGAATTATAATTGATAAGTGAGACCTATGCTATTTTAGCCATATAATCTTTCTGCACGTAGCACAAATTCTCTAAACCTAGGCAATGTAAACTTAACCACACCAAATTCTGGATTTTTTATAAGCTTGCGGCTTATGAGCCTTTCCTTGCTTTGCTGAAATGACTGCGAAGAGCAACCGCAAATAACTTTTATATCCTTGACTTTATTCGTCTCGCACTTTGCGATTGAAATCAACGTCCTTTTATCCCCGCTTGACAATTCAGACCATATCAACTGGTAGGCATTGTTATCAATTTCTTTATCAAAAATACTAAGTACCTCTTCATAAGACTTATTTTCCTTCCAGCATATGTAGCCTAGCAGCTGAAAAGCGTATGCATAGCCATTTGTAATAATAGCCATTTTTTCAGCTTCAATTTCGCTCAAATGAAACTTTTCAGCATAATCATCAACAACTCTGTTTAAATCCAGAAAATAAAGTTCTTTTCTAGGTGCTCTCTTAAAGAAAGTCATATTCCTATTCGCACATATTTCATCATAGTTATGTTCAAGACCTGCTGTTAGCAAAAATATAGGGTATTCCTCCCCTACCCATATCTGACATTGCGATATAAAAAATCTCAAGCTATTACTATCAAACACTTCATCAATAGTAATTAAAACTCTTTTTCCCTTTCCTTTTATCTTGTCCAAAAGTGTTCTTATTTCATTAGTCAAGGTTATATCATCTTTTTTAGACAGCTCAACTTTGACAAAATTGCCCGCAGATACCTTTGTGCCACTTAATATCTTTTTTGAATAGGACGCATTCACTATATGATCATAAAACTCCGATATCAGGTCACCCTCTACATTCAAATTACAAACTATCCAATTACCCGAAGCTTCAAGCTCTTTTCCAATTTCTCTCAAGGCTACAGTTTTACCTGTTCCTCTTATTCCAACAATCTTGTATATCTGATTGCTCGGATATTCTTCCTGAAACTCATCGACTATATCATCTATTTGTCTTGGACGAGCTATATAACTTAGTAGAGGTATTTTCCCCGGTGTTGTAGTATATGGATTACTCATATCAAACCTTTCATTTATTAAGTATTAAAGCGAAAAACCAAATGTATTTACATGAGTTTACATTCATTTAAATGCTACATTGTATTTATATGAATTTATATGAATTTATATGCATTTAAATATAATTACATATAAATTATACAATTAAATACATATACATGTAAATTATTTTTTAGTATCTCCTGCGTGTCAGAGTAACAGCCAGTTAACCCTGTTTTCTCTACATTTCGTAATAATTATCCATAACATATCTTCCAAAGTATGGCAGCGTAAACTTGATTGTTCCATACTCGCTTCCATCTAGAATTCCTTTTTTAATCAATCGATTTCTATATGGATTAAACTCGTTCGTGTCAATGCCAAGCTTCTCGCGAATATCCTTTATTTTTTCAGAATTGCTGCATGCAATTGCATATGCTACCTTCTTGTCCTTAGCAATCTTTTCTATAAAATAAGGAACCCCAAATGGTCCCTTATTACTAACATTTATTATACTAACATTTTTTCTAACATATCAATGGATACATCACAATAATCTGCTACAGCCTCCTTTGACAAACCTTTGGAAAGCATGTTATTGACTATTTTCTCTAATTCTTCTTCTCTGCCTTCTTCTCTGCCTTCAATCCTTGCAGCATCTCTTTCTAATTCGATTTGTCTATCAAATGTATAATCCAATGTTACCACTTTGACCACCTCATTTCGCACTGTTCAGGCTGCTCTCGATCTCCATTATAAAATACCACAAACTGAGGCTGAGGTATCTTAATTAGCTTACTGCCATATAGGTTTTGGCTCTTTACCCTTTTTTCAATCATATAGGTAAAGTAAATCTCTTCTGTACTCTCTGTTTCCATCACTCATTCGTTTTTCCTCCTTTGGTAGCAGGAAAAACTATGACTATCCCAGCTATTTATTTCCTGCTTTATAAATTGTTTTTAATTGGATATAAAGCAAGATTTTCAAAATAATAAATAAAAATAACCTAAGATAATTGCCAGAGCTCTCATTGACAATTAGGGTACTATGCGCACCCGATTGAAAAACTTCAACTTGCCAACGGCATAACCATAGAAAATGAATTGCTTTGGCACATTGTACTACGAATCAGTTTGACAGGCAATAGCATATTTTCATCCTTCAAAAATCGGACATGCATTTTCTTCGTCCTCTATAGTATGCACCTCTAACTTGAATAATATTCCAGTTAGAGGTGGAAATCAACAGTGTCTATTGTGTAATTTTGGTTGTTTTTACTACTCTTTACTGGTTTTAATATCTTTTACTACTCTTTACTGGTTTGAATAATTTTTACTACTTTTTACTGGTTTAAAACAACCAAGAGCACTGCCTACGCAGTGCTCGCAATTATATATTAAATCTCATTTTCATCGGCAAAAAAGCCCACCATCGTATTATCAAAAGCATGTCTTTCCAAGCAGGAACATCTCCAAGTGACAAACCGCCAATATCATGATTAACACATAAAAGACCAGTTATGTTATCAGCAAACGCAGAATATCTTCCTACCTGAAATTTCATCTGTAATCCCAGGTGGAAAATCCTCAGCCGAACATTTTATAATCATAGCTACTCTCCCAAGCTAGCTCTTATTAAGTACTGGTATGCCTTGTACATATCGCTGCTTATACCTTCCTTTGTAAAAGAAACCAATGCGTCTATCAATTCTTCATCACCTTCTTCAAGAGGCATAACCGTTGTGGAAATACTATCAATAACATACCCTGCTTCTCTAAACATCTTCTCAATTTCATAATAGGTAAAGAAATGCACATGAGTCCTGTCTAAAAGCCCTGAATCTTCATATGTAAATCTTCCTGTCATAAGCTGTTTCATTACTGATATGTGCATAATGTTAGGAATACTAGCAATAATGCGCCCATCATCCTTAAGGTACTTTTTCATTTCTGCAAGAACAGTTTCTGTATTATGAAGATGTTCTAACACATCACTAAACACAATATAGTCAAATTTCAAGTCAAAAGGCACCTCCAGCTTTTCAATATTGCCTTCCTGTACTTCATTTATAAATCCTGCAATCTTCGCAGCTCTTGGATTAATCTCTAGTCCATAAGTTTTGCAGTTAGGATTTCTCCTTTTTATTTCAATCAGATTAGCGCCCATATCACAGCCAACCTCGAGAACTGTAAAATCATTTTTTCCTTCTCGATTAACCATCTCAGGAATAAATGGATTAGGAGTAACCCAAAAATAATTCATCCCCCATTTTTCTTTAAGATTTTTTCTATCAGCTTCTGCAAAATTTGTATTATAGAGTGCATTTAGTTCTTGACTAAAGCTTTCTACAGAATAATCTTCAATGGCTATTACTTCAAAACCCGCACTCCAGGTTCTTAATGTATAATCCATCAAAACATTACCTATTATTTGCAGGTTTTCATCAAATTTACCGACTACATGAGTTTTGTCTGTCTTAATTGCAAAAAGATCTGTACCTACTCCCAGCGCTTTATATGAATTATTACCGCCTTCAAATCGTTTTGCAGTATTTGAAGTTCCAACAACTCCAACGTTTTTATCACTAAGTTTTTCAAGCATTAATTCAACTGTTTGCTTGTTGATTAAACAAGGAGAATTAACCACAAAAAGATTATCTACACAATCAAAATTGTCAATTACAACATTTAATATTGTCGCATAGCCTTTCAATTCATCATCAAATGCAACCATATCAAATCCGCTCTGAGCTATTACATCTGCGCTCATATCATTCGAAAAAATATCAGCAATTATTATATTACTAAAGAGTTCCATCTCTGCCAGTCTTTGAACAGACTCCTTCAATATGTTACTTTGATTTCTTTCAATTATAATAGCAACGTTTTTCATACAAAACCTCATATAAATGATAAAACATTTTGTTTATACTAATGGTTTCTCCAATTGCTCCTTAAGTACTTGAATATCTTCTTTTTTATTACTAATATATCATTATCACTCTTCATATAGTGCAATACCATCCTTCATGATTTTTGCAAGAAATGCCTTGTCCTCAATACCTGTCGAAACTACATCTACATGACAGTTAAAAGTTTTTTCCAAAATATCTACAAATGAATAGTATTGTAGTAAACTTCTCATCTTACCTTTATCTATATAAAAATCGATATCACTGTCATCGTCTGCCTCGCCTCTTGCATAAGAACCAAAGAAACTAATCTTGCTAATCCCATATTGCTTAGCAATTGGTGTTGTTTTATGTTTAATTTCATCTATTGTATAACACATGAATAGTCTCCTTTCACCTCACCTTGCCATTTACCACTTCACCCATGGTGCAACTCCTGCTGCAAACATTTTTCCAGTTCCTTCTATCCTTGCATCATCTTTTTATAATTTAATTATTCTATCAAATGTATAATCAAATATTACCACTTTGACCAACTCATCTCTGTTCTCTCGGAAGAAATCTGTTAGGACATCTGCTTTTATGCACTAGTCTATCACACTATCTATATTTTCTTTCAATTATAATAGCAATGTTTTTCACACTAATCCTCATAAACATTGTCTAAACCACTCTCCAAGAACGTAAATATCATCTAATTTCAGTATTTTGAATCATTACAGGTATTCCAGCCGTCAAAAACAACTGAACCACACTGCTCATATCTCCATAATATGCATCTGAAATCGAAATAGCTCTATATAAGTCAGCCGAATCATCATATATGCCAATATCATCTGACTGAAACTCATTTACAACCTCAATATAACTCTTCCATAAATCTGGTAACATTGAAGACACTGTTGCTTCCAATAAAGGATGTGGTCTCCAAAGGATTACCACATCTTTTCGATATTGCTTTTGAATTTCAAGAACACTACGAATTTTGTCTATCATACTCGCTTTATTAAGTAATGCTTGAATAGATGTATTATAAAAAATCACCTTTTTTTTCTTTCCATTCTCACCAATTATCTTATTCATCCATTCATCAGGATAGTCATATTGTTTTTTTCTTATATTTGCAGCTTTCTGAAGTTTTGGCGAACCAGTTCCTTTTATCTTATTTTCCCATATTTGTCTAGTTTTTTCTCCTGCCATTTGTACAAGAGCTTCCACATAGCATGCTTTCATATCTTCTGACTGTACAATAACTTCATCAGCATTAAGCACCCCTGGTGCTGTCGCAAAATGCGCTATCGATGAAATCGCATTTAAATCTTTATGATTCCTTTCTGCTAATACAAAATAAGGAATATAAACCAACCATTCTGTATACTCTTTTAGCATATTAGAATAATAGTTAGGATGAACTGTTGTTACGTAATTATAGTTATCATATGGATTATGTATATATATTCTATCTGGATGAATTTCTTTTAAATTATAATTACTATATTTAACAATAGGCACATATTTAGGAAACTGATTACCCTCATAATGGTAACTTCGTAATGTTCCATCAGTGTTTTTATCAAAATAAGGAATTGGAACAACCACGGCATTCCATTCAGGATCATTATTATACTTTTCCCAGACACTCTCCAAGGAATCCCACATAGAAGCCTTATATGGCATGAACACGACTTCCTTTTGCATATGCACATCCTTATTGTATGCCTTCTTTATATTTTTTAGCGACTTATCTAAAGGAGCTCTTACTTCATTGACTGAATTTATAGTTTCCTGAACTATTGCTTCATTTAACTGATAAACCAGTTCGCAGTATTCTTCTAATAATTTTACTGTATAGGAGCCTTCTCCTTCTTCTTCATCAATCGCCGTACCCACACTTATAGCAACATTTTGGCAATCCCCCAGAATTTCACACACTTCGGTACTATTACCATTTCTGAGCAATTTAAATATTTGCTCATGTGCCTGTCCAAGCAGATTCAATAATTCATCCACCTGCTTTTTTTGATGTTTTCTCAAAATCACACCTCAATTCTACTTGCTTGATTTAAGGTTATCGGTAATTACTATTATCTCGTCCGCCACTAAGCTATCACCTTCATGTTCGTTCATTTCAACAACCGTAGCAAAATGACATTTGTTACCTATTTCATGCAATTCTTCAAGTTTTGATATCAAAGTTTTTCTATTCACACTCTCCACCAAAACCTTATCAACAATATTTAGCACTTCCAAATAGGCTTTCACCTGATTTTTCTCTGATATACCAATACCAGAAATCAAACCTGCATCAATTATTTTTTGCAGAGTGATTGAATACTGATATTCTGAATCAGGATAAATAAAAACTACATCCCCTTTTCTAAGAACATTTAAAAAGAGATCTACATTCTCCAACGGATTCTTAATTTTGAGGCAACGATAAATCGGCAATGTTGTTGTCCTTGCTATATATTTATTGTAGCCTCCAGATTTCCATAATCATCTGGATTGATTTTTACTCCTGTTATCATTGTTGTTTCTTACCCACTAAATCAAAATTTGAATATTCAACCTCTGTTCCTTTTAACAAAACGTATGGCCTATGCAACTTTTCTAACAATTCCCTTGCAGGAGCATGAGCTGACGGTGCGGCAACAATTATCACTGTATCGACAGGAAGATTTTCAATGTACTCTGGTTTTATAATATCGACTCCGCAGTATTTGCCTTCAGCCGCTATATCAATACCTGCAATTAATTTTGCTTTTGGAACAAATTCCTTCATAGCCTCATCAAGATAAAAAGCAGCTGACAACACAATACCCCATACGGCGTACTTGAAATTTTCAGTAGGAAATGGAGTCTTTTTTACTGCATATGAAGTCGCTGTATTGTAGTCAATTTCGTATATAGGCTTTTTATCCCCCCACATCTTTTCTAGTTCTATCCTGCTTTTCATAGTATTAACTTTATCGAAAAACATCTGTTTTATCTTTTTCTTTTCTTCCTCATAATCGACTGGCTTAGGATTCCAATCTATTTCGGAATAATGCTCCGGGGTATATGTAGGTAGCAATCTATCTATAAATCCAAATCTATCTCCAAAATGATTTTTTGCTAAAACCACAGGTATTCCCATCGCCATGCAAGGCGAAGCTACATGTAGCTTCGATGTAACCACAAGCTTGGCTGTATCCCTCAATAATCTTATTCTTTCTTCACCCTTTCTATGTTCCTCATATGCATCCTCTACAGATATTCGGTTACTATTGCCTGGATTATTAAATCGCAAAATATTAGACAAATTGATTCCCTCAGATCTAATGTCTTCTGGCATAACCTTCATCACATCAGCTGGTACGTCCAAAAAGTAAATTTTATCAGCCATTCGTGCTACATCTTCACTTCTTCTAGGCAATGTTGCAGTGAGGCAACCAGATAGATATGCATCCACACCGAGTTTATTCAAATAATTCACTGTCGAAATATCTCTGCACCCAACACCACCGCAAGTCTTATAAAATGCTAGTTCAGCTTCCGGAATTTCTCTATGCAAATGTAGCGACATCGGTATTGCATGTACTAATTTTGAAGGTGGCATAAAGTGTGAGTCATATGCAAGTTCTTCATAATTGCTTGCAGAATTAACAACACATATACACTCTTCACCATCATAATTTGCCATATCATATCGTGGAACAGGTATAATGTCTTCCTCCTTTATTCCCATTTCCTTGTAAAGATTTTTAACAGCATATGACTGAATTGGATCACCTAAATTCACAGGTCTTGTTTTCATATTTTCTTTAAGCGGCTTTTGATAAAACATATATCCATATTTCATACTTTAATTCTCACTTTCTTCTAAGTATAAATCTCCTATATTCATCATTGCATTATGTGAAGCAATACGCCCTCTATTAGACGGGTACATCATAAAATCATGGCCAAAACAGTAATCCAATACTTTTTCATAGTCACGAGGTGCTTTAAACAGATTGCCTTCAAATTCAATATCAATAGAATCTGTATAATTACTCATTCTTACCAATGCTGTTTTATATGGGTTCCTATCCATTGCAATCCAGAATTTCAAATACTTTTTATTTTTGAAAAAAGTTGCGGCTCTTATAAAATTTTTATAACATCTTTTGTTTCCCGGTGCTGCCATCCTTTCATATTTTTTACGAAGTTTAGGGCTTGCTTCTGATTCTGCGCCAACAGTAGCCCATAATGCAGTTCGCCAATATCTACAGATCTTGGCATGTATCCAATCAGAAACCATAAAATGTGCTGACGGATACATAGGAAATATATCTATAAAAACGCCTATCTCCTGTTTTAGTTTTGATCTACCCGGTTTAGTGTAAACAGTTCCTTTTCGCTCAAGATGTTTAAAAATAAGATGGTTATTCTCTTCATTTTCCGGACAACGATAATAATATTTTGACTCATCCAATTCTTCTCTCATAACACTATCTAATCTATTAAAATCTTCGGCGGGCATTGTCACATCTATATCATCATCCCATGGAATAAATCCTTTATGTCTTACCGCTCCCAAAAGTGTACCAAAACTGATATTATATCTTAAATCATGCTTTCTACAGATTTTGTCAAATTCTCTTAGCAGTTCCACTTGTATCTGTTGAACTCGCCATAAATACGTATTACCATTTAAAGCTAAATGACTTTTCTTAGTATTTAAAATTTCTTTTATAGCATAATCTGGAAACATATTTATCAAAATATCTTTTCTTCTAATACAATATGCTTCTTGCCCCCACAAATTAATAATCTCTACATCCTCTAATACTTCATTCGTTAGCTCTATATGTTCTCTTACCATTTCAGGTAATGAATTAGAATCTTTTTTATTTCTATCCATTAAATAAGGGAATACTATATACTTCCCATCCGATTTATTTCCGTATTTGTTGATACAATCTTCTATCGAAAACTCACCTCTCATTTTTATATAGCGATTTGAAGTTCTACGTTTAGGTGATAATCGTATATAACTTCCTATCGGTTTTCCTCTAAGTACAGCCCTAGCATTTACTGTATTTGTAGTATCAAAAAAAAGTTTATACGCTTTTTTATAATCATCCTCTGTTTTTCCAGCAGTAAACATAGGAACAATTATCAATCTTGTTCCATAATAAAACCTATCGTCCTGTCGTTTCTTATCTAATTGAAACTTTGGCATTTTAACAAACCATGTCTCAAACGTGTCAAACTGTTTTGTATTTTTATAATCATGAAGAGAATAGTTTATATTCTGTCTGCACAATTTTTCCAATCTGATTTTGAGTTTATTAAAATCGCAAAATAAGAGTGATATATAAATAATTGGTGGGCAGTCATCATAATTCATTCCAGCATCGTATGCTATCAATGTATCTGCTGTGATTGTATATTTTATTTTTTCTTCAATACAAATCATATGCACAATCTTCAACAGTTCTAAAGACTCTTTATGTGCTTCATTCATAAAAATCCTCTTTTCTACATCTAAAAATTTTATTTCTTTATCAGGGCAATACTTCTCAAATCACCTATTGGAATAATTGAGAAGTCCTCTTTGTCTTTAAAATCATCTACAGCTCTCTGTGTACCATGTAAGTTATCATTAAAATAATCATGCATAAGAATTACCCCCCGACAACATGCGTGAGGCAAACCAATTTAATGCTTCAAACTGTGGCGTATATAAATCCATATCAAGATTCACAAACAAAAAACTATCACTAATACCTTCCAATGTCTGCGGAATAAATCCCTTACGAATTACGAGTCTTTCTCGATTTCTAATTCTCAATTTAACGATATCCTCAGATGTATTTGACAGTCTTTTCTGTGCACCACATTCTACCCAATTCTTTGCTTTTTCTTCTTCTCTTTCTAAATCCGATATTGAAAATCCTTCAAAAGAATCAAATAAATACAGCTTTTGAGTAACAAAAGCATCACTTAGAATTCCAGAAAACCAGCCCCTATATACCCCACACTCAGCAATAGAGCCTTCCAAACCAATATTGTTAAAATACTCTGAAAGCTGATAAATAAAATCTATTCTAGGCTTGTGAAATTCACTTTTTTCTCTATATTTAATGCTCTGTAATATAATTTTTTTATCATCTACTCCAAGCTCAATTAATTGATAATAAATTTCCAGAATAGCTTCATCATTGCCTTTTTTTAAATCGTCTAAAGTAATAATTATCTCATCAAATTCATATTCCATAATTTTCTTAGGATTTATTACCAAATGCCCCTGACAAGTTAAAATATCAGCATATGCATTATCTGCTATCGCAACAATTCGTACATCACTATCGATAGTTTTTAATACTCTTTTACAACCGTTACCCGCGCCAAATAAAATCACCTTTTTCATAATATTATCGTACCTCTATCCCGTAATATCTCATCATTCTTGCAGCGCCGTCTTCCACCGAATACTTACCTGTCCAACCTAATTCTCTAAGTCTTGACGAATCACCAATGACAACCGAAAGTGCACTTGTTACTTCTATTGCGTTCCTGTGTTCATAGTCAAATATCACTTTTACGCTGCCATCGGCCACATTTCTTGCCATAATCTCAGCAAGATTTTTTACAGACATCTCACCTTTTTCACACACAATATTGTAAGCTTCTCCAGGATTACCCTTAAGCATCACGTAAAACATTCCTCTTATGGCATCTGTAATATACATAAAATTCCTTATTGCGGATCCATCACTTTTGAGAATTATCTGTTTCTTTTCTAATATTTGCGAAATAAAATCTATATGTAATCTACCATCATTTAATTCAGGACCCGGTCCCATTATCTGAAATGGTCTAACTATATATACCGGCAATTTATACTTCACTTGAAATGCTTTGCACAATGATTCGGCCGCTCGTTTTCCACACGAATATGTGTTTCTAACATTCAATGGATCCAAATATCCTGAATCACATTCCTTTAATCGTTCATTATTATCCATACGGCCATACACATCTACACTACTGAGAAACAAAAAATATTCACATGGATTTTTAACAGCCAGATCCAGCATATTTTCTGCGCCTTTTACATTAGCAAGAAAGGTATTTACCGGGTCATCATGACGAGTTTTAATTCCTGCAGGACTTGCGGCATGAATAAAAATATTAATTTCCCTATCGATATTAATTGGGTTACATACATCTTGTATAACAAGTTCAAAATCTTCACGACCTAAATAGTCTTCAAATCTTCTTGCTGCTTTTTCATAATTTCTGCATAAAGCAATTACAGATATTCCAGCATGATACTTATCATTCAATCCTAGAAACGTATGAACAAAATAAGCCGGAACATATCCATTTGCCCCAGAAATAAGAACTGTTTTTCCATAAAATTCTTTATATAGCAAATCGCCTGCTATAATTTCTTCTATATCCTCAGCTATTATTCTGTTCATCCTCATACCTCTTTTCCTGTTCTATAAACAAAGGATGCAAAGACTCTGCAATTGCCAAATCCTCAGGATATGTTACCTTTATGCAAAAACGGTCTCCCATAACCATATAGCACTCAACACCAATATTAAGCACCAACTCACTATCCTCAGTTACATCCATTTTTCTATATTCTTCATCTTCCATATACATCTTGTGACCAAGAAGCAATATGCCATATCTAAAAACCTGAGGTCCCTGCTGTAAATATATTTTTTTCTTTTGAAGGGTTCTGTTTACACGTTTTCCATCATTACTAAAAGTAATTGCATCCGTGGCCTTAACAACTGTTATCGTCGCATCATATTCATTAATCATCTCATAATGCTTGTCTATAGTTTTTTGCGATACAAACGGACAAACGGATGTCATTATCATTACTGTATCTCTAGCTTTTGCTGGAAGTGATTGAAGTCCATTAAACACTGACTGTTGTCTTTCTTTTCCTGGTCTTGCAAAAAATTTAACTTTACTGATTCCATACTTTCTTATCCATCGTTTGACATTTTCTTCTTCGTTCTCTGCAACTACAACACATACTTCATCTATATTCTTATTCTTCTCTGCAGTCTTTAATGAATATATAATCATAGGAACTCCAGTCAACTCAACGAATTGCTTTGAAATTTTCCCATTTCCAAATCGCTGTCCTTTTCCTCCTGCAAGTACTACTGCATAATTCATAATATCAACTCCTTTAGTTCATCAAATCTAACCAATCAGTAAATCTAAAAGTTGAAGTTTCCCTCATAACTTCTTGATTATTTGTAGTTGCCTGTATAAATGCTTTTTTTCTTTCTTCTTCATTTATAATAACAAAACAAAAATCAAACACCTCGTTGTCATTCTTGTTTACGACATAAAAACGATTAGACAAATTATTACTTATCTCTCTCAAATATAATTGATTATTTAATTCAAACATCAATTCTACTTTTGCCATTATATCTGTTTTCCATTGAATTATATCATCAACTATCAATTTTCCATCTTGTAATCTTATTCCATGACTTGCATTAGCTGGCACCAAAATATATTCTTGCTCATTTGGGTATATATGACTAAAAACTATTTTCCCTGGAATAAAACATTTCGGATAATCACAATATTCTTTAATCTCATTTGTAACTAAATTCCATTTAATTACTGCCCCCTTTAATCTAGGTGCCATTACCAAATCCTCTCCATTTTCGCACATATCCATAACACCATTATTCAATGCACCTATTTTTTTTATTCTACCTATTTCTGTGTCTAAATCAAATATAAGGATATTATTATTGTTTCCACTTGCGGCATAAATCACATTCCCTTTAGCACAAACAGCTCTTCTAAACATAAATCCATCATTAGGAAGCCAATTATTTATTATTACAATTTTTTCTGTTTTTATATTTAATTTTATTATGCCAGGATAAGTGGCGGGCATTATCCACAAATAGTCTTCTCTCTCAAACGCTTTAGAAAACTTAAGTCTTTTACTATAGTCTGCATTAAGCCCATCTAATTCATAAGGGATTTCTATTGTCACTATTTCTCTGGTGTCTACATTATAAATTGATATATTTTTACCTGCTGCAGGAATAAAATACACCTTATTTTCTATCCAGACACAACAACTATGAAGATAACTAGACATAACTTCTTCATTAGGAAATAATCGAATGTATTTGCATGCCCCGGTATTTATATCAACTTCAAACAAACCATTGCGTTCATAATCCGATGCATAACCAATATTATCCTTAATAGCTATTGCATTAAATATCAATTCCATTACATCTTTTTCTCCATTCTTAATGTCAATATATAAAAGCATTTATTATCAGCTTTTCAAAGAATTTTCACCTTATCTTTATTGTATATAAATTCTCCATCAGGCACCAGAAGCTTTTTATATAACTCGTTTATACACGAAAAGCCAAATCTATCAATGGCTCTATCATCAACGATTATATAATTATACTTATTTGTTTCTATAGACTTACAGGCACCATCATCATCCATTTTATGTACCACACAATTTTTAGGTACTAATCCCAAATTTCTATCTTCAAATTCTATGCCTTCTATTTCAGCTAACGGATTAAACTGTTTCAAAACTAATATACTATATCCAATACCAGCGCCTACCACAAGAATCTTTACATTTCCTAACTGATTCAAGAAAAACATATTTGGTATCCAAACTGGAAGTAAAAAGCTTTGTGTTAACAAAACACCCCATTTATTTGCAAACTTTTTAGAATTAATAGAAGTAAGCTCATTCCATGTTGATGAATGTTTTCCACCAGCTGATCCATAATGATATATGTAACTATTCTTGCATAAAAGACACCTGTATCCACTTTGAGTTAATCTAAAGCTCAAGTCATTATCTTCATATTGACCTGGGCTAAATGTTTCATCCAAAAGACCTATTTCATCCAGAACAGTTCTCTTTAGCAAAACAGCAAAACCTACTAGCCAATTTCTGTCTGCGAACGGATAATTAAATATAGTTGGTACCACAGACACGCACTCTTGCCAATCTTCTTTTGATGATATATCCCATAAAACCTTTTGAGAATTTGACACCGAATTAGACATCGCGCCTGATTCGCCAACATCGTCAGCATCATATAGCCCCATCCTGAGCCAAAACAAAGCGTCATCTGACAGTACAGTGTCATTATTTAATAGAAAAATATCATTATCTTTTTCAGATAAGGCAATACCTTGATTGCATCCTTTAGGAAATCCCACATTTTCCTTATTACACAAAAGCTTTATGTCATCTTGCTGGTTCAGCCACTCTACGCTCCCATCATATGAAGCATTATCTACCACTATAATTTCGTATGCAAACTTAGGACATGTTTTTTTTATACTCTCAATGCATTCCTTAGTGTAATCAAGTGTATTATATGACAGTATCACAATCGACACCTTTTTCACTTTAAAATCAGAGGCGCCCTTACTGCTTTTAACAAACTCTTTTATTATGGCCTTATCATTTTCATTTCCCGCGTAAAATAACGCATTTTCATAACACAAATAAGCCTGATTTACATTTGTAGTTTCATATGTTTGCCCCAGCAAAAGCCATAGTTCGCAGTTTCTTTTGTTTATGCAAAAGCCTTTTGCTATAACGTTTCTTGCCTTATCGTAGTTACCTGTTCCTATGAATACTGTTGCCGCTAGTATTGCTAACTCTTCATCCATTTCATTTTGAGAAAGGCACAAAGAGATTTCGCTGATTGCTCTATGCCAGTCCTGTTTTCCTATATATTGAATTATAGTTGAATAGTCGTTTTTCATCACATGTTTCACTTATTCCAAAATAACTTTTTGCTGTATAGATAAAAATGCTACCAATCTACAGTTATCTATATAACACTAAAAATCTTTGAAAGCTGTCTTTCATATGAAAAACATTCTTTCATCTTATGATAGCCACTCATGGCAATCTTTTGTCGCTCTGTATCATGCTTCAAATAATAATCAGCCAATTCGCAAGCTTCCGCAATATTATGGTAAACCACCATATCCTTTTTGTCCTCTAATTCAGTATATAAATCCTTTTGATCATCTGTTAATAGAAATCCTCCTGCCGCCATTATATCAAGGCAACGTTTTGGTATACCATTTTTTATATTCCTGCTAGTTGTATTAATGTTTATTTTTGAGTTATAAAAAACCTTAGGCATCTCCGTATCATAATCAACAACACCACGATAATCGGCATTTTTAACAAAGTCGTTATCTTCATCCTGGGTATAAAGAGCCAAATCAAGTCGTCTTGCTAACATTTCCAACAAAAGAACTCTCTGTTTATATGTAGCAGTATTTTCAAGGAATTTTTTCATTCTTGCCATTGGGTTATAATCATCATACTGGAAAATTCTGGCATAGCCAGTTCCTCTACTATTTCCACTCCCCTCAACATACGCATTCCATGCTTCCCTGGTAAGCAACTCCTCAGATATTTTAACTGTAACAAATTCATCTGTAACATTAATATCTTCATGGTCAACTTGAAAATTAATTAGCTGTTTTAATGCGCTTGCCCTTTCAGTATCTAAAGCTGCATACACATTGTCAAGATCTACATAATACATCTTTCCCACAAATGAAACATCCGCTGATAGCCTTTCTTGTCCTGCCTTTAATCTCAGCTTTTTAAAATCATATTGCTGTACTGCCAAATTCAAATGGTATAAATTCCCACAGTCTCCCGCTTTCAAACGGTTCTCATACTCATGCGAATCAAATAAAAAACAATGATTTGTATCATAAGCTCTATATTTGCTATCTCCAATAAAACTTGGTGTATCATAACTCCATGAAAAATATGGTATTCCGATTCTATGACATGCCTCTGCAAAAGATGAAAAGAAATCTATAGAAAACCCTGCATCATAACGTCCCTTTTTCACTTGATTCAACAGAATTTCTACTGCATCATCCACTTTTAGCCTTATATATACATCAGCAGGTACTGTAAATAAGTCATATGATACTCCCATTCTGTCAAAGGCCGCATATAACTCTTTTTTGTTTATAAATTCCCAATCCAGCACTAATAGTCTCACAAGTAAAACTCCTATCAAAATATCTTTATATCAAATTAGCCCCATAGTAGCTGCGGACTACTACGGGGCCATTTTTTATGATTAGATTACTGTAGTAATGACAGTACACCCTGATTTGCCTGATTAGCCTGAGCCAGCATTGACTGACCTGCCTGCTGCAAGATGTTGTTCTTGCTGTAGCTAACCATTTCTTCAGCCATATCTGTATCACGGATACGAGATTCAGCTGCATCTGTGTTCTCAACTACATTATCCAAGTTGTTAATTGTATGCTCAAGTCTGTTCTGGATAGCACCAAGAGCAGATCTCTGAGAAGATACTGACTGGATTGCATCTGCAATAGCATCAATTGCATATGTCGCAGCTATTCCGGAATCATCGGAAACATCAAGTCCCTTTATTCCAAGTCCAGCTGCTGTCATAGCCTCAATGTTTACATGAATCTTGTTTGTCATATCAGCATCAGCACCAACATGAAGATTGAATGAAAGATCCTGAGCCACTTCATTTTTACCTAATGAAATAGTGAAATCAGGTCCACTGCCTGTAACTGTACCTGCGGTATCAACTCCAACTCCATTTGCTTTTACAAGTTCTTTGCTCATTTCAGCATAAGCATCAGTTTCAATAATCTTACCTGCTGCATTGTCTTTATCCTTACCAGCAGTAGAATAACTAGAAACAACTGTGTATTCCTTACCACCTATTGTAACCTTATCCTTTGGCGCTACAGATGTAGCGGTAAACTTAACCGTATGGTCTTTTTCACAAACTGTTCCCAAAGAGCCTGCAAGACCAGCATCATGAGGCTCAGCATAAACATCCTTTGTTCCCTTGTCACCCTTAAGAAGGTATGTCTCGTTGAACTTTGTTGTCTCAGCTACACGATCGATTTCTGTTGTAAGCTGTTCGATCTCGGCCTGAATAGCATCTCTATCAGACTCACTATTTGTTCCGTTTGCAGCCTGTACTGCAAGCTCATTCATTCTCTGAAGCATTGAATGAACTTCTGTAAGTGCACCTTCAGCTGTCTGCACTGCAGATACACCATCCTGTGCGTTTGTAGAAGCCTGATCAAGACCATTAATCTGCTTTCTCATCTTCTCAGAAATTGTAAGACCTGCTGCATCATCTGCTGCACGGTTGATCTTAAAACCTGAAGATAACTTCTCTGTGCTCTTTGCAAGAGCTCCGCTTGTCTGTCCAAGCATTCTGTTAGCATTTGCTGCTGTCATGTTGTGTTGTACTACCATAATCTTATCTCCTTATAAATGTGTTGTAATTCCATTTGCAACAATATATTTTTTGAGGTCTTATATGTGATATTATCCGCGGTCATCACATGACCCCCGCTACATTTTGTGTAGCTCTTTTTCCTTACACCACATATATCGGTGCTGGTAGGCATAAATTTAGCCCTAAAATTATTTTTTTAGGGCTAAATTTTTACGTATTCTTGTCGATAAAATATCTTTTATATATTATCCACAACAAATTTTCCATACAAAGATGAGTATGCTGATATAGCATCGCTCATAGGTTCATATATTCCTACCAGTTCTTTCAGTAGCATCAGAACTTCCTTGTAATGTTCTATTCCAATTTCAAATATCGGCCTTATACTGTATGCAAGCTTAAGATTATCTGGAAGCAAGTCCATATCCCCCTGATATGCATCACTAGTATAGTAAGGAGCATAAAACGCAGTGCATCCATTCGACCATGCATAGAGCAACTCATTCAGTTCTTCAAAGTCCCTCCACTCATTTTTTTGTGTCTGTATCATAATTGCTTCATTTGCTTTAAAGATCATATAATCGAGCCGCTTATCTGTACTCTCACCAAACGCATCAGCAATAAAGGATATTCTATTTTCTATATCTTCCTTTTTCATGTTAACTGTCATATAGTCCATAGCTTTGATTATATTTTTAAGTGAGTTTGAGCAAACAATTCTTTTCACATCTATTCCATCTTTATTCAACAACTCCCACATATCCAAAGGAATAGTTAGCCAATCCACGTTTTTAGACAGCCTAATAAATGAATTTTCAATATCTTCCTTTAAGCATCTTTCTTTCGCCATGCTTTCACTATTGCATTCAATTGAAATAGCTTTTACTCTCGCATAATCGACAATCGAATCATCACAATCAGACATAATCAAAAGCTTTATCAACAGTCCGTCATTCTTTTTATTTTCAAATAGTGATTGAACCTTTTTCTTAAAATAATACCTAGTCGTCTCATCACCAAGCAGCTTTCTTATTATATTAACAAGGCACTCTACATCTGTCGCTCCCTTCAACATATTTTCATCAACAGAGCATACATAATCCACAAAGTCATAAGCGAATTTTCCACATATACCCTTATCTATAATTCCAGTTGTTTTAATATCGCTTATCACATCATAAGCTTTCGAAGTCTCTCCTATATATAAGCAAACTTTTGCCATAACGTACTTTACGCCATAATAGTTTTCATCTTCAAAAACATTATCCATAAAAAAAGTTTTTTCAAGAATAGCCTTTTCTCTCTTGTTTCGCATATCATCGGCAATATCTATATATCCCTTGCATGCATCATATGCATCTTTGAAATTTCCAGCTTCAAAGCAAGCAGTCGCACCATACATGCACAGGCCCGCTCTACCAGTCGCTGTCAATTTCTTTTCTTTAATAAATCTCTTATAATCAGCCACAGCTGTTATCATGTCACGTTTCTTTATAGATGCAATAATCATTCCAGCATATATAGAAGGCATTCTGATAAATAATTCTGACAAATCATCATTTTTCGGATTCGAAAACTTTTCTATACACTGTTCACAAAGTTCCTTCAGCTTCGAATATTCACCGACATTATAATACTCGTACATCAAATGATACGGCCATCTAAATACATCTGGTTCCCTCTTTATCATTTCAAGTAAAAGCGGCGTATTTCTGGCACTATGTCGCCTTTCGTCCTCTTCAGTCACATTAATATAGCCAGTGTGCCCAACCATATCCTCAAGGTATCTGCATCTATTCCCCGAGTTCTTTACATATTCATGAACAATGCCATGAAACCTTTCACCATTATTTATAGAAAACAGCCTAAGAACACTGGTATCAACATATCTACTCAGTGCTTCATCAGTATAATTTCTAATTCTATAACTAGCCTTATCAAACGATTTGTATTCTCCGCTTTTAAAGAATTCAATTAAGTCAGATGGTCTTTCAAAAAACCATTCATCATCATCGATAAACATAAACCATTGACCCTTGGCATTATCAATACCCACATTTCTCGCAGCAGCAAAATCATTACACCAGGTAAAATTATATATTCTATCAGAATACTTTTTCAAAATACTTCTGACAGATTCATCACATCCCGTATCAACTATTACGATTTCTGATGGTAGCTCCTGTCTAATCCACTGCAATGACTGAAGGCATCTTTCAGTAGTCTTTTCTCGCCCTGAACACAATAATGAGATTGTAAGAATTGGATCCTTCATATCATCCATTTGAATTCCTGAATTTGCAAGAACATCTTTAACCCTAGTTCGATTTTCTTCAAAATAAATAGACATTTTCTTCCCCAATCTATCAACAAATTCATCATGTAATATCGCATTATCATAAACCAGCCTGGCAATATCTGAATACTCCGTTTTATAATCCGTTTCTGCAAATATATCTATAAGATCAAATATAAACTTTGCATTAACATTATAATTGATAGTTTTGCTAAAATCAGTCTCCTGGAACACTGTTTTTGCCTCTTCATAATACCCACATCTCAGCGCACTTTTTATCATGCAAGCTCTTGCTTCATTTTCGTTTTCAGTAGAATCAACATTATTCAAAAATATACACGCATCATTAGGGGCATAATCTTTATCATCTACAAATCCTTTAATTGCAGAAAAATAATTCTCCAGTGCGGTGTACGCATCATCGAATTGTCCTAGTTCATAATAATCTTCAGCCACCAACTTATTTAATCCCGCAACAGACGCATACGATAGAAAGCTATCATTTTTATACTTTTCAAATATTTCTACAGCTTGTTCATAATCTCCCATTTCATTACAGGCTATTATTGCTCCTGCATAAAAAGAAGATCTGCGATGCATAGCCTCAAAATCATTTGAGTTTTCATACTTTTCAGCATACTTCAGGCAATGTTCCTTCATACACTCAAAATTTTTTAAGCAATGAAACTCCGCACTCATTTGATAAGGCCAACGAAAGGTCTCCGGTTCTATCTGCATCATCTTTTGAAGCAGAGGAATGTTTCTTTTACTGTGAGCCAACTTGCTTTCAAGCGTATAGTTAATATAGCCGCTATGATATGCCAACACATTCAGCAATTTATTTTTCTTAGCAAAAGGTCGAAAATATTCATGAACGAGTCCATAAAACCTGGTTCCCATATTCAGTGAAAACAATCTGCCTATCTTTTCATCCTCAAACCTGGTCATATCCGGATCAAAAAAACTTCGAAGTGAATACATTGCACCATCGTAATCTTTATATTCGCCAGACATAAAAAAGTTTATCAACTCTGTCGGTTTTTCCTCAAACCATTCATCATCATCGACAAACATAAACCACTGACCACATGCTACATCCACTCCTACATTTCTAGCCGCAGCAAAGTCATCGCACCATTCAAACTCTATTACCTTTGTAGCATATTTATCTACTATAGCACGAGTTTTCTCATCGCAGCCAGTATCTACAATGATCAATTCACTAGGAACATTTTCCAAAATAGGAGTCAACGAAGAGAGACACCTTTCAGTGTCTTGTCGACCGGAACATAATATTGAAATTGTAAGAATAATGTCTGACATAATCTGCCTTTCTATACACTTAATATCATTTTATAACGACAAAATTATAAGTCATTTAATAAATCAACGCAAAATCGACTTTGTGTTTAAAGGAAATCAGTGCAAAATCGACTTTGTGTTTAAAGTAACTCAGCGCAGAATCAACTTTATGTAAAAAATCCCCAGTGTCGAAACACTGGGGAATATGTCCTAGATTTTGTTATAATTAGATTAGCCGAGAAGTGAAAGTACACCCTGGTTAGCCTGGTTAGCCTGTGCAAGCATTGACTGACCAGCCTGCTGCAAGATATTGTTCTTGCTGTAGCTAACCATCTCTTCAGCCATATCTGTATCACGGATACGTGACTCAGCTGCTGTAGTATTCTCAACTACGTTGTCTAAGTTCTTGATTGTGTGCTCAAGTCTGTTCTGAACAGCACCAAGAGAAGATCTCTGAGCAGATACCTTCTGAATAGCATCAGCGATAGCATCAATAGCGTATGTTGCATTCTTGTCATCTGCACCATCTACCTTGATATTCTTGATTCCAAGGCCTGCAGAATCCATCTTTTCAATCTTAACGCCAATCTTGTTTGTCATATCAGCGTCAGCGCCAACATGAAGGTTGAATGAAAGATCCTGAGCTACTTGATTCTTACCTAATGAAATAGTAAATGCAGGACCAGAACCAGTGATTGTACCTGCAGTTTCAACACCAACTCCATTTGCTTTCAAAAGTTCTGCGCTCATTTCATTATAAGCATCAGCTACAGTACGCTTACCAGCCGCTTTATCTGCTGTTGCGTTTGCGCTATATGAAGTAACAATTGCATATTCCTTACCACCAATTGTAACTGTATCCTTTGGTGCAACTGCTGTTGCAGTAAACTTAACAGTGTGATCTGTTTCACAAACCGTTCCCATAGAACCTGCAAGACCAGCATCATGAGGCTTAGCGTAAACATCCTTTGTGCCCTTGTCACCCTTAAGAAGGTATGTCTCGTTGAACTTTGTTGTCTCAGCTACACGATCGATTTCTGTTGTAAGCTGATCAATCTCAGCCTGGATAGCATCTCTATCAGACTCACTGTTTGTTCCGTTTGCTGACTGAACTGCAAGCTCATTCATTCTCTGAAGCATTGAGTGAACTTCTGTAAGAGCACCTTCAGCTGTCTGCACTGCAGATACACCATCCTGTGCATTTGTAGAAGCCTGATCAAGACCATTGATCTGCTTTCTCATCTTCTCAGAAATTGTAAGACCTGCTGCGTCATCTGCTGCACGGTTGATTCTGAAACCTGAAGATAACTTCTCTGTGCTCTTTGCAAGAGCGCCTGCTGTCTGTCCGAGCATTCTGTTAGCATTTGCTGCTGTCATATTGTGTTGTACTACCATAATAATTACCTCCTTGTAATAAATTAAAAATAAATGGTTGTAACAAAAGGAAAATCCTTTTTCCCTTTCGAGGGGATTGCACCCTCACGTGATGGAAACAATCCCTCACTTTATAATATATGGTCCCTAGGACTAGACCAATATTATCTAAGTTTTCAAGTTACAAGTATGTCCTTGTACTTATATTATCGAGCGAAGTAGAAAAAAGTTTATAGGTGATTAAAATTTTTTACATTTTTCTTAAATATAATTCTAAATACCACATTCGATTTCCATAAAGGCATTGGGCATGCAGGTATTTTCTTTTCTCACGTATCTCTTTAGCTTAAAGTAATAACATTATTTTTCTCAAATTGCTGCAATATTGCATTTATCTCGTTGAATATCTGATCATAATCTTCTGTACCCTCTGCATAATCAGTTGCCATCTGACAAAACTTTAAGCACTCTTTAATTTTCTCTCCATTTAAGTAGCCCAAACTAATGGCTTTTGCTATTAACATATATGACTCCGCATTATCTCCATAATATTCTACACATCTCTTTAATACATACTCTGCTTCAAAATATTCCTTTAGACCTATACGCACATATCCCTCAAGAATCAGAAAATCTTGTATCTCCTCAAATCCATTAATCCTATATATCACAATGTTTTTCAAAGCCGCCTCATATTCACCCTCGTATACTAACTGTAGAATATTAGTCATCAGTTCATCCACCGTTAGCTTACTATCATCTACATTCTGTAGACGACTAAATGCTCTATACACATCAACTTCAAAATCAATAAATTCATGTTTGATTTTGTCAATATAATCCAAATAAGTTTCTCGTTTTGAGTCGTAATTGTCAACCAAATCATATATCGCATCCAATATATCCTCAGCATCTGAATCATCATTAAATTTATAGCTTTGAGGTATACAAATATCCACATCATTAGCTGCAGACCCGCGTTTGCCTGTCAATATACAGCATCCACTCAATACCGCTTCTCTCGGAATTCGATCTTTCCCTGGATGATTACCAAAATCTATATAAACTTTGCTACTATTAAGGACAGATTGCACGCCTTCTGGTGTCATTCCTTTTATCGCTCTCCATAGTATAGTTCCATTTGATTTTTTTATTAATTCGCTTGTTTTTTCCCACCCTTTAGTCGGATTAAATGCCACTATGTTACTTCTCTTTAAATCAAGACTTTGATTTAAGAAGAGACTATTAATATAATCAGAGACATATATTATTCGTTCTTTTGAAACCTTTAAGTCATTAATAAGGTAATCTGATGAATACTGAGACTGACTAAAATGAATGATATTTTTATATTCATCTATAATTTTTTTCTCTTCGTTTCCTACTCTAGCATTATCTACACTCATCCACCAAAGCACAGGAGTTGAAACTACTACTTTTGGGATTGAGCTTATCAATGTTTCAGGAAATACCACTATATTTCCTAGGGAATCTTCAATTTGATTAACATATGGAACATTATACTTTTCATATTGTACACAAACAGGAGATACGCCCGGTTGCACATTGTAATAACACATATATGCGTCAAAACCAAACAATCTGAGCTTGTACCCAAGCTGATGTAACAATTCTGGTCCACCCGTTAGTGTACATGCTGGACATATTATAGTTATCATTAACTTTCTCCTTTAAATACTGCAAAAATAGTAACTATCAATAAACTATTATATAGTGCAAATATACATTTAGTAAACAGCTATGCAACAGACGTTTTATATTTATAACAAGCGCCTCATAGGCTATTCATAATATTTACAAATTGTTGAAAATCTCGGCAAAACGCCCTCAACATAACCGTGACCTGCAGGAGCTATCAGGCCCCTTTCCACCAATCTTTCTCTATATTTCGAGAAAACCTGAGTTGTAATTCCTGCTTTTTCGCACAAATCTCCTGTTTTTATTGTTCCCTCGTCTGGAATGTACTTCATTATATTTCTGTCCTGTGGCGACAAGTCACTCCATATTTTACGGTACACATACTCGTCCAGCAAGGAATCCATCCTTTCAACTATTTGCTCAAGCTCTTCTTTATTGCTGTAATCCCAATAAAGCATACCAAGCGCCTGAAAGGCAAACGCATACCCCTTTGTTATCTTCGCCAATTCCAAGGCTTCCTCCTGCTTTACCTGTAGCGCTGTTTCATAATGCTTCGTTTCCTGCATAACGCCAAGTGGTCCTACAGTTATCTTCGGAGATCTTAAAAGAAACGTTAACTGCGAATTGTTCTGTATTGCATCAATATTCTCATAAAGCCCTGTCATCAAAAGATATATTGGGAAGTCTTTTCTAATCCATATTTGAAATTGACTAGCAAAACGCTTCATTTCCTGATTGTTTTCAACTTCATCTATGGTAATTAAAACCTTCTTTCCCTTCTTCATAAGCTTGCTCATCAAACTCTCCGCCAAGCTAACACCATCTCGCATAGCTTGTGAGCCGATTCCGACTCCAAAACCGGCTGCTGAGATTTCTACTCCTCTATCAAGTATATCCTTAAAGTCTCTACAGGCATCTTCTAAGCGATATGCAAACTCATCTATAAGATTTTGGGTTGCATTCAAGTCAACGTTTATCCATTCTTCTTCCTGGACAATCTTCTGCGCAATAGACGTCATAAGCACGGTCTTGCCACTGCCACGCACTCCTCTTATCAAATAAGTCTGACACCTGGCCGGCTCACTTATAAATGAAGTTACCACTTCATCCATATTCTCGTATCTAATTATGTGCTCTGTTGGTTTCTTACCAAATGTAAGCGTAAATGGATTTGCCATAGTTTTTGTCCTTTCAATAGTCATGCACATAGTTTATTTCATAAACGTTCATATTTCAATAATTTTTTCATATTTCTTCATAATCTTTCATATTTCTTCATAAAGTTTCATAATCTTCATAAGTTTTCATATTTTGTCATAAAAATTTTTAAATGTTCATATTTTAACACCACATCCTCAGCATGTCGTTAACACAGGATTGTACATCCTCAACAACCTGCCTTGCATTGGGAATTCCAATATTTTTTGCCACTGCCATAATATCTTCCTTGCCCGGATTACGTCCATTTCCATTAACTGTAGTCGCATGCTCCCCACCAATCGAATTAGAGTATGTCAAATCATACGCTGGGGACAAAATCCATCTTTCCTCTGCCTCATTATATAAATAAGAAAAATTCTTCGAATGATCATCTCTATTATGTGCAAAAATATTAAAACACATTCTTCGAAATAGTTTTTCACATTCAGACATTTCTCCCGTTAGCATCATAGTAAGCTTCATTAAGATATTGTAATCCAGATTTGGTATTCTATGGCTTGTCTCAAGTAGACCAGCGGCAGTTATCATGTGTACCTTTTTCTCGTTCACTCTATCAAATCGCTTTACGCCAAAATAACCGGAGCAAATATTTGATTCAAAAAGTCTAAACTCAGGGAATTCTATGCCACACTCTCTAGCACATTTGGCATATTCGTATTCCATCAAACCAGAGTCCTCGTTATCTTCCTTTGAGAAAAACTTTACTAGCCATTCTTCACCACATATACTTGTCAATATCTTAGGCCTAGCTCCTCCTGGAGAACCACCCATTTTAAACAGTTCATCTAATCTAACAGACTCATTTGTTTCAAGTAGCTTTTTACATTCCAACGATATATCATCAAATGACATTTTATTGTCATTTGAATATTCAAACATGCTGGGGCGATACTCAAGTGCTCCCATTCCTGTATCTGCAACAATTGCCAATCTATCTATACTTTCTAGTTCAAATGGATTTTCGCCTTTTGAAGCCATCAATCTGTCCACAACAAGCCTTCCCCACCCATCAGGAAGAGAGTCATTAAACACCCCATGCAAGCCATCAAGCGGTTCTGGGTGTGCAATGAATACCTCCGACTTTAATGGTAGTGAAAAAGGACTTATTGAAAATCCTGTCTGCAACCATTCTTTCGAGTATTCAAAAGCGCACACTCTGTCTACTTGGTTTTTCACCAATGTTCCAACATGCCTATTGTCATAAAACACATCAAGCCTATTTATTTTGTTCATAAATTATCTCCTGTATAGACTCATACTTGGCATTTGCAAATAGCTCTTCCAAATCACTTTGTATATTTAACGCAATTGCAATCTTTGTAAATGACAGTAATGATATTTCGCCAGTCGTTTCAAACCGCCTAATCGAAGCATACGACACTCCTGACTTTGCAGCCAAAGCCTTTTGCGTAATCTTTTTCCTCTTGCGAATATGTGCAACTTTACTTGCAAGATCCATATTAATTTCTGGTGCAGTTTTAAAATCTAAAGTAATCATGCTAATATATTAGCATTTTTTCGCATTATTTCAAGTAATCGCTAATATATTAGCACCAATAAGTTCTGATTACACATCTGTGAGATACACATCTGTGAGATTCACAGAGTGAGATACACATCTGAGAGATACACATCTGAGAGATACACATCTAAGATGTAGATGGGAAAGATTATATTTTCCAAATAGTTCTTGACATTCGCATCATTACTGATACAATTATTCCGACGAATCATTATTGATGCATCTATATAGACGAGGAGGTTATTACATGAACAACTTAGCTTTTAACTCAACATCTTGGCGTGATGCCACTGGTACCATTGACTATCCTGCATCAAATGACATTATGTTTCATCTTATGTTACAA
>JAZQOU010000027.1:0-23083 GCA_045628025.1 Lachnospiraceae bacterium | reverse complement strand
GCAAAATTGTATGCAAAATGAGATATTATCGCAAAGATAAAAAGTCTTAATATATACTTCTTAACATTTTTAGTATAATAAAATCCTTCTGCAATAAAAAACCACATAATTGGAGCTGTCAATCTTCCTATTACATGTAATCCCATAACCCACCATATTTTTTGGCAGCCTGGAAATAATAACCATGTTATATGGTCAATAGTCATTGCAATAATTGCAATACATTTTATTTGATTTGAATTCAAGCCACATTTATTTGGCGCATCCACTTTCATCCCTCCATCAATATGAAAATCGGAATTATCTCTGGCTATGATATAAAACACACAAATGTAAATAAAAGTCTTTACAAATTCGTGCGAACTATCTTTGGCTTATAGCCGCCCTCATCTAAAGCCTTTATAATCTGCTCTTTATGCTCTGTACCAAAGGCCTCTAATGTGATGCGAAGCTCAACAGCCGCGCTACGATTGGTAGTAACAAACTGATTATGCTCAAGCTTAATAACATTACCCTGATTTTCAGCAATAAGCTCTGATACTTTCGCAAGCATACCAGGCTTATCTGGCAAAAGAACTGATACTGTAAAGATTCTGTCTCTAAATATAAGTCCCTGCTGTACAACTGATGACATAGTTATAACATCCATGTTTCCTCCAGACAGGATTGAAACAACTCGCTTTCCTTTTACATTTAGCTTATTTAATGCTGCAACAGTAAGAAGACCAGAATTTTCAACAATCATCTTGTGATTTTCGACCATGTCAAGGAAGGCAACCACAAGCTCATCATCATCAACAGTAATAATATCATCAAGATTCTTTTTCAAATAAGGGAATATCTTCTCGCCTGGCTTTTTAACTGCCGTACCATCTGCAATTGTGCTAACAGAATCAAGCCCTATAACCTCGCCTGCCTCCAAAGAAGCCTTCATGCAGGCTGCTCCAGCTGGTTCAACACCAATCACCTTTATCTTTGGATTAAGTAGCTTTGCAAGTGTAGAAACACCTGTTGCAAGACCACCTCCACCAATAGGAACCAAAATATATTCAACAAGTGGAAGCTCTTTAAAGATTTCCATTGCAATAGTGCCCTGGCCTGTGGCGACCCTTAAATCATCAAATGGGTGAATAAAGGTATATCCATGCTCATCAGCAAGCTCATAAGCCTTTGCACAAGCCTCATCGTATACATCACCAAACAACACAACCTCTGCCCCATAGCTTTTTGTTCTATTGACCTTGATAAGAGGTGTTGTAGTTGGCATAACAATTGTAGCCTTAACTCCAAACTCCTTGGCTGCATAGGCTACGCCCTGAGCATGATTTCCTGCAGATGCTGTAATAAGTCCTTTACTTCTTTCCTCATCAGATAATGTGGAAATAGTATAATATGCTCCACGCAGCTTATATGCTCCTGTTTTTTGCATGTTTTCAGGCTTTAAATATACCTGATTACCTGTACGCTCTGATAGGTACTGGCTATACATAAGCTTTGTTTCATTTGTTACCTGGCTAACCAGATTGGAAGCCTCTTCAAATTCATTAAGTGTTAACATATAAATACCCTCAATATATAAAATATGCAGCAATTAGTGCAGCTGTTCAAATTATTCACACAGCAAATAATGAAGCTGTAATAATCTTCATATAGCAATTAGCTTTTCTGTAAAAATTGTTTACACAGCAAATAGCGCATCAACAAACTCATTTGCGTCAAATTTTTCCAAATCATCTATTGATTCACCAACGCCTATATATTTAACTTTAAGTCCCATTTCTGCCTGAATTGCAATAGCAATACCACCCTTTGCTGTTCCATCAAGCTTAGTAAGAACGATACCTGAAATATCTGTAACTTCAGAAAACTCCTTAGCCTGAACTAAAGCATTTTGGCCTGTTGTACCATCTAATACAATCAAAGTTTCCTTATAAGCGTCAGGATGCTCTCTATCAATAATAGAATTAATCTTGCCGAGCTCATTCATAAGGTTTTTCTTATTATGAAGTCTTCCTGCAGTATCAATCAATACGACATCAATCTTTCTAGCCTTAGCCTTTTGCATAGCATCAAATACAACTGATCCTGGATCAGAGCCTTCAGGCCCACCAATAAAATCAACCTTTGATCTATTAGCCCATTCTTTTAGCTGATCTCCCGCGGCAGCTCTAAAGGTATCTGCTCCACAAACAAGAACAGACTTACCTTCATCCTTTAATTTGGCTGCAAGCTTTCCAATAGTTGTTGTTTTGCCAACACCATTAACGCCTACCACTAAAACAACACTTGTCTGATTTTCGAACTGATACTCTGCATCGCCAATATCCATCTGTTCCTTAATAGAATCAATCAAAATCTGTTTGCATTCTATTGGCTCCTTGATATGCTCTGCCTTTACTCTGTCTCTTAAATCCTCAAGTATCTGATCTGTAGTTCTAACTCCTATATCACCAGATATCAAAACCTCTTCAAGCTCTTCATAGAAATCCTCATCAATATTAGTAAAGCCTCTGAAAATATAGTCCATTGACTTTACGAAGCTGTTTCTGGTTTTAGTTAGTCCTTCTATTAATCTTTGGAAAAAGCCTTTTTTCTTTTCTTTCGACATACAATCACTCTCCAATATATAAAGATTAGTCGTCCAAATCTGCGTCAATCAAATTGACTGATACAAGTGCAGAAACACCCTTCTCCTGCATTGTAATTCCATAAAGTCTGTCAGCAGCATTCATAGTACCACGTCGATGAGTAATAATAATAAACTGTGTATTCTTTGTCAGCTTATTAAGATACTTTGAGAATCTGTCAACATTTGCATCATCAAGTGCAGCCTCAATCTCGTCCAAAAGACAGAATGGTGAAGGCTTCATATTCTGAATCGCAAACAGCAAGGCAATAGCTGTCAGTGATTTTTCACCACCTGAAAGCTGCATCATATTCTGTAGCTTCTTTCCTGGTGGCTGAGCAATAATTCTAATGCCTGCCTCTAAGATGTTTTCATCCTCAACAAGCTCAAGTGTACCCTTTCCACCACCAAAGAGTTCCTTAAATGACTTATCAAACTCAACTTGAATTCTAGCAAAGCCTTCCTTGAACTGCTTTGTCATTCCTTCATCTAATTCATCAATAATCTGAACTAAAGTAGCCTCAGCTTCAACCAAATCATCTCTTTGAGCTTTTTTAAAGGTATATTCCTCGAATAGTTCTTTGTATTCTTCTATAGCATTAACATTGACATTGCCCATTGCCTTGATAGAATTTTTAATCTCTAAAGCTCGCTTCTTTAATTCATCCAAATCATTAAATTCTGGATTCTTAAGCTTTTCAGCCGAATGATATGTAAGCTCATATTCTTCCCACATATAATCATTTAATCGAGAAAGTGAGCTGTCATATTTTTCCTTCAAATTATCGAGTCTGAACTTTTCCTTATCAAGAGCTGCAATCTGATCAGCTATCTCCTGTCTCTTTGTAAAGAAATCCTTATTATTAGCAGTCAGCTCATCTCTTTTAGCAAGCGATTCTTCTATCGTTGCAGCCAGTTCCTTAGCCGCATTCTCTGAAGCCTCAATTGTAAGCTTGATTTCTTCAATCTGCTTGGCTTTTTGTTCCATTTCTTCCTTAGAGGCTTTTGTATCTTCCTCTATAGACTTAATGTCTTCGTCGCATTTAGCAATATCAGCAAGTACACGATTAAGGTTTTCAAGTACAAATTCCACTTTTGAATTAGCATTTGCTTCTTCAATCTGAACTTCAGAAAGATTTCTTGAGACAGTAGTCTGCATATAGGTCTTTTCGTCTACCAATGCATTCATTTTCTCAATCTCTTCATTGAGTTCTTTTTCTCTGTTTATAGACTCATTCTTAGAAAACTCTATTTCCTTCTTGTCAGCATTAATGTCATTGATCTGAACATCAATTTCTTCTGATTCTTTTACGAGATTATCAAAGGCCTTTAATGACTCATCCTTCTGCTCGTTTGCACGGGCAAGATTAAGCTTTGCTGTATTTACAACAATTGCCTGCTCTGACAAAAGCTTGTTATTTTCAGCTCTGTCCTCTTCTAAAAGAGCCATAGCTGTATCAATTTCAGCTATTCTGTCATTGAAGGTTTTGATAGCGCCCTTAAGCTCCTCAAGCTTCTTTTCAAGCTCTTCGATTTCTCTATTTCTAGACAAAAGATTGCTATTATTCTTGAAATGTCCACCTGTCATTGAACCGCCTGGGCTCAAGTATTCACCCTCTAACGTGACAATATGCAATGAATAGTCATTTGCCTTTGCAAGCTTTATTGCTGAATCAATGTGATCTGTAACAAGCACTCTGCCAAGAAGGTATGCAACGACACCATCATATTTTGAGTCAGCCTTTACAAGCTCACTCGCAAGTCCAAGCACACCTGGCTCATTTAATAGCTCTCTCTTTTTGAAATTCCCCTTACCATTAACAGATGTAATAGGAAGGAAGGTTGCTCTACCAAACTTGTTTTCTTTGAGATATGCAATCATTTTCTTTGCAGTATCTTCATCCTCAGTAACAATATTTTGAATATTTCCACCCAGGGCAGTCTCAATAGCAACCTCGTATTTTTTATCAACGGATATCAAATCTGATACAACGCCCAGAATGCCCTTGTTTGAATCCTTCTTTTCCATCACGCGTCTAATACTATTACCATAGCCATCATAGCGTTCTGAAATATTTTTAAGACTCTCAAGCTTTGTATTTACTCTTGTGAGCTCTTCCTTCTTTATTGAAAGCTCTTCATTCGCACTACGTCTCTTGTTTCTCCAATCAACATACTGTTTAGAGTACTCGCTCTCATTGCTTTGATACTCATCCAAGGCTTTTTTTGCCTGCTCAAACTCATCATTCGCCTTCTTTATTAAGTCGCCAAACTCGCTTTCTTTAGTCTTTCTTTCGAGAAGTCTCTGATTTAGTCTAGCCTTCTTTATATTAGTCTGCTCTAAAAGGGTCTCTAAACGTTCTTCCTTTGATTTAATATCTCCTCTTTCAGAAAGCAGATTAATTAAAATAGTTCTATCTTTTTCAATAGTCTCATTGCCATTATTAATAGCATCCTGAAGCTCCTTGTAAGAGGCCTCGGCCTTTGCGAGATTTTCTCTTGCAACATTTAAAGCCTGCTCAAGCTCTTCCTTTTGCGACTCATATTCCTGTTTTTCGGCAATTTTCTTATTTTTATCTTCAAGAATTTCACCAATACGATTAGCCTTTGTCTCGTCAGATATAGTTGCAGACTTAATCTGCTCCTCCAAAATCAAAATCTGAGATTCAAGCTTATTTTTCATAATAAGAGAATTAGACTGCTCTTGCTTTTTAGTATCAATAAGCTCCTCTAACTCCTTAATTTCGGTCTCTATAGCATTATAAGTTTCTACAATGGTATTTAATTCGTTTTGATTTGACTCCATCTGACCAGCAGTAATGGTCATATTATCATTTACCTCAGCCAGCTGAAGATTGAACTTATCTGACTCTAACAGGAATGAATTAACATCAACCACCTTCAAATCATCTCTAAGTGAAAGATATTTCTTTGCTGTCTCAGACTGACGCTCCAATGGACCAATGCGTCGTTCCTGTTCATTTAAAATATCATTGATTCTGACAAGATTTTCTCTTTCATTTTCAAGCTTTTTAACAGTTGCAGCCTTACGTTTTTTATATTTAACTATTCCAACTGCCTCATCAAAAAGCTCTCTTCTTTCCTCTGGTTTACCAGACAAAATCTTTTCAATCTGGCCCTGTCCAATGATAGAGTAACCCTCCTTACCAACACCGGTATCATAGAAAAGTTCATTTACATCCTTAAGACGACATGGTGCGCCATTTAAAAGATATTCACTTTCACCCGATCTATACACGCGACGTGCTATTGTTACTTCCTCATAATCAACAGGGAGCACGTGGTCAGAATTATCCATAGTAAGTGCAACATATGCGTATGAAAGTGGCTTTCTATTTTCGGTACCAGCAAAAATAATATCCTGCATAGAAGCACCACGAAGCTGCTTTGCACTCTGCTCTCCAAGAACCCATCTAACAGCATCAGATACATTCGATTTACCTGATCCATTTGGTCCAACAATACCAGTTATACCATTATGAAATTCAAATTTTATCTTGTGAGCGAAGGATTTAAATCCATACATCTCAATACTTTTTAAATACATACATTCCTCCGACTGCTAAATAATAGCAATTGAATCCTCTTCGTGTAATTTTATCAATCCATGATATGCTGCATCCTGCTCTGCAGCTTTTTTTGTTGAGCCTGTTCCTTTTCCTAAAACCCTGTCACCAGTATAGGCTTCTACTTTAAAGACCTTTGCATGATCCGGTCCTGTTTCAGAAAGTAGTCTGTACTTTAAGCTATCGTGAAAATGAGCCTGTACAACCTCCTGAAGACGTGTTTTACTATCATAAAACAACTGTTTATGTTCTATATCATTTAGAATAAATCTGTGGATAAAAGCAGATGCTGGCTCTATACCGCCATCTAAATAAATAGCACCAATAGTAGCCTCTAAAGCATCTGACAAAATAGACTTTCGCTCTCGACCGCCAGTCATATCCTCGCCCTTTGATAATCTAACAAAATCACCAAGCCTGATATCCTTGCAGCAAAAAGCAAGTGTGGGTTCACAAACAAGACTAGCTCTAAGTCTTGAAAGCTGTCCCTCATTTAATTTTGAATAATTTAGATACAAAAACTCGCTAGAAACTATTTCAAGCACTGCATCACCTAAAAACTCAAGTCTCTCATTATCCGAAAGCTTTTTCATATGGTTTTCATTCGCATAAGAACTATGAGTAAGTGCTTGCTCTAGTAGGCTTTCGTCTCTAAATTCATAGCCAATAAGCTGACTAAACTCAGCTAATGAATTCATGATAGCCCTCCATATAAAAAGAAAGTCCCCTTAGCCCTTTGACTAAGGGGGCATTTAATTTTGAATTATTTTGCATCAACTGTAGCCTTGATAAGTGCTACTGCATCGCCAACAGTCTTAATCTTTTCTGCTTCATCTGTATTAACTTCAATGTCCAGCTTTTCCTCAACACCCATAATAATCTGGAAAACATCTAATGAATCAGCACCAAGATCCTCAACAAATGTTGTTGTCTCTTTAATCTCAGCCTCATCAACATTAAGTACATCAGCAATAATCTTCTTTAAAAGTTCAAATTCCATCTCTAAACCTCCTCATTTTCAAAAATAAGATTTTGTTTGATTTTACCATTTATGTCCTGTTGCTTAAAAGCAACACATTGATAGATTGAATTAGTTATTTCTACAGCCTTTGCGCTGCCATGGCTCTTTACAACCAACCCATTTAAGCCCAAAAGTGGAGCTCCGCCATACTTTGTAACATCAAAATCCTTTAAAGTCTTCTTCAAAGCCGGTTTTGCAAGCGCCGCACCAATGGTACTAACTGCGGTAGAAGTAAGTCCTTCCTTAATCATCGAGATAAGGGTAGTTCCCAATCCCTCATAAAGCTTTAATATAACATTACCAACAAAAGCGTCACAGACTATAACATCTACATCACCATTTGGAATATCTCTAGCCTCGACACTACCGACAAAATTAATATTCTTGTTCTCTTTTAGTAATGGAAATGTTTCTTTAACAAGTGCATTACCTTTTTCTTCCTCAGCGCCAATATTTACAATAGCTACCTTTGGATTTTTAACACCAACAACATTTTCCATATAAATAGAGCCAATCTCCGCAAACTTAACCAAATGATATGGCTTTGCATCAACATTAGCACCACAATCGACAATAAGCGTAGGCCCCTTCTTTGTAGGAATAAGTGGAGCAAATGGCGGTCTTTCCACACCTCTGATACGGCCAACAATAAGCTGTCCGCCTGTAAGTACAGCACCTGATGAACCAGCAGAAACAAATGCATCTGCCTGACCATCTCTAACCATTCTCATTCCAACTACAATAGAAGAATCCTTCTTCTTTCTAATAGCAACTACTGGAGGCTCAGCCATCTCAATAACCTCAGTAGCATTATGTACCTCAATTCTATCATGAGGATAATCATACTTTGATAATTCAGCATTAACGGCATCCTCAAGGCCAATCAAAATAACCTTGATATCAGCTCTGTCCTTAATAGCATCAACAGCACCTTTTACAATCTCTGCCGGTGCATTATCACCGCCCATTGCATCAAGAGCAACTATAGTAATATCAGACATAATTACCTCCTGCAAAAACCTTTTCTGCAATTTTTAATAATACAACAAGGCAGTCCCTATGTCAAAGCTGAGTTATATTCAATACTTATAGATGCGTTATGTTCAAAGCTTATATAAATTAGTATATTGCTTATATAAGATAAGGCTGCTTATATTGATAAAAAAAGCCTCGAGCAATAAGCTCGAGGCAAATAATCATTGTTGAATTAGTCAACAGCTACGATGCTCTTCTTGTTGTAACATCCGCAGTTCTTGCAAACTCTGTGTGGAACCATAAGCTCACCGCACTTGCTGCACTTTACAAGAGTAGGAGCAGTCATCTTCCAGTTTGCACGTCTTTTATCTCTTCTTCCCTTTGAAGATTTGTTCTTTGGACAAATTGACACGATTTACACCTCCTTATATTGGTTAAAGATATCCTGAAACTGTGCCATTCTTGGATCTAAAACAGTGTCGTCACAGCCGCAGTCTGTAACATTCTTGTTCTTGCCGCATACTGGGCAAAGTCCCTTGCAATCATCCTTACAAAGAATCTTTGATGGCCAGCCGACCAGGATCTCATCATATATTAGTCTATCTACATCAAGACCCTCTTCACAAACAAAAGAGTAATCACCGATGTCTTCGTCTGAAACAACAGCTCCATCAGCAATATCAAGCAACTCATCGCACTCAATATCCATGCTAATGTCTGTATCCTCCAAACATCTGTCACAGCTTGCCGTAACAGTCAGAGCAGTACTAAATGAAACATGCAGTCTATCAGTACCTTCCATAGATAAACAAACATCAAATGGCTCTATGTGAACTGGATAAGTATTGCCCGAAATCGTAATCTCACTCATCCCCATATCATAAGGATGTGTCTCAGATGAATCAGGTCTTGAAGTAATATCAATAATAGAAAGCTTCATAATCTTCTCCTATCCACACTTGGTCTAGTATACATACCTAAACACCTATTGTCAAGAATTATTTTTAATTATTTACTAGCGATTTCAGCTGTATCTCTAGCAATTACAAGCTCCTCGTTTGTAGGAACAACATATACCTTTACTGCTGAATCAGAAGCAGATACAAGTCTCTCCTCACCAGCCACATCATTAGCCTTAGGATCAATCTTTACACCCATGAACTGAAGGTAGCTGCAGATATCCTCTCTAAGACCTGCATTATTCTCTCCAAGTCCAGCTGTAAAGCAAATAATATCAACACCATTCATAGCTGCAGCATAAGCACCAATGTACTTTGCAACTCTATATGCAAGCATATCCATTGCAAGAGTTGCTCTTTCATTGCCCTCTTTTGATGCTGCAATAAGGTCTCTAAAATCAGAAGATACACCAGATACACCAAGGACACCTGACTGCTTGTTAAGCACATTCATAACGCCCTCGAAATCAAGTCCGTCCTTCTTTGCAATAAATTCAACAGCTGATGGATCAATATCTCCTGAACGAGTGCCCATAATAAGACCCTCAAGTGGAGAAAGACCCATTGAAGTATCTACTGACTTACCATTAAGTACTGCAGAGCAGCTTGCTCCATTACCGATGTGACAAACAATAATCTTCTTATCATTAATATCGCATCCATCCATTTCACAAACTCTCTTTGAAACATAGCTGTGAGATGTTCCGTGAAAGCCATAACGTCTAACCTTATCCTCTTCATAATACTTGTATGGCACTGCATACATAAATGCCTTTGCTGGCATTGTCTGATGAAAAGCTGTATCAAATACACCAACCTGTGGCTTTGTAGGCATAAGCTCCTGACAAGCTCTAATACCAATAATATTAGCTGGGTTATGAAGTGGAGCAAGATCGTTACACTCTTCAACAGCAGCTATAACCTCTTCTGTAATAAGAACAGATGAAGCAAACTTCTCACCACCATGAACGATTCTGTGTCCTACTGCATCTATCTCATCAAGGCTCTTAACAGCACCATTCTTCTCATTTGTAAGAGCAGCTATAACAGCTGAAACAGCCTCCTTGTGTGTTGGCATAGCAATCTCAGAGATTTCCTTTTCTCCGCCAGCTGGCTGATAAACAAGTCTACCATCGATACCAATTCTTTCGCAAAGACCCTTTGCCTTTACTTCTTCTGTAACAGAATCAATAACCTGATACTTGAGTGATGACGAACCACAGTTGATAACTAAAATATTCATACTATCCTCCTATGTATGTAAAAAAATTAAATACAATCATGCTGCTTATATGCTAATTTAATATAAAAAATTGCCCATAAGCAAAAGATATTTTATCACTATTTAATTCTATCCTCAATAATGTGTTATACTCTTTTTATGAAAAAAATAGGTATTGTTGCTGAATTTAATATTTTTCACAATGGTCATGCCAGATTGATTGATTATGCCAGAAATGAATTAAAGGCTGATGTAGTAATAATTGCTATGAGCGGTGAGTTCACACAGCGTGGAGAAATCGCACTTTTAGATAAATACGCTCGTGCAAAAATGGCAATTGAAGCTGGTGCTGACTATGTATTTGAGATCCCGACCGTATTTGCTACAGCATCTGCCAAAGACTATGCTCTTGGTTCTGTTGCTTTATTAAATGCGATAGGCGTTGATACTCTTTTATTTGGATCAGAATGTGGTGATATAAATGAATTAGAGGCTGTCGCTAATGCTTTATATCAAATAAACAATATTTCAAATAGCTCAAAAAATCAGCCTATAGATAATGCAAATAGCACCGATATTAATGATTTTATCAAAGATTATCTAAAATCTGGCATGACATATCCTGCAGCCCTTACTAAGGCAATATCTACAAATGGTCTAAACAGCATTGATTCAGTAACAATCGAATCAATTCTTAGTCAGCCTAATAATACTCTTTCGCTTGAATACCTTCAGGCTATTAGATTTTTAAATGCTGATATTAAAGCAGTCACCATTAAAAGGACTGGAAAAGGCTATAATGATAGTTCTGTTGATGATTCCTTTATGTCTGCATCAGGAATCAGAGAAATTTTAAGCAAAAATCCTACTTGTGTTGATTTTTCGAGCATTACCGTTCCTGGTTACGTTAAAGAAATGCTTAAAGATGCCTTTACTAATAATGAACTAGTCTTTGCTGATGATGTATCAACACTACTGCATCAGGCTTTAATAAACTATGACAAGAACAGTAATATATACGACATTTCCGAAGACCTATCAAATAAAATCATCAAATACAAGAACGAATTTATTAGTTTTAATAGCTTCTGCGACCTACTAAAGACCAAAGATATAACGCACGCCAAGCTTTCAAGAAGCTTATGTCATATATTACTTAATATTGATATTACAGCTGTTAATTTAGCAAAAGAATATAACTATTTACCATATATCAGACTTCTTGCTCTTAATACAAATAGTCCTGATATGCTTCATGCAACAAAAAAAGCATCCTTGGCACCTATAATAACAAGTGTCAGCGATGCAGATAAAATACTAACTAATGAGCAGTCTTCTATATTTAAAATTGATAAATATGCCTACAATATCAGACGCATTGTTCTAACTGATAAAGGTAACATTTCAACGCCAAATGAAGCTACGCTGAAATTTTTACGGATATAAAATCCGATAATCATTCATAATAAACTATACTAATAAGCATTCATAAAAAAACTGTGCCACATATTAATATGCAGCACAGTTTTTATTTTAAGTATTAAACTATATCAAACTAATAGTCTATTCTAGTGATGGAACAAACGAAGTCCTGTAAAGCTCATTACCATATTATATTTGTTACACGTCTCGATAACATTATCATCTCTGATTGAGCCGCCTGGCTGAGCAACATACTTAACGCCTGATCTCTTAGCTCTTTCAATATTATCACCAAATGGGAAAAATGCATCTGAGCCTAATGCAACATCAGTATTCTTATCAAGCCAGGCTCTCTTCTCTTCCTGTGTAAATACTGCAGGCTTTGTCTTGAAAATCTTCTGCCAAGCACCCTCAGCAAGAACATCCATATAATCCTCGCCAATATATAAATCTATTGAATTATCTCTATCAGCTCTGCCTATGCCATCTACAAAGTCAAGTGCAAGAACCTGTGGAGCCTGACGCAGCCACCAATTGTCAGCCTTTTGTCCAGCAAGACGTGTACAGTGAATTCTAGACTGCTGACCAGCACCTATACCAATAGCCTGACCATTCTTTACATAGCATACTGAGTTAGACTGAGTATACTTCAATGTAATCATTGAAATAGCCAGATCAATCTTTGCCTGCTCTGTAAGCTCTTTATTATCAGTAACAATATTTGCAAAGAACTCATCATCAATTACAAGCTCATTTCTGCCCTGCTCAAAAGTAATACCAAATACTTCCTTGCGCTCAAGCTGCTTTGGAACATAGTTTGGATCAATTTCAATAACATTATAATTGCCCTTCTTTTTCTGAGAAAGAATCTCAAGAGCTTCTGGTTCATAGCCTGGAGCGATAACACCATCAGATACTTCACGTTTAATAAGAAGTGCTGTAGGCACATCACAAACATCTGAAAGTGAAATAAAATCACCAAATGAGCTCATTCTATCAGCACCTCTTGCTCTGGCGTAAGCATTTGCAAGTGGGCTAAACTCCATATCAAGATCATCACACCAGTAAATCTTCTTTTCAATATCTGAAAGAGGAAGACCTACAGCAGCACCAGCAGGACTAACATGCTTAAAGCTAGTAGCAGCTGGAAGACCAGTAGCTCTTTTAAGCTCTGAAACAAGCTGCCAGCCATTAAATGCATCAAGAAAATTAATATATCCTGGCTTGCCGCATAATACCTTTATTGGAAGCTCGCCCTCTTCCATATAAATACGTGAAGGCTTTTGGTTTGGATTGCAGCCATACTTAAGTTCTAATTCTTTCATTATTTCTCCTTAATAAAACATACAAATAACTACACGGATTGAATTATGTGAAAAAATATCAAAAGTTAATTCTAAATATAATTAAATCTAGATTTATTTTTCCAGTATATTATTATTGTTGATTTCTTATATATTTATATTTTCTTATATATTTATATTTTCTAATATATTTTTATTTATTCTTATTGATAATTCTTGACTCGTACTTTCCTGTTGCAATATCAATATATCTCACAAACAAAGATACCTTATTGTCAGCATCAAGATTTTCCCATACAAGATTTGTAAACTCGTCAATATTACCACATATATCTATAGGAGTAGGTTCACCCTCAAAGCTTGGAAGAGGATTTCCATCACCCATATAAGTATGAATAAATCTACCATAACCTGCTTTTGGATTCTCATATGCAAATGTATATCTATTGCATGAATCACTATCACCCATATTAGATTTCAAAATAGACATAGCATAATTGTACTTACCATTTTCAATATGCATAATACCCGAAATACGAGGTGTAAAGTTTGGACCATCTGGTTCAAATTCTCTACAACGTAATGACTGTTCAAATGTCATTTGCTTGTCCATATTTTCATAAATAGTATCAGTCTGATCACCATTTGTAACAATTGTCTTGTTTCCAAGCACGCGAACTGGTGCATAGATAATAAGACTAGGATCTGTAAGCTTTGAAGGATCAAAAGCCTGTGTTCTAATGCCCTCACCATCTTCTACAAATACTCTGTTTCGGCTGTTCTCGCTACGTCCCATAATAAAGTATGCTGTAACAGCATATTTACCATCCTCTGACATACCAATAACTATACCTCTTCCAGGGTATGAGGTTGATGAAAGTTCAGATTTTAGTGATTTGATTTCCATTTACGTACTCCTTACTAATCAGTTATAAACAACAAAATGATTATATATTAGGAAGTCAAATAATGCCATATGTAAAAACCTACAAATAATATTTTGGCATATTTAGCTCAATACACACTTTAGACATAAAAAAGCTGTACACACGAATCAATTCGTATGTACAGCTAATAATTACATTGTTGTTGTAAATGAACTCATCATTTCAGATGATGTCATTGCCTTCAATCCAGAATTTGTATAACCTGTTTTACCAGATAATGTATTCTTTGCATAAGTTTCAATAGCAGAAGCTCTTGTCTGTGCATTATATGCAAGCGAGCCGTGTGTATTAAATAATGACTTTATATCATTCACATCTGCCTTTGTTTTGAAATAGGTTTCGTCTATCATCATATGATGATCTTTATCAATGGAAATACCTATCTTTGAAAGCATATTGGCATTTGTTGTATTTCCTGTGACAAGAGACGCTGTCTGAATCAAAACACCTGTATCTGAAGAATCCTGTCCAGAATCTACTAAATTATTATAAGCATCTGCATATTTGGAAACTGCCTTATAAATAGCATCCATATCATATTGCATTGACTTTGTACCATCTGATGCAGTTACTTCCTTCTTCTCAAAAAGTGATTTATCTCCTTTTGTCAAAAGTGCATCCGCAGCTTCCTTTAATGAAGCACTTTCTGATTTGATATTAGACAATTCCTTCTGTTCAGCACTAGTCTTTGATTTTGCGTCCTGACCGTCCTCTTTCTCAAGCTTGTCATAATATGACTTTAATAGCTTTCCATAAGAACCATTCTTTAGACTATTGTAATCAGCCGCAAGTGAAATAATACCGCCAGTAGCGTTATTATTAGTTGTGCTAAAAAGATTAACTCCAGTATTTACCATGTTTGAAACTGTTAATGACATAATCTCACTCCTTTGAACCTATGAAAATAACAATTACTCAATAATTAAATTCTAACAGGCACTCCTTTGCCTGATAAATATCTCTTTAAATCCATTATTTCCATTTCTTTATAATGGAATAATGAAGCAGCAAGTGCAGCCTCTGCTCCCGCTTCTGTTAACGCATCATAAAAATGTTCCATAATGCCTGCGCCACCAGATGCTATAACAGGTATAGAAACAGATGAAGCTATAGCCTTAGTAAGCTCAATATCATAACCAGCCTTAGTACCATCACAATCCATACTTGTAAGTAATATTTCACCGGCACCTAAAGACTCTGCCTTTATTGCCCACTCAACAGCGTCAATTCCCATGTCAACTCTGCCGCCATTTTTATAAATATTGAAGCCACCATCTTCTCTTCTTTTAGCATCAATAGCAACAACAACACATTGACTACCAAATTTGTCAGCAGCATCAGAAATAAGTCCAGGATTCATAATTGCAGCCGAATTAACAGAAATCTTATCAGCTCCTTCTCTCAGAAGCATCCTAAAATCTTCTACAGTTCTAATGCCCCCACCAACAGTAAATGGTATAAATACCTCTGCGGCAACACGTCTTACCATGTCAACAACTGTCGATCTGTTATCTGAAGAAGCAGTTATATCGAGAAAAACCACCTCATCTGCGCCTGCCTTATCATAAGCAGCAGCAATCTCAACAGGATCACCCGCATCCTTTAAATCAACAAAATTTACACCTTTTACTACTCGTCCATCCTTGACATCTAAGCAAGGAATAATTCTTTTTGTATACATATCTATATCCTATACTTCGGCAAAGTTTTTTAAAATTTGAAGCCCAACCGAGCTAGATTTTTCAGGATGAAACTGACAAGCAAAAATATTGTCCTTTTCGATAGATGCATGAACAGTCACACCATAATCACAGGTAGCTTTTACAATATCCTTATCCTCAGCCTGTAAATAATATGAATGAACAAAATATACAAAGCTGCCTTCATCTATATCTTTAAACAAACGACCAGATGATGGATAATCAAGACTGTTCCAGCCTATATGCGGAATCTTTAATCCAATATTATCTGGAAATCTAACTATTTGACCTTTAAGCAAACCAAGGCCTTCAACTCCAACACTTTCTTCACTAGACTCAAACAAAAGCTGCAAGCCTAAGCATATTCCAAGAAATGGCTTGCCTGAAGCACAAAAGTCTTTAATAGCTCTAACAAGATCATATTCATATAGATGATCCATAGCATCCTTAAAAGAACCAACACCAGGCAAAACAACTCTATCCGCTCTCATTATTTCATCATAATCTCTAGTCAGAATTGTCTCTTGTCCGATAAGATTAAAGGCTTTTTCTACACTTTTTATATTTCCAGCATCATAATCAATTATTGCTATCATCTATAAGTCCTTATTCAAATCCCATTCTCATAAGAATTTTACGAAGTTCTACAGTATAAACATGTCTATTTTTTGAGTTATATACAGCAATAGCTTCTTCTTTACTAACGCCAAACTGCATCATCAGCTGATCTTCTAACATATTACCGAAAGAATCATACTGATCAAGTATTTCGTATGAAACAGCTGTATCTCTGTTTTCTGAATACCTTGCTACGCCTTTAATCAAAGAATCTAAAGCAAAATCATAAAGCTTTTTACCCATAAATATATTATATTCATTTATAGACTGTTGAAGATCAGCCAATAGTCTGGCCTTAGCTCTAAACACCTGTCCCTTTTCGTCTAGTTCCATGCCATTAAGCTTGTCATAAGCATCAACATAATCGCCATTTTCGTAATATGATTCAGCCTCTGAATAAATCATTGCATCGCCCAAAAGATTAGATGCAAAATTTACCAAAGCAATAACAGAAACTGCAAATACAACAAAAATAATAATAACTTTAAAAGGAATTTTTGGAGAATTATCTGGCTCTTTAGGTTTTTTCTCCTTTTTAGGCTTAGGTTCCTTTGGTTTCTTTTCTTTTTTAGGCTTTGGCTCTTTAGGCTTTTTTTCTTTTTTCTCTTTCTTGCCTTTTTTGCCCTTTTCCTCCCCTGGTGATGGAACTGTCACAGGGGTATCATCATCAGTAAGAGAATTAAGAATATCCATGTTTTCCTGGTCAAGCTCTTTAGTATCTACTTTCTCGTTTTCTCTTATAACGACTTCTACATCGTCATCATCATCCTCACCAAAAAGAAGCGTCATTATTTTACCTAAGAAACCTGCAGGTGCCTTATCTGAAGAGCCTTTATCGCTTTTATCCTTATTCTTAGACTTCTTTTTCTTTTTGCCCTTCTTGCCATCTTCCTCATCCGAATTGTCATCTGATGACTCGTCAAACGCAGCATCAGCAGCAGTCTCAAACTCAGCTCTTGATTCATCGAGCTCAAGCCCTTCTTCATCCGAATTCAAAAGGCCTGAAATATCCGCCAAATCCGAATCTTCACCTATCAAATCAGCCAAGTCAACATCTGCATCTTCGTCTAATATAGACTCTTCTTCATCGAATGAATCAGGTGCAAACTCATCCATAACATTATTATCAGAAGCATCATTTGAAGTCTCATCAGAAAATCCAAAAAGAGCTTCAAGCTCAGCAGCAGCCTCGGCATCTGACTGTTCATCATGTATAGCCTGTTCTTCTACAGGCTGTTCTTCTGTAGGAGCTTCTTCATTAGACTCATCATTTGAAGCATTTAAATCAGAAGCAACATCTGTCAAAGTATCAACCTCATAGTCATCAGAAACAGATACATTTACGTCTAGGTTATCATCCGAACCAAAGCTATCAAGCAAAGAAAAATCTTCTTCTTCGGAATCAGCATTAAAGGAATTAGCCTCATTTTTTTCAGCCTCAGTCTTCGAAGAAGTATCAAGTGAACTATTTATATTTGAGACAATATCTTCTATACCATCAATTAGATTGGCAACTGTCTTTTCTGCATCAGAAACTTCGCCTGTTTCTTCAAACAGACGCTCATCCTCATCTATCTCACGTTCAAAATCTTTTATAAAATCGCTTGCATCACCATCATATAGTTCTTCTTCAAACTCTTTCAAAAACTCTGATTCAGAAAAAAAACTACGAAGATTGGTTCTTTCCATCTTTTGATGTCTAAAACCACTAATGCCAGAAGCCTCCATAAAATCCTGATCATAAGATATTTTATTTCTATTTTCAATTTCGGTCTGTCTATCCTGCTCAACCTTTTTATAATTGTCATCAACATCCGTCTTTGCCTTGTTGATGGAATTAAGCAGGCTATCTAAATAATCTTCAGATGAAGACACGGCAAATCCTCCATACTATCAATTTCAAACAAAAATATTGTTCGTTATATATTTTTCCTATAAAAGATAAAGGGTGTGATAAACACACCCTTAGTAAAAATCAATTACTTTCTAGCTGACTCGTATTTTGCAACTAAATCATCAACCGCCTCAACGAGCTTGCCAATTTCTGGCTTTGTGAGCTGTGCATCAGCACCAAGGGACTCTCCTTTTCGACGAATTTCATCATTAATAAGAGATGAGAAAATAATAACTGGTATTTTCTTTAATGTATCATTTTCCTTAACAAGCTTTGTAAGTCTATGTCCATCCATTAATGGCATCTCAATATCTGTAATAATACAATGAACCTTGTCAAGAACATTACCCTCATTATACATAGCAACAAGCTTATCCCAAGCATCCTGACCATTCATATTAATATTAAGATTTGTGTAGCCAGCCTTACGCAAGCACTCACAAATAAGCTTTGAAAGAAGTGGTGAATCCTCAGCAATGAGAATTGGTGACTGACTTCTATCTTTCTCTTCATAATTATCCATATCAGAAACCTTAAGTCCTGTTTCAGGATTAATATCAGAAACAATCTTCTCGAAATCAAGAATAACTACCAGCTTGTTTTCAAGCTTGATAACACCTGTTGAAACTCCTGACTCATCAGAAGATATTGTAGCGTCTGGCTTAATAATCTCTTCCCAAGAAACTCTATGAATACCTAGAACTTCATCAACATGGAATGCTGTATTTAAATTGTTAAAGTTTGTAATAATGAATAATCCATCATCTTTTGCAGGTGTCTCAATTGAAAGACACTTTCTAAGACTAATTACAGAGATCATAGTATCTCTAGGCATGAATATACCTTCTACACAAGGATGTGAATTTGGCAAAGCTGTAACTGGTTGATATAGAAGAATTTCTCTTATCTTTGCCACATTAATTCCATAAAAATTGTCGCCAACTTTAAACTCGAGTACTTCAAGCTCATTAGTTCCTGACTCTAAAAGTATATTTGTATCCATGTAAATCTCCCTCCAAGAAATTATTTATAAAAATGCTAGAGAACCTTTCCCTTTTATTCAATATCTGACCCACTATCAGTCTTTTGTTTAGTGCTAACACCAACACTAAGCTTTTCGACTGAATCAATCTGATCCTTTTTAAATTCAAATACTAGTATTAGTTCTTTCGTCTCGCCAGCATTAATGGTGCCCTGATATGTAGACAAATCATTCATCAAAATAGTCGTCTGTGCCGTAACAGTGGCCTTTCCATTTACCGTGAGTCTATATACATTGCCAGAATCAAGTACATCAACATCGATATCATCATCTGTATTATTAGTAGCTAAAAGATTAAGTACAACATAACTACTACCTTTTGCTGCATTTAAAACAAATACATCAGATGCTTTGTACTCATTAGTGACTTCATAGTCGTCTAAAACAAAGTCAATACCATCAACAGCCATATTGGAAAGTCTGCCGCCTGTTGCTACAGGAGTAGCTTCAGAATCTTCATTATCAGCAGATACTTCCGTATCACCATCCACAAGAGGATCTGATGAAATAATGTCATCTTCCTCAGCAGCTGTAATACCTAGCTCTTCGTCGGAAATAATAGCATTATTAATACCTGTTTTTTGGTCCTTATTGAACTTAGATACCATCTTGGCAGAGTATAAAGCGATAATCTCAGCTTCTTCCTCAGTCAAGGTGTACATCTTGTCTCCACAGCCACCCAAATTCAAAGCAAAGCATACAAGAATCGAACAAAAAACTGCTCTTTTCAGTTTCATGTATACTCCTTGCAATATTATTTTACACTTATGATAATGTTATCATTCTTGCCTTGATAATTCAACAGAAAATTCTGAAAATTCAGCCTTTTTGTTCTCAAATTCTTTTTCTTTTTCAAGCAACTTCTGTTCCCTTTTAATAACAGAATTTTCTCTTTCCACAAGGTCTTGTTCCCATGAAGCATACCTATCCTGAAGCATTACCTCATAATTCAAAATGTTAGGACTATTAATAGTACTGTTTATGCAAAACATGAATATAATAGATACCAAAAAAATAACATTAAAAATCAATGAAAGCCTATATTTTGCTACACTTACACGCCTTCTTGACCCCTTATTAGTTGGAATCACTTCCTTTACTTCGTCCCCACTTTTAACGCTTCTTTTTTCAGCTGCAGCCTTTTTAATAACAGCAGCACTCTTTTTCTTTTTATTAGTGCTAACCTTCTTGGAAGACTTTGCCGCCGACTTAGACGAAGAATTCGAACCCGATTTTACTGGCCCGCTTGAAGCTGATTCATTTTGTAGGCTTTTAGAATCATCATCCTTTATCAATATAACATCATCAGGTCTCGTTGCAAGACAAAGATCTGATAATTCAGCCATAAAAGCCAGTCCTTCTTTTGTTTCAAATAAATTCTTCTCATACAAGTTATTATAGAGCTTTTTAATTGCACGAGGGTCATTAAAATCTATGTTAGCTTTTAGATATTCTATTGTCTCTAATTCTTTTTGTGTCTTCTCATCCATAAATTTAAATATTTATAAAAAGGGACTGCATATATCGCAGTCCCCTGTTTAACTATCCCATCAAAAATCTGATAAGTTTTTCAACATCATCCTTTTCATAAGCAACAATTTCAAGTTCAGGAATCTCCGTCTCTGAATTAAAGAAATTAGCCAATGAAACAAACTGACATAGCTTGGACTTAAGATTTAGTCTATCTCCTTCGCTGGTAACCAATTCTACTGTACCAGTACAGGAATCAACAACCTTAAAGAATCCATCAACATCCTTAATGTTTTTAATTTTCATACCGAAAGCCTCCTAAAGACTATACAATAAACTTGCTCAAATCCTGCTCAATAATTGCAGCAATATCCTTTACACTTTCTGAACCTGATGAAATATTCTTTACAATCTCACCAATTTCAATCATAGAAGCTGAAGTCTCCTGTGTACTAGCAGCATTTTCCTCAGCAATTGCAGAAAGCGACTGAACAGTGTCAACAATACTATTTCTAGCTCCATCAAGCTCTGATGTCTTACCTGAAATAATATCAACTCCAGATATAGAATCAAGAATACCAACTCTAACCTGTTCAAATACTTCAGATGTCTTCTGAACATTTGCATTCTGCTGTTGCATTATTTCCTTAACATCTTCCATTGTATGAACTGCCATTTCTGAATCAGAAACAAGCTCTTTAATAATATCATCAATCTTTTCTGCCGACTCATTTGACTGAGCTGCAAGCTTTTGAATCTGAGAAGCAACAACTGCAAATCCTCTACCAGCCTCTCCTGCACGAGCAGCCTCAATAGAAGCGTTAAGTGAAAGAAGATTTGTCTCTTCAGCTATAGAAGCAATAAGTGATGTAGCCTCTTTAATCTTCATAGCAGAAGCATTAGTTGTATTGGTCTGCTCATAGATAACATCAATAGACTCTATCGCCTTCTGTGTAACAGAATCAAGCTCTTTTAATGTATCAATAGCAATCTGGTTAGATTCCTTCATCATTACAGCAGTATCATTGAGGTTGCTAACCTGAGTATTGGTATCCTCAATCATATTACCCATAACAATAATATCTTCTGTAGCCTTCTGTGTCTCAGACGCCTGATTAGTAGCACCATTTGCAATCTCATTAACTGCAACCTCAACACCATCTACATTACTTGTTGTCTCAACAACAAATCCATTAAGGGTTTCAGATGTATCGTATAATCTAGAAGCATCGCTTCTAATTGAGCTAACCATTTCCGCAAGGACTGTTCTTAATCCTTCAACAGACTTTGCAATATTACCAGCTTCAAACTTATTAGCAGAAATCTTTATAAGCTCTTTATCTTCTGTCAAATCAAGTTTTGCAAGCTTATCAACAGAATCGCATACCTTTGTAATAGGTGCAATCTGTCTCTTCAATAGTAATGAGCAAATAACAGTAAGTACTAATGTAATAATAACACTAAGTATAATAACCTGTCTTTCTACACTAACAATTCCAGCTTCAAACTGATCAACATCTACCGAAATAACAAGAATAAAATTATTTTTTTTAGAAACATAATATGCAGCAAGCTTATCTGAACCCTTGTAATTATAATTTATAACCTTTGGTCCTGGAATACTGCCTGACGCAATCTGCTTTACCAAGCCAGAAACCGCAGGATTCTCAACCTGTGTTCCAACCTTGTCAGCTGTTGGATGGTACATCATAAGGCCTTCAAGATTAGTGATATATGCATATGAGCTATCGCAGCCATCAATACCTGCTTCAGAAACCATGCCGCCAATCTTTTCATAATCTTTAAGAATGTTGCAGTTATTACTACATGCAAAATCAAGATAATTACCATATGCAACAGTAGTATCTAACAAATAATTTTCATTAGTCTTTGTATTCAAAGATGAAAACTGTCTGATAGCAATCTCTGCAATAAGCACAGAAATTATAACGAGTGCTACAAACATCAAAACAATTATCATTGATAAAACCGATTGTTTTTTTGCTTTCGTCTTTGGCGAAGCAGTTTCCTTATTCTTGCCCATTTCAACCCTCCATGGTATATATAAAATAACATACTAATTTTAATCTATTAAAGTTAAACATTCAAGGAAAAATATGTATTTAGTTTCCAAATAATATGCAAAAATATGCATGGTAAATAGCAATTTTAAGTTCCGTTTTGCAAAAGTAACTTCTGCTTAAGTTATTTTTGCAAGAGTTACTTCGGAGTTAGCACCTTGAAAACAGAAATAAGTCTTGCGAAAACAGTGCCAATTGGAAATTAGTATTGCAAG
>JAZQOU010000026.1:0-85842 GCA_045628025.1 Lachnospiraceae bacterium | reverse complement strand
CTTGCAATACTAATTTCCAATTGGCACTGTTTTCGCAAGACTTATTTCTGTTTTCAAGGTGCTAACTCCGAAGTAACTCTTGCAAAAATAACTTAAGCAGAAGTTACTTTTGCAAAACGGAACTTAAAATTGCTATTTACCGGTTGTAACGAAGTGTTCAACTTTCCCTCATAAAAATGTAATGAAGTGGCTAACTTTCCCTCATAAAAATGTAATGAAGTGGTTGACTTTCCCTCATAAAAATGTAATATTGATGTTGAAAACCTTGATTTTACAGGAGATTTGGCATGCAAAGAGAAGTTTATAAAAAATTGCTGGATTGGAAAAATTCAAAAGATAGAAAACCACTAATAGTTGATGGTGCTAGACAGGTAGGTAAAACTTGGATAATAAAAGAATTTGGACAAAAAGAATATAAAAACATGGCGTATATTAATTGCGATAAGCTCGCTAACATACCTAATCTGTTTTCTGATTATGATACTGACAGATTAATACGTTCATTTTCTGCGATAACTGAGCAAAACATAGTTCCGGACGATACATTGATTGTCTTAGATGAGATTCAAGAAATACCAGCAGCACTGACATCGTTGAAATATTTTTGTGAGGATGCGAATGAGTATCATATTATTGTTGCTGGAAGTCTGCTTGGTGTGAAAATGCATTCTGGAACAGGTTTTCCAGTCGGTAAGGTTGATGAAATAAGAATGCACCCAATGTCATTCAATGAGTTTTTATTAGCAATGGGAAATGAGATACTGGCAGAGCAGATAAGCAATCACAAATGGACAGAGCTGTCGATGTTATCTTCAAAGCTGATAGAGCTTTTGAGACAGTATTATTATGTGGGAGGAATGCCTGAGGTTGTAGATAAATACATTAATACACGTAGCTTGCTTGAAGTAAGAAAAATTCAAAATCGAATCCTCTTAGACTATGAAAAGGATTTTTCTAAACATGTTCCAAGAGAAGATTTGCCTAAAGTTCGAATGATATGGGAATCAATACCAGCACAGCTTGCAAAAGAAAATAAGAAGTTTATATATGGTGCAGTAAAAAAAGGGGCTAGAGCAAAAGAATTTGAAAATGCTATTCAATGGCTAATAGATGCTGGGTTGATAATTAAAGTAAATAGGGTTAATAAGGTTGAAAAGCCATTAAAATTTTATGAAGATATGTCAGTGTTTAAATTGTTTTTTAGTGATCTGGGGTTACTAGGAGCAAAGGCTGATGTTTCTGCTAAAGAAGTTATTACAGGTGAAAACTATTTTGCTGAATATAAAGGCGCATTTACAGAGCAATATGTTGCACAGGAGCTTAATAGCATTGATTTTAAAACATATTATTATTCGAAGGACAGTTCTACTCTTGAAATTGATTTTTTAGTACAAATTGAAGATGTTTATCCAATAGAAGTTAAATCAGAAGAAAATTTAAAATCAAAAAGCCTTAGAACTATATATGAAAGCAATGAAAGATTAAAACCAGTAAGATTTTCTATGTCAGAATATAAAAATCAAGAGTGGATGGTAAATGTGCCATTGTATCTGGCAAGAGAATGGATAGAGGTCGAAGAACATCAACATGTTGCAGATTCGTGCATTTAAGGACGAATAAAAAGTGTAAATTAGGATAATGAAGCGCAGAAAATGTTGAAATATGCAATGAAACCAATCAGAGGGAGAACTTCACAGGGATGGCAAAAGATATAAAAATAATTACAACAAAATATAATATAAAGACGCCCTGCAGGTTGGCTCTTGTCACAGATTTGCATGAGCATGACCCGAAGGGTGTTCTCGAGATATTGAAGAATGAAAAGCCTGATATTATCTGCGTAGCCGGTGATACTATGGAACGATTTGATTTGATGCGCAGTCTTGATTTGGGCGATATGAGCTTTATTTCCAGATTGATGTGTCATATTATTCACGGCGTGGACAAGGTCCTAAAGGATGTTTTCAAGTATGAACCGAAGAATGTCTGTCAGGAGAATGCTTATGAGTTTCTAGAGCAGGCAGCAACCATTGCACCGGTTGTCATGTCTCGTGGTAATCATGAGCAGTTTTATCTGCCTGAGGATGATAGAATCCTTAAAAATAAGAATATTCATATTTTGGATAATGAGTATCAAGCTATAAATGGAATTTGCTTTTGTGGCTTTTCCAGTGTGTTTGATGAGAGCAAATACGATCAGAGGTTTCTTGAGGATTTTGAGGCGCAGCAAGGCTACAAGATTCTTCTTATGCACCATCCTGAGTATTATGAGAGATTTCTAACGAAAGAGGGTATTTTCCGTGATGACATTGACCTTATAATGTCAGGTCATTGCCATGGTGGTCAGGTTAGAGTATTTGGACATGGATTATTTGCACCAGGGCAGGGGCTTTTCCCACGCTATCATCATGGACTTTATGATGGACATTTCATTGTCAGTGCAGGTGTTGCCAATACAGCGATAGTGCCTAGGTGGGGCAATCCGCCCGAGGTGATTATAATCGAAGAATAGGGTTTAAATGCCAGAGTGCAAAATAGTGGTGTTCTGTGATAGAATATACATTATGAAAGATTTTCTACCTATTTCAAAACAGGATATGAAAAAGCGAGGCTGGGATCAGCTGGACTTTATTTTAGTGACGGGTGATGCGTATGTGGATCACTCGTCTTTTGGTACTGCAATTATATCAAGGGTGCTTGAGGCTCATGGATATAAGGTGGGCATAATAGCGCAGCCGGATTTTAGAGATGAGAGCAGTGTGACCATTCTTGGAAGACCTCGTCTTGGTTTCTTAGTCAACGCAGGCAATATGGATTCCATGGTCAATCATTACACGGTAAATAAAAAAAGGCGTAGCACGGATGCTTATACTCCAGGAGGCATTGCAGGAAAAAGACCCGATTATGCGACAATTGTTTACTGCAATCTTATAAAGAAAACCTATAAAGACGTGCCAATCATAATAGGTGGTATAGAAGCCTCCTTAAGGCGATTAGCTCATTATGATTATTGGTCAGACAAATTAAAAAGGTCCATTCTTATGGATTCAGGTGCAAACCTTCTTATATATGGTATGGGAGAAAAGGCTGTGGTAGAAATAGCCGATGCACTTGAAGCAGGAATAGATGTAGGCGACATTACCTATGTAAGAGGAACTGTTTATAAAACAGCAGATGTATCAGAATTGATTTCTGATGATTATGAGGGGCAAAAGAATAAAAACTATTCAGCCATTACGCTTCCAGATTATGATGCAATGGCATCAAACAAGCTGGAATATGCCAAAAGCTTCTATATTCAATACCAAAACACTGACAGCTTTACGGCAAAGCCTTTGATAGAGCAATATGGTAATAAGCGATATGTGGTACAAAATCCACCTCAACCACCATTATCAATGCAGGAGATGGATGATGTGTATGAGCTGCCATATATGAATGCTTACCATCCATCATATGAAAAGCTGGGTGGCGTGCCTGCATTGTCAGAGATTAAATTTTCGCTGACTAGTAATAGAGGCTGCTTTGGTGGCTGCAGCTTTTGTGCCTTGACCTTTCATCAGGGAAGGGCCCTGCAGATCAGAAGTCATGAGTCTCTTATTAAAGAAGCAAAGCAGATGACAAAAGAAGCTGATTTTAAAGGCTACATTCACGATGTTGGCGGACCTACAGCCAATTTTAGACGACCAGCCTGTGATAAGCAGCTGGAGCATGGCGTATGTACTAACAAGCAATGCCTTTACCCAAGTGTTTGTAAAAACATGGTTGTTGACCATAGCGACTATATTAGTCTGCTTCGAAAGCTAAGAGCGATAGAAGGTGTTAAAAAAGTATTTATCAGGTCTGGAATCAGATACGATTATATGCTTGCAGATAAGGATGACAGCTTTTTGCGAGAGCTTTGTAAATATCATGTCAGTGGACAGTTAAGAGTTGCGCCTGAGCATGTGACAGATCATGTACTTGATTTGATGGGAAAGCCAAGGGCTGATGTATATGAAAAATTCTTAAAACGCTTCGACAAAATAAATGATCAGGAAAAGCTCAATCAGTATGTTGTGCCGTATCTGATATCCTCACATCCTGGCTCAGACTTGAATGACGCTATAGCCTTAGCAGAAAGCGTTAGAGATATGGGGTATATGCCAGAGCAAGTTCAGGATTTTTATCCGACACCATCTACCATATCTACGGTAATGTATTATACAGGTGTGGATCCTAGAAATATGAAAAAGGTCTATACAGCTCATAGCCCACATGAAAAGGCTATGCAAAGAGCCCTGATTCAGTACAGAAATCCTGCCAACTATGACCTGGTCAAGGAAGCTCTTTTAAAATGTGGCAGAAATGACCTGATTGGATTTGACAAAAACTGCCTGATACCACCTAGGAAGATGAAAGCGGATGGTGGTGCAAAACGCAATTCGGGCGATGCAAAGCGCAATTCAGGTGATGCAAAGCACAATTCAGGTGGTGCAAAGCGTGAATCAGGAAAAGCGTCAAATGATAAGGTGAAGAATGCACCTGGGCAAAAGAATAAGGCAGGCGATGCAAGGCATAATACAGGTGATGCTAAGCATGGCACAGCAAGTGGCAGAAATGCAAGGGATTCAAAACATGGCGCATACAACAAGCCAAATAATAGAAAGAAAAGGAAATAATTATGAAAAGCTTTAAAGAAATTGATGAGAGCAGAAAAGTCTCAACATCTGCGATAATAATACTTAGAATAATAATAGGAGCTTATGTAGCATATGTGACTGTTGACTTATTAAAAGGTTACGCTGAGTCAACAATTCCAACAGCAGTATTGATTCCTGTATGTATAGTACTGATCGTTGCAGGAGCTTTTGTTGCACTTATTTCATTAAGAGATATGTTCAAGGGAAGATATGTTGGAGGAATAGGAGACCCTGACAGAGTTGATCCTAATTTAAAAGATGAGCCAGTATCGGCTGAATCAATAGAGGCAATAGTAGAAGAAAAAAACGAGGAATAAAAGCTTTTATAATAACACGTAGTAATTAGATAAGCCTATAAAATAATTGAAAAAACAATAAATATTCTGAAAATGGAAACTGCACATAAAACGAATAGTTTTTAGTGCAGTTTTTGCTATATATGGCAATTCGCAAGTTTGTCAAAATATGGGGGCACAAATTGTGCAACACATACAAAATAGACGCAGTTTTAACATATAATATTGTTAAAGTTCAGTCAAAGTGTTATATTTCTTACAAGGTTTTTTTTGGAAACTAATATTGAACGGGAGGAAGAAAAATGAAAAGAAAAATCTTAAGTCTTGCACTTGCAATGACAATGGTTGCTTGCGTATTCGCAGGTTGTGGCTCAAAGAAGGCTGACAACGGAGCAGCAGCTCCAACAAGCAGCGAGGGAGCAGGAAAGACAGTTGCACTTTGCATGCCTACACAGTCATCTGAGAGATGGATCAATGACGGTGCTAACATGAAGGAGCAGCTCGAGGCAAAGGGTTATAAGGTAGAGCTTCAGTACGCAGAGGATGATGTACAGCAGCAGGTTTCTCAGATCGAGAACATGGTAGCTAAGAACGTAGATTGTTTAGTTATCGCAGCTGTAGACTCAGGTGCTCTTACAACAGTTGAGGCTTCAGCTAAGGAAGCTGGTATCCCAATCGTTGCTTACGATAGACTTCTTATGGATACAGACGCTGTTTCTTACTATGCTACATTCGATAACAAGGGTGTTGGTACAGTTATCGGTCAGACAATCGAAGCTAAGGCTGGTCTTAAGGACCTTCAGGCAGCTGGCGAGTCTATGACAGTTGAGTTCTTCATGGGTTCACCTGATGATAACAACGCTTTATTCCTTTACAATGGTCTTATCGAAGTTCTTCAGCCATATCTTGATGACGGTACACTTGTTTGTAAGTCAGGCAGAACATCATTCGATGATACATGTATCCTTAGATGGTCTCAGGAGACAGCTCAGCAGTGGTGCGAGAACTATCTTGCTTCATTCTACGCTGATGAAGACCTTGACATCTGCGCAACAGCTTTCGATGGTTTCGCTTATGGATGTAAGGCAGCTCTTCAGACAGCAGGTTACACAGAGGCTAACTGGCCAATCATCTCTGGACAGGATGCAGAGCTTATGGCTTGTAAGGATATCCTTGATGGAACACAGACATTCTCAATCTACAAGGATACACGTCTCTTAGCTTCTAAGGCTGTTACAATGGTAGACGCAGTTCTTAATGGTTCTGAGCCAGAAATCAACGATACAACACAGTACAACAATGGTAAGTTGGTAGTTCCTTCATACCTTTGCACACCTGTTGCTGTTGATAAGGATAACATGCAGGAGCTTATTGTAGACGGTGGATACTACACAGCTAGCGATTTAGGACTTTAATATTTAGACATAAGGTTAGCAGGCTTTCCTAATCGTAAATTAGTTAAAATTGGTGGCGGCCTATTTATATAAGTCGCCACCTTATTTTTTGAGAAAAAGGAGCGTATAGATGTCGGATTACATTTTGGAAATGAACCACATCACAAAGGATTTCTCAGGCGTTAAGGCCCTTGATGATGTTAATCTTAAGGTTAGACGTGGAGAGATTCATGCGATCTGTGGAGAAAATGGAGCTGGCAAATCTACACTTATGAATGTATTGTCAGGTGTTTGGCACTATGGCACATATGACGGAGACATTGTCTACAATGGCGAGATTTGTAAGTTCCATAACATAAAAGAGAGTGAGAAAAAGGGTATTGTTATTATTCACCAGGAATTAGCCCTTAGTCCATTATTGTCAGTGGCTGAGAATATTTTCATGGGAAATGAGCAGTGCTCAATAAACGGTGTTATTAACTGGGCACAGACACGTAGCAAGGCAGAGGAGGTTCTTGCTAGAGTTGGTCTTGACGGTGAAGATGTTAACCTTCCGGTTAACGCATTTGGTGTTGGTAAACAACAGCTTATGGAAATTGCTAAGGCTCTTGCAAAGAAGGTAGATCTTCTTATTCTTGATGAGCCTACTGCAGCTCTTAATGATGAAGAGTCAAAGCATTTGCTTGATCTTATGAAAGAGCTTCAGTCACAGGGTATTACTTGTATCATTATTTCTCATAAGTTGAATGAGATAGAGTATGTAGCTGATTCTATTACAATCATCCGTGATGGTCATACAATTGAAACTCTTGCAAAGGAAGAGATTTCAGAAGACCGTATCATCAAGAGCATGGTTGGTAGAGAGCTTTCAAACAGATATCCAGTTCGTGAAGACGTAACAATTGGAGATACAATCTTCGAGGTAGAGAACTGGTGTGCATATAGTCCTGATGATGCTGAAAAGCAGGTTCTTAAGAATGTATGCATGAACGTTAAGGCAGGCGAGGTTGTTGGTCTTTCAGGACTTATGGGTGCTGGACGTACAGAGCTTGCAATGTCTATTTTTGGTCACAATTATGGACAGAAGATTTCTGGTAAAGTAAAGATCAATGGCAAGGAAGTAAATACAAAGACTGTAAAGGATTGTATTTCTAATAAGCTTGCATATGTTTCTGAGGATAGAAAGACATATGGTCTTTTGCTTGAGCATCCTATCCGTGAGAACATGGTTATTTCTGCAAGACCTTTCTACTTTAGTAATAAGGGTGTTATCAATCACAATGATGAGGTCCTTGCTGCAGAAGAGTATAAAACAAAGATTAATGTTAAGGCTAACAGCATCGAACAGAATGTTGGTGCTCTTTCTGGTGGTAATCAGCAGAAGGTTGTACTTGCTAAGTGGATGCTTACACAGCCAGACGTCTTGATTCTAGACGAGCCTACAAGAGGTATCGATGTAGGAGCAAAATACGAGATTTACTGCGTAATCAATGATTTGGCAAAGGCTGGTAAGGCTGTTATAGTTATTTCATCAGAAATGCCAGAAATCATTGGTACTTGTGATCGTACTTATGTTATTAATGAAGGCGAGATTTGTGGTGAGCTTTCAAAGGAAGAAATGACACAGGAGAACATCATGCAGTGCATTATGTCTCATAATAGAAAGGACATTTAACATGGAAAACAAGAAAACGGTCAATATTGACCTAAAACAGTACGGCATGGTATTCATGCTTGTTGCAATTTATATTTTGTTTGGTTTACTTACTGGTGGAGCAACATTCTCTCCAGCAAATGTTAATAACCTTATTACTCAGAACTCATACGTTATTATCCTTGCTGTAGGTATGTTACTTTGCTGTTTAACTGGTAACGTAGACCTTGGTGTTGGCTCCCTTGTTGCTTTGACAGGTGCTGTATGTGGTATCTGTATGATTGACCTTGGAACTAACATGTGGGTAGCAATTATACTTTCACTTTTAGTTGGTATTGCATCTGGTGTATTCGTAGGTTTCTTCGTTGCTTACCTTGGAATACCTCCATTCATTACAACACTTGCTACATGGCTTATGTGGAGAGGTCTTACATATACTGTACTTCAGGCACAGACAAAGGGACCTTTTGGTGCAGACTTCACATTCATCGGTGCTGGATTCCTTCCATCAGTAAAGGTTCCATTTGGCGCTGGTACAATTGATATTGTATCAATCGTTGTAGCAGTAATTATTGCGGTACTCGTTGTATTTGCTGAATTAAAGAGCATTGCAACAAAGAAGAAATACAATCTTGCACTTAACCCTGCTTGGCAGACAATTATTAAGGTTGCAGTTGTAATCTTTATTGAGTTCTTTATGTTCTACAAGTTAGGATCAAATGCAGGTATTCCATTTATCCTTATAATCCTTGCAGTTATCGTAGGAATTTATCAGTTTATCACATCTAAGACAGTAGCTGGTCGTCAGATCTACGCTGTTGGTGGTAACAGAAAGGCAGCAAACCTTTCAGGTATCGATACAAAGAAGGTATTCTTCTGGGTATATGCAAACTCAGGACTTACAGCAGCTATCGCCGGTGTTGTTCTTGCTTCAAGAAATGCAGCTTCTACACCAAAGGCTGGTGATGGTTTCGAAATGGATGCTATCGCTTCATGTTACATTGGTGGTACAGCAGTTGCCGGTGGTTCTGGTACAGTAATGGGAGCAGTTGTTGGTGCTCTTATCATGGGTGTTCTTAACAATGGTATGTCTATCTATGGATGGTCTACAGATATTCAGAAGGTTGTTAAGGGTGCTGTTCTTCTTATCGCTGTTACAATTGACCTTGTATCTAAGCAGAAGAAAAAGTAATTAAAAGCTTTTATAGCAATTAATATTTAAAACTTTATGCCGCAGGCTTGTTTATCTTGTAAAAGAGTATAAACATAAGCCTGCGGTTTTTTGTGTTTATAGTTTCATTATTAAACCTATAAATCCCTATAAATCCCTATGATTAACTCTATAAATCCCTGTGATTTCTTGACTACAGGCATTCATCGTGCTAATATAATTTTTTGTGTGCGTGACAAATTAAAACGTACGCCGTACGCGGACAATTAAAGCTTTTTTGAGCAATTTGTTCATTATATAAAGAATGCTTATGGCATAGAGAAAGGAGTCTTGGATGGAGACAAATATATTTGGCAATTCAAACATTTTAAATTGGCTTTCTTATTATGCAGATAATATTGAGCTTGATCTTGAAAAAGTAAAGATTATTGATATTACTAGAAAGAATAAGAATCTTATACCTACAGTTGAGTCTCATAGCACAGTTCTTGTTTTTACAGAGGCTGGTCACAAGGATATCTTCTATAAAATGTGGGAGGTAGGTCTTGGCGAATGTGAGGTTTGGTACAATATTGGTTCTGAGCCAAGCGGAGAGATTAAGCATAACAAGATTAAGGATATGATTAATCGTGGCATAGATGCATCTGCAGCAATGCTTATTATTAATCCAGATGCCAGATCAACCTACAAGGTTGGACTTAAGAACAACAGCTTTTCAAAGGGCTCTGTTCAGTATGTTGGCAGCGAGCTTAGAGCTATTATACTTAACAAAATGCACGTTTCTGATAAGGATACCATCTGCATTATTTCAGGTGAGAGTATAGTTGTTGAGTCAGCTATTATCGCAAACGAAGGAAGTGTTATTGCGGTTGAGTACTCAAAGAGAGACAGAGAGACACTTGAGGAGAACATTGACAAGTTTGGTCTTGAAAATGTTACTATCATTGACCAGGTTAATGAGGAAAATCTTAAAGAGCTTCCAGTTCCATCTCTTACAATGCTTGTTGCATCTGCTTCAATGGAGCAGGAGATTGAGTGTCTGTTAAAGCTCAATCCAAACATGGAGTTTGTAATTTACTCACTTGACTTCAAGCTTGCAGCTGCAATTCCTACAATGCTTGAGAGCTATGGAATAAAGGATGTTGAGGCAATTCATGTTGCTGTATCACGTCTTTCGTCAAAGAATACATTTGCTACAGAGCCAGCACCATGGATTATTACTGGTCAGGGTGTAGCCGAGTAAATAGATTTATTTCGCACGAAAATCATACACGTGTTGAAAAAATAATAATCAGGAGTTTGTAAAATGAAAATGACAGAGATCAGATGGCACGGCCGTGGTGGTCAGGGTGCCAAAACAGCATGCCTGCTTCTTGCTGATGTAGCATTTACAGCTGGCAAGTATGTACAGGGCTTTCCAGAGTATGGCCCAGAGCGAATGGGTGCACCAATTACTGCATACAATAGAATTAGTGATGAAAGATGCAGCATTCACTCAAATATATATACACCAGATTTCGTTGTAGTTGTTGATGAGACATTGCTTGAGGCTGTAGATGTAACAAAGGGCCTTAAGGAAGATGGTGCTATTGTTATTAATTCAGCAAAGAGTGGTGAGGAGCTTAGAAAGCATCTTAACGGATATAAGGGTAAGGTGTTTACTATAGACGCAAGAGAGGTTTCAGAGAGAAATCTTGGTAAGTATTTCCCTAATACACCAATGCTTGCTGCTATTGTCAAGGTTTCAAAGGTACTTGACGAGGATCAGTTCGTTCTTGATATGGAGGCTTCATTCAAGCATAAGTTTGCTTCAAAGCCACAGGTTATCGAGGGCAACATGAACTGCCTAAAGGACGCTCTAAAGGAGGTTAAAGAGGTATAATGCTTAAGGCTAAAGATATAAATGAACAAACACCTTGGCAAAATATGCATCCGGGTGGAGAAGTATATGAAGGTGGAACATCTGCACTTACTATGACTGGTGAGTGGAGATCAATGAAGCCAGTTTGGGATGAGGATTTGTGTAAGCAGTGCCTTCTTTGTGCACCATACTGTCCTGATTCATCAATTCCTGTAAAGGATTCAAAGAGAGCAGATTTTGATTATGACCACTGCAAGGGCTGTGGTATTTGCTATACAGTTTGCCCATTTAAAGCAATTGATTTTGTGAAGGAGGGCGAGTAATTATGAGTATTAGAGAACGTATTTCTGGAAATGAAGCTATAGCAACAGCTATGCGTCAGATCAATCCTGATGTATTTGCAGCCTTTCCAATTACACCATCTACTGAGATTCCACAGTATTTTGCTCAGTATGTTGCTGATGGTAAGGTAGATACAGAGTTCGTTACAGTAGAATCTGAGCATTCATCTATGTCAGCATGTATGGGTGCAGAGGCAGCTGGCTGTCGTGCGGTTACAGCAACCTCATCAGCAGGTCTTGCATTTATGTATGAGATGCTTTGGGTTGTAGCATCATCAAGACTTCCTGTTACACTTGCATGTGTAAACAGAGCTCTTACAGGCCCTATCAATATCAATAATGACCATTCTGATTCAATGGGCTGTAGAGATGCAGGCTGGATTCAGATTTATGCAGAAAACAACCAGGAGGCTTATGACAATTACCTTCAGGCTATGAGAATTGGCGAGCACAAGGATGTTAGACTTCCTGTTATGATTTGCCAGGATGGTTTTATTACAAGCCACGCTGTTGAGAATATTCTTCTTGAAACAGATGAAAAGGTAAAGGCTTTTGTTGGAGAGTATAAGCCAGAGAATTATCTTCTCAAGCCAGAAAATCCAATGGCTGTTGGACCTTATGATGTTTGCCCATATTATATGGAACACAAGATGCAACAGGTAGAGGCTATGAAGAATGCCAAGCAGGTTATCTTAGACGTTGCTGCTGATTTCGAGCAGACATTTGGTAGAAAATACGGCTTCTTTGAAGAGTACATGATGGAAGATGCAGAGGTTGCAGTAGTACTTATTGGTTCTACAGCAGGAACAGCTAAGGCTTGCATTGACGAGATGAGAGCTGCTGGCAAGAAGGTTGGTCTTATCAAGATAAGAGTGTTTAGACCATTCCCAGGCGAAGAGCTTGCAAATGCCCTTTCACATGTAAAGGCTGTTGCAGTTATGGACAAGTCAGAAGGCTTTACAAACAATGGTGGTCCAATATTTGCAGAAACTGCTTCAGCATGTATTAATCTTGATCAAAGACCTAAGATGATAAATGTTGTTTATGGCCTTGGTGGAAGAGATATTACAACAACCGATATTGAAAAGATTTACAATCACTTATTTGAAATAGTAGAGACTGGCGAGGTTGGTCCTACATACTTACACATTGGTCAGAGATCAAGCGCAAAGGAGGTGTTCTAAAATGGCATATAATCATAAAGAAGAATTATCAAAGCCAGAGCGTTTTGCTCCAGGACACAGACTTTGTTCAGGATGTGGCGCAGGTATTCTTTGCCGAGCTATGACAAGAGCGATTGATCCAGAGGACAAGGCTGTTATTACAAATGCTACAGGCTGTCTTGAGGTATCATCATTCCTTTATCCATACACAGCATGGGAGGATTCATACATTCATGCAGCATTTGAAAATGCATCTGCTACAGCATCAGGTGTAGAGGCTGCATACAGACTCAAGAAAAAGAAGGGTCAGCTCGATGAAAACTACAAGTTCCTTGTAATTGGTGGTGACGGCGGTACATACGATATCGGCTTCCAGTCACTTTCAGGTGCAATGGAGCGTGGTACAGATATGGTTTACTTCTGTTACGATAATGAAGCATATATGAATACAGGTATTCAGCGTTCATCATCTACACCTAGATTTGCAAATGCAACAACTACTCCAGTTGGTAGTGTTTCAAATGGTAAGGAGCAGAATAAAAAGAATCTTACTGAGATAATGGTTGCGCATAAGATTCCATACGTTGCTCAGACAACATATATTGGCAATCTCAAGGACCTTCACGAAAAGGCTCACAGAGCTATTTATACAGAAGGACCTGCCTTTGTTAATGTAATGAGCCCATGTCCAAGAGGCTGGCAGTATTCTTCAGAGCTCTTACCTGAGATTTGTAAGATGGCTGTTGAGACCTGTGTATGGCCTATGTATGAGGTTGTTGAGGGTAATTATTATTTGACATATGAGCCAAAGAAGAAGCTCCCAGTTGAAGAGTTTATGAAGCTTCAGGGCAGATTCAAGCACTGCTTCAAGCCAGGTAATGAATGGACAATCGAAGAAGCACAGAAGTTTGTTGATGCAAAATGGGAAGAGCTTCTTTCAAAGTGCAAATAAGATAATATTTTTATAAAGACACACCTTTTTGAGGAATTAGTAAATATTCCTTGAAAAGGTGTTTTTTATAATTCTTTATTTTATTTATGATGTGGCATAAATAATAGCCAATATGTTATAATTCTATTAAAGTGGGTGAAATTTATGGTGCTAGGATACGATTTTATTTCAAATGTTGGATATAATTCAATAGCGGATATTTGTTCTATAGTTATATGTCTTATATATGCTATTTTGCTCAATTCTACATATACTGAGCAGAATCTTAGTTTGCATTTTTTTAAACTTGCAAATATTGGTATTATTATATCTTCTATATGTAATATTACATATCATTCTATGTGCAATAATCTTACAGAAGAAAGAGTGATATCAACATATATTTTGCATGATTCGACATATATAGTTTTGGCCTTTGTTTTTGTTCTGTTTATATTTTATCTGATAAATTATGTACAGATGAAGACTACAGCCAGATACTGTATGTATGCCTATGTTTCGATTAGTTTTACTATATATTTTATAGCAGAGATAGTAGATGACTTTACTCAAACAGGATTTTATATTACTGATTCAGGACATGGGGTTCATCAGAGCTTTTTTGGAGAACCATTTAGGTATTATTATGTAGCCTGCGCGCTGGCCATTATAGTTTTCTTCGTATTTTATAAAAAGAGATTTATTACAAGAATGTATAGAGCTCTTATATTGACGATGTTTGCGTCTTTTTCACTGATGATTATACAGAACTTTTTTAGACAGACATCATTTACTATTATTACCTTTGTAATACCTTTAGTTACTGTTTTATTCCTGTTTCATTATAATTCCTATGATCAGGAGACAGGCTCATTGGACGAAAAAGCTTTTAATGCATATGTGGCGAATAACAGCAGAAAAAGTCAATATGGTTTTATATGTCTTCTGCTACTAGATATGGATGAAGGGAAAATGGCGGGTATTTCCGAAGAATTCTTTCATTTTAATGAGAGGTATTTTAAAAATCCTATTACCTTTAGACTGATGAACAATCACATATTACTTGCCTACGATAAGGATAAGAATCCAGATTGTGATGAGCAGCTGAAGTATGTTGTTGACGATTTTTGTGCGTTATATGATAAACACAGAATTGATTATAAAATTATTATAGGTAATTCCTATGATGACTTTGAAACAGGTATTGAATATGTTGAATTTATCAGATATATAGAGGGTAAAATACTTGATAATTCAATTTATTATTTGAGTGATTCTGATTATGAGGCATACAATCATCTCAAGTTTGTAAAGTCTGTTATTGAAGATATTCACAGAAAAAATAATATGTCAGATGAAAGAGTAAGAGTATTCTGTCAGCCTGTTTATAATACCATTACGCGTAAGTTTACAACAGCTGAAGCATTGATGAGAATTGTTCTTGATGATGGAACAATGCTCTTCCCAGACGAGTTTATTCCTATTGCTGAGAATAATAATTTTATTCATACACTTAGCAGAATTATTCTTGATAAGGTATGCAAGGCTATTAAAGGACTTGAGAATGAGGGCTATTTAATAGACAGGATTTCTGTTAATATTTCAGCTCAGGAGCTGAAGCTGCCAGGCTTTTGTCAGCAGGTAGAACAAATAATCAAAGATAATGGTGTTGACTTTGGAAAGATAGCAATAGAGCTTACTGAGTCTAGAAATGATAGTGACTTTGAGACGATGAAGGCAGTTATTTCTCGTCTGAGAGAGTCGGGAATAGTATTTTATCTGGATGATTTTGGTACAGGATATTCTAATTTTGAAAGAATACTTGGTCTGCCAATGGATATTATAAAGTTTGACAGGTCGCTTACTATTATGTCATCACAAAATGACAATTACAGATATATGGTTGGATCATTTTCAGATATTTTCAAAAACTCCAATTATTGCATTTTGTTTGAGGGAGTTGAAGATGAAAATGATGAAATAAGATGTACAGGTATGAATGCAAAATACCTGCAGGGTTATAAGTACTCTAAGCCTATTCCGATAGAGAAGCTAAAAGATTTTTTGGATTTTGTACCTGATTCAGAGGATAAGATGCAAGCATAGCTTTTTGTGTTAAGGCCTGAGTTTGTATGAGGCAAGATGTTTATGAATCGAAGGTATGGAAAACGAACAAAATTATTATCGGTATTCAGTTCTTTGTTTGGAATTGTACTATTGCTCTGTGTACAGGCTCTTGTCATAAAATATATGGATTTGAGGGCAGTTATTCCTATAACAGCCGGCATCATGGTATTATTTATGGCAATCGTTTTGTTTGTCGCATTTAGACTGTTTTCAAAGGTTAATGAAAACGCCGCTGCAGCACAACAGTTAGAGTCGGTTAGAGCAATTCATGAGATTCTTAGTTCCGGATACTGGAATGTAGAATTTGACAAGAATGGTAAAATAAAAAGCTGTGTGTATTCAGACAGATATAGAAAAATGATTCATGCTACAAAGGAGCAGTTTGCAGATAATTTTGATTCATGGACCAGCATAATTGTTCCGGAAGACCGAGGCTGGGTCGCTAGAGAATTCTGGGACATGATGAGGGATCTGTCAGAGGACAGGCTTTTTAACGCTGAATATAGACTGATTGATTGTGATGGAAATCAGAAATGGTTTCATTCCGCAGGAAAACTAATCAGAAGAGAAGACAATACACCTAGAACTTTTTATGGAGTATTTGTTGATATAGATGCAAAGAAAACAGCACAGTTTGAGGCTCAGAAAAGCAGAGATGACCAGGAGAGGCAGTATGCTGTTTTATCTTCACTTTCTAGTATATATTATTCAGTTCATTTGTTAGATCTAAATGATGATAGTTCAATAGAAATACAATCACAGGATAACGTTAGAGAATATACTAATATTCAGGAGTCTGCTGAGATTCAGATAAAGGAGGCCATCAGACATCTCACTACTGATTCGCATAAGGATATAATGCTGGATTTTGTGGATTTGTCTACAATTAAGAAACGAATTAAAGGCAAAGTAACAATGTCTATGGAGGCAATTGGCAGAGATACAGGCTGGTTTAGAGCATCCTTTATAGTCGTAGAAAAAGATGAAGATGATTTGCCTACAAAGCTTCTATTTACAACTCAGATAATAGAAGAGGATAAAAAGAGAGAGCAGAAGCTCATAATAAGATCAATAACAGATGAGCTTACAGGTCTATATAATAGAAGAGCATTTGATGAAGACCTGGAGGAATTAAAGCAAAAGGAAATAGCAGAAGACTTTGCAATAGTTTCTTTTGATGTAAATGGTCTAAAGAATATTAATGATACATATGGACATGCTGCTGGAGATGAATTAATAAAAGGAGCAGTTTATTGTATTACTAAATGCTTTGAAAGATATGGAAAGATATATCGTACTGGTGGAGATGAGTTTATCGCGCTCATTAATGTTCCGTATAGAAAACTGGATAGAATAAAAGAAAGATTTGATCGTATCACATATGATTGGACTGGCAACATTGTAAAATCTATTAGTATTAGTATGGGAATTGCGCATTCGCTTGAATATCCTGATTCTAATATAGATGATTTGGAACATATAGCTGATAAGAATATGTATCAGGAAAAGAGTATATATCATCAGCTGAATATATAAAATGGCTAACGATTGAGTTTTGTAATTAACAAAAGAAATATGTTAAAAAGCTCTCCCTGATTTGGGAGAGCTTTCTTTGTAGGTGCGCCTTGCGGCGCGCGTTTTTTTATCGTCCACTAAGATCCTGATTGAAAATTACAAGATCAGCTCGGTTACCAACCTTGATTGTACCTGTAATATCATCAATCTTAATTGTGTATGCACCACCTGCTGTAGCTGCTTTAATTGTGTCATCAATTGTAAGCTTTTCATCAAAAGGCATAAGAGGAGCGATAGGCTTAGCACCATTATAAACTTCATCAATGCTTTCGAGTGTCTGTGGAGCCTTTTCATCAGTAACTCTGATATACTCTGGTGAGTCCTCATACCAGATATCATACATTTTCTGTGGAAGAACTCTTGTTGTTGCACTATAGAATAACCAGCCTGTGTCAGGTGTTGTAACAGGGCAGTCACTGTGGAAAGCAACATTTACACCATTGTTTATAAGAGACTTCATTGGATACTGCTGCTGAAGTGTTTCTAAACCAATAAGTGGTTCGTAAAGGTCATAATAGTAGTCATCGATTACTGACCAGTATGGAGCTACAATAGCAGTGATACCAAGCTTTTGCATTCTCTTTTGTGTAGCATCATCTATAAACTGGCAATGTGCAAAGCAGATACGCTCGTCTGCGAGTTCTGGATAATCAGCGCTGAGTTCTTCAAAAATGTCGAGAACATAATCAGCTGCAAGGTCGGCAATCTGGTGAACATGAATCTGCCAGTCATGGTCTATAGCATATACGAACATGTTTTTCATCATGTCTTCCTTGCCACCCCAAAGCTTATACTTTTCATCAAGAACCTTCTTTGATGTATGATCAGAAGGATCCTCATAGTACTCCATATAAGCTGTACCTTCCTCAAGAACCTGATCGGCCATAAGCTTTACAGTTTTTGCCTGGAAGTATTCTGTCTTAAATGTATTTGCAATCTTATTACATTTTTCAAGGTAAGCATTTAGCTCGTCCCAGTTTTCAAAATTGTAAGGCTGAACCCACCATCCGGCACGAATGTGAAGATTGAGCTCGCCTGCTTCAGCCATTTCTTCAAGAGCAGTGTAGGCATTTACATCTCTATCTGGATAAAGACCAGCTATGAAACATGATGTATAACCCTGCGAAGCTAAGAAGCTCTGAGCCCATTTAAGAGCTTCTTTATACTGTTCAACAGTATAACTAGGCTTCATTTCAGCTGTAAGGTTAGCGGCACTTTCTCTAAGATAGCCCTGTGGCTCGCCATCTTCGCCAAGAATGACAGTTCCACCATCTACAACAGTATCCTTTGTGATGCCTGCCATTTCGATAGCCTTGGAATTTACCCATGCAGAGTGACCATCTGCAGAAGTAAGAATGATTGGCTTGTCACTACAAATCTTATCAAGAGTTTCCTTTGTAGGTCCTTTTCTATCAAATACTGATACATCCCATCCTCTACCGATATAAACATCAAGTGTTGGATTTTCTTCTATGAATTTGGAAATAGCATTAGCCATTTTTTCTTCGGATGTAAGATTGTCCAAAACTATTTCATATAGATACGAAGTAGCCATGGTAGTAAGGTGAATGTGTGCCTCGGTCATACCTGGAATTAATGTCTTACCACCAGCATCTACTACGATTGCATTCTCATCCTTGTAGGCAAGTGCTTCATCGTCTGAACCAATGAAGGCGATTTCATTGCCTTTAATAACAACGGCTGTTGGATTTTTAGAATCGCTTTCAACCTGTTTTAAATTAGCGTTTGTGATAATAGTGATCTGATTTGGATCAAGTGAGCCTGATGGAATATCTAAGCTTTCATCAGCAGTGTCGAATACCTTTTTTCCGTCAAAAAAGGTCATGTCAGGAGCGAGCTCTTCGAGTTCGTCATAGTCATTTGCGTACTCTGTTGTCTGGTTTTGCGCACTAATTGCTTCATTATCGTTAGCAACCTTCTCTGATGCACCACAACCAAATAGGGCAACAGAGATCGAGACAATTAGGGCAGAAGTTGTTAAAAATCTAAATCTGTTTTTCAATAATTTATCCTCCATATTGAAATTAATATAATTACAACAATATTTATGAATGCCTCATAAATACTGCATAGAAACCACAAAATTATATATATTATGGAATAAATATGCAAGATAAATTTGATGCTATAATTATTGCTTGTGTATTTGATGTGATAACTATAATTATTGCTTGTACATTTGAAGCAATAACTATAATTTTTGCATGTGATTTGAAGCAATAATTATAGTCGCTGATTGTAATTAACGTGCTTGTAGAAATATAAAGATAGTAATGTGGCCAAAGTCCAGCCTATAGGCCATGCCAGCCATATTCCTAAATATCCAAGTGCTGTTGCAGATAAAATAATTGCAAGCACAACTCTTAAGATAAGGTCTGTAAATGTTGCGATCATAAACTGCTTCATACATTCAGCACCTCTTAATACGCCGTCAGTAACAAGCTTTACGGAAACTACAAAATAAAATGGTGCAAGAACTCTCAGATACAATGAACCAGAAGTCAGTGCATCGGTTGAAGGATTATCAATAAAGAAGCTTAATAAAGGCTTTGGCAAAAGCATATATAATATTAGGATAGGAATTGTAATTATCCAGACCATTTTGACTCCGCTTCTTTGACCTTTTGAAATCCTTTCAAATTTGCCTGCACCAATATTTTGAGAGGTGAAATTAGAAAGGCCATTACCTATAGTTGTAAATGATGAAATAATCATGTTATTGAGTTTGACAGCAGCAGAGTAACCGGCAATTACACCTGGTCCGAAGATATTAATACGCCCCTGTATAATAATATTGCCTATAGATATGAAGCTTTGCTGCAAAATACTTGGTATAGCAATGGATATAAACTGCTTAAATAATTCAATGGAAAAATAAGGAACTTTATTTTCTGATTTAAACTGCGATATTCGTTTAAAAACAAATATTAGGGCGAGAATGCAACTGATTCCCTGACATAAAAATGTTGCCCAGCCTACACCGGCTACGCCCATATTAAATACTTTTACAAAGCAGACATCTACAGCAATATTTGCAACAGATGAAATGGCTAGAAAATTAAAAGGTGTTTTAGAATCTCCAAGTGCTGAAAAAATACCTGTTGCAATATTGTAATAGAATACAAATGGCAGGCCAAGAAGGTATATATTCATGTAGGTGATTGAGTCAGGCAGGAGTTCGCTAGGTGTATGTACCTGATGAAGCAAAGGAACAAAGCCTAAGAATCCTAATAACATTAATAATAAGCAGGTAATACCGCTGGTAATAAAAACAGTATATATGCAGGTTTTTAGTCGATCATATTCTTTTGCACCAAATAGTCTGGAGACTATAACAGAGCAGCCTATATTGCATCCAAAAGCAAATGCAATAAATATAAGTGTAATCTGATAACTATTGCCAATGGCTGCAAGAGCATTTTCGCTAATGAATTTTCCTGCAACCCATGAGTCAGCAAGGTTATATAATTGTTGAAAAATAATGCTTCCGAATAATGGCAGACAAAAACGCCATAGTACTTTGCCTGGGTCGCCTATAGTTAAATCTTTGTTCATAAGAAACTCCTGGAATTTTCAGAAATTTTACTACTTAATACCATCGATTATTATAGTTATGAGCAGTTTGAATTTAAATGTTAAAAGATTATATATTTTCATAGAAAATTTAATAAATGTTTATGCAATAATAAGGTATTGCTATTAAAAATAAGATGTTGCCAAATAAGAAAATACTAGTGTTTTTAAGAAAATACTGATATGATTACTAGGTAAATAATAGGAGGTATAAATAATATGGCTATTAATTCAATTGATGCAGAGGATGATCAGTTTGCATATCGTTATGATACACAGCTTCTTATAGACAGAAGAGATGAGGATCTTGACGAGGATGAAATCGCTGATTATATTACAGAGAATTTCGAGGGTAACAGTCTTATTGCTGCTGGAGATGAGGATCTTATAAAGATTCACTTCCATACAAATGAGCCATGGAAGATTTTGGAATATTGCAATAGTATCGGTGAGATATATGATATTGTTGTAGAGGACATGATCAGACAATCGGATGGATTGCAGGGTTAATTAATGCATTTGAGGGAGTAAGGCATTTGCTTTGCTCCTTTTTTATAGGAGATTAAAATGATATCAACACGTGGAAGATATGCACTTAGAGTAATGATTGATTTAGCAGAAAATCAAGGCGAAGGATATGTGCCAATGAAAGCCGTTGCTACTAGGCAGGAGCTGTCTCTAAAGTATTTAGAACAGATTTTGCCTGCACTAACAAAAGCAAATCTGGTTGAAGGTATTCAGGGGAAAGGCGGCGGATACCGTTTGACGAAAAAGCCTGAAGAATATAAGATTGGCGATATTTTAAGAGTGACTGAAAAAGATTTAGCTCCTGTTTCCTGCCTTTCTGAAGGCGCACCTGTCTGTGAAAGAAGAGAAGAGTGTGCAACAATTGGTTTCTGGGAAGGTATGAATAATGTGATAAATGAGTACATAGATTCAAAAACGTTAGGAGATTTGTTATGAATATAAACCAGCTGAAATATGTAGTTGAGGTGGCAAATTCATCATCAATTAGAGAGGCTTCCAATAAGCTTTTTATCTCACAACCGGCGCTTTCTGCATCTATTCATGAACTGGAGGATGAGCTGTCTATTCTTTTGTTTGAAAGATCGAACAAGGGAATTATTCCTACAGATGCAGGCTATGAGTTTATTGAGTACGCAAAAAGAGTGTTGAGTCAGTATGAGATATTAGAGGATCATTATCTTTCCAAGGACAAGGATAAAGAAAAGTTTTCTGTGTCAACTCAGCATTACAATTTTGCAATTGTTTCGTTTACAGAGGTTATAAAGAAATTTGATCCAAAACAGTTTGTTTTTTCGATTCATGAGACAAGGACAAACGAGGTCTTGGAAAATGTTAGAGACCTTAAGAGTGAGGTGGGAGTTATATCTTATTCTCATGCAAATGAAACTATTATGAAAAAGCTTTTAAAGGATTATAACCTAGAATTTGAACCTTTATTTACCAGAGATACGTATGCTTATGTATGGAAAAATCATAAGTTTGCCAATCGTAAGGAAATATCCTTAGAAGAGCTTAGAGCTTATCCATGTATCTTCTTTAATCAGGATAATGACAGTAATTTCTATATTACTGAAGAAGCTTTAGGCGACTATGATTATGATAAGCTGATACGTTCTGATGATAGAGCTACTACCATGGAGCTTATAGCAAAGCTGGATGGTTATTCGATTGGCTCGGGAATGCTGGCAGATGAAAACGCCGTTTTACAGGGAATGGTTTCAATAAAGCTAAAGGAAGAGGATCCATTATTGATTGGCTATATAGTCAGAAAAAATGGTTTGCTTTCTAAGTACGGACAAAGCTATGTAGAGGAGCTCTTGAAGTATAAAGAAATTTAGCGATAACCTTTGATTATCACAAGGAACCAATAATACCTATTATACAAGTAGGAATTGCTGTGATATATTATACCTATCAAACAGATAGGTATTAATTGTGATAAGAAAAGGAGATAATAAAATGGCAAATTACAGATTCGAAACATTAGCACTTCATGTAGGACAGGAAACTCCAGATCCAGCAACCGATTCGAGAGCGGTTCCAATTTACCAGACAACGAGCTATGTATTCAAAAATTCTCAGCATGCTGCTGATAGATTTGGACTTGCTGATCCTGGAAATATATATGGCAGATTAACTAATTCTACACAGGATGTTTTAGAAAAGAGAGTAGCAGCTCTTGAAGGTGGAAGCGCAGCACTTGCTGTAGCATCTGGTGCGGCAGCTATTACATACACTATAGAAGCACTTGCATCAGCTGGCGATCATATTGTTGCTCAAAAGACAATCTATGGTGGCAGCTACAATCTTTTGGCTCATACACTTCCAAATTATGGCATCGAGGCAAGCTTTGTAAATGCGCATGATCTTGAAGAGGTTGAGAGTGCTATACAGCCAAACACAAAGGCTATTTATTTAGAGACACTTGGCAATCCAAATAGTGATATTCCAGATTTGGATGCGATTGCTGAAATAGCACACAAGCATGGTTTACCTCTTGTGGTTGATAACACATTTGGAGCATCGTACTGGGTAAGACCTATTGAACACGGCGCAGATATAGTGGTTCATTCGGCAACAAAATTCTTTGGCGGACATGGAACAACACTTGGAGGAATAATAGTAGAATCTGGAAACTTTGACTGGAAAGCATCAGGAAAGTTTAAAGCTATTGCCGAGCCTAATCCTAGTTATCATGGAATCAGCTTTGCAGATGCAACAGCTCCTGCAGCTTTTGTTACATATATTAGAGCAATATTGCTTCGTGATACGGGCGCAACCATTTCTCCATTCAATGCATTTCTTTTGTTGCAGGGTATTGAAACATTGCCTCTTCGCCTGGACAGACATGCCGAGAATACAAAAAAGGTTGTTGAATACTTAAACAATCATGATAAGGTCGTAAAGGTGAACCATCCATCATTAGAGAATCATCCTGATCATGAGCTATATAAGAAGTATTTTCCTAATGAGGGTGGTTCGATATTTACATTTGAAATAAAAGGTGGAAGAAAAGAAGCCTACAAATTTATTGACAGTCTTCAGATTTTCTCTATTCTTGCCAATGTGGCAGATGTAAAAAGTCTGGTTATACACCCAGCATCTACAACTCATTCGCAGCTTAGCGATGAGGAACTGTTAGATCAGGGCATTACCCAGAGCACAATCAGACTTTCTATAGGAACAGAGCATATTGATGATATAATCGCTGATCTTGAGCAGGCATTTGAGTCTATTTAAAAGAAAAAATAAGTTAAGCATCTAGTAAATACTAGGTGCTTATTTTATAATTATTTTCGCATTAGATTTGTTGATGATATGGATGCTGATGAGTATTTTGAAACAATTAAATCAATGGATTCAAAATATGATAATTATTTTGCTCAGGACTTGGTATATTTTGGGTATGACGGAAGAGATACAAAATCAACACATTATACAGTCAATGATGGTATCAGATACTATGGCAGACCTTATCAATACAATAGAGTTTCCTAAGAACGAATAATTCAATGTATGATTGATTATTATTGCGGTTGAGTGTATAATAATTAATAATTATGGGAAAGTTTCGCCTATTGAAATTAAATTAGACGAGGAAAAGGGTTATTAAAATGAAGAGATACAAAGCTGTTTTGGCAATCGCAATGGCGGCAACGCTTTCTGTTGCATCTTTTAATGTTTATGCGACTGAATTACCATCTACACCGGATGTGCCTGCAAACGAGGCGCCAGCTGAGCAGACTCCTTCTGGTAATGATGAAACACCATCAGGAGATAATAAATCAAGCAAAGATACGGTAGATCCAGATGGTGGGGATGCTACTAATCCAAATGGCGATGCAGAAAATCCTGGTGGCGATGCACAGACACCAAATGATGAAGATCCTTCAAATGATGCAGGACAGACACCAGCACCTACTACACCAGAGATCCCAGCCAATGCTGTATATACTGGTATTACAATGGGTGATTTCGCTGATTGGAATGCTGTTCCTAAGTATGAAGTGGCTAAAAAGAATGAAACTGATGCATCTAGCCATGTTGCTATGGTTTGGGATGCAGGATATGTATATCTCTATATTGATACAGATAATGGTGATTGGAATGATGTTGAAATATCAGGTGATCACTCAACAGGCTGGTATGTTATCCAGACAGATTTAAATGAGCAGGTAAAGATTCAGCTTTCACATGCAAATGGTGGTACTGTTAATGGTGTTGACGGTGCTGAATGCAATGGTGGACAGACAGCTGATGGTGGATATCACTGGCAGATAAAGATTCCAGATACGTGCCTAGACAAAAAGTATAAGGATTCTATCTCATTTGGTGTATACAGACCAGGTAATTCTGATATTTATGTATCAGATGTTGCACAGATGAATCCTGCTTCAAATGGAGCAGCAGCTTTATTTGATGGAAGCAAGATTACATTTGATGGAAAATATGATGATTGGGAAGGATACCCAGTTACAGAGATTAACTACTCTACATCAGGTACTCACGAGGGTGAGATAGATGGACAGGGTGCTATGTATCTTAAGGATGGCATGATTAACGCATATGTTACAACAAGCATGCCACAGCATCTCAAGGAAGCAGGCGGAGAGTTCTGCTATGCTGTTACACTTCAGATTAATGGAGACAAGAACAAAGAGTTCTATCCTAGATTTGCTACTGTAGATGAGTCTGGAAATATTAATTGGAATCCTCAGCAGACAGGTCTTCCAAATGGTTCATATGAATACTATGTGTTTGATACAGCTGCATGGGCAAATCTCTCAAACCTTAATCAGTTAGATCCTAATAGCCCAAGCTACAACCAGTGGATTGCACCTAACAACCTTTGCTACGGCAAGATGATTGTTACAATAAAGGACGGCGAGCAGTGCATGGAGTATCAGATTGATTCTAAAATGGTTGCTAATAAGTTTAATATGTCTGCAGACAATATTGAAACAGTCGCTGGTCAGTGGGGCCGTATTGGTCAGGATTGGATTAATTGTGGTGGCACACCAACAGGCGCAGCAGCAGGTATTCCTATCTGCGTAGGTGTATGCGCAGCTGCTTTATTCTACGATTACAAAAAGCGTGGACTTGGAGTTTGGAATAGATAATTATGGCAAAGTATATTATTTGTGCTATATGTATAGTTGCGTGGGTATATTTGCTTACCGTCCTTAAAAGAGCAAAGCTTCAATGGTGGACTTTTTTAGTAGGTGCGTTTGGCGAGTTTATTTTTCTTATGATTTTGGTGAGACCGCTTGTTACAGAAGCTTTTGCCAGGGCGGTAGCAGCTATAGCGGCTATTGTTGGTAATGTTACTGGAACATTTGATGCATTCTTGAAATATGGCACTATATTTATAGATTCTACATACGGAGCTATAACACTTCAGATTGATTTTGAGTGTTCTGGTGTTATAGAGATTATGGCGTTTATTTCACTTCTGACCTTTTTTGTTGTTTATACAAAGGCGGAACGAGTAATAGTATCATTGCTCGGTGTTCTTATAATAATGCTTTCTAATGCTCTTAGAATTATTATTATTTGTGAAATGATTTATTTTAGAGGACCTAGTGTTTATTATGTGGCACATACTTTGGTGGGACGTATTGTTTTTTATGTGCTTACAGTTCTTTTGTATTTCTTTGTATTTACAAAGCCACATATAGTTCGAATGAAGATAGGCAAGTTTTCTTATGGAAATAATAAACAATCTACTTAGTTCGGTAGTATTCTGGGCTGCATGGATTATTATTCCTATGATAATGGAGATTTTTCCAGCCTTAGGATCAGTTTTTATCTTAATAAAGAGGTATATAATTGGGGCCCAGAAAGAGGTGGCCCCAATTATTTATCCAGAAATTTCTATTATTATCCCTGTTTACAATTCACAGGATACCCTTGGTGCATGTATAAAAAGCATACACGATAGTGATTATCCAGAAGAGATGATAAGAGTTTTTCTTGTTAATAATCAAGGGCAGGATGACTCATTTGGCACATATACAAGATGTCAGAAGGAATATCCTGGTTTACACATGCAGTGGCTTGATGCTATGCAGGGTAAATCAAGAGCTTTGAATCTGGCATTATATAATTCAGAGGGAAAGTACATTATTCATATTGATTCTGATGGTGTTCTTGAAAAGAGTGCACTTACACATCTTGTAAATAAGTTTGAGGCAGATTCATCAATTAATGTAATGACAGGTGCGGTTTTGATTGAGCCTGATCTTATTGAAAACTATAAGCCTGGTATTTCTAGACTGTTTAGAAAATTGGAATTTATGGAATATGCCCAAGCCTTTTTGGCAGGAAGAAATTATGCTTCTGACATGAACGCTATTTATACTATGTCAGGTGCTTTTTCTGCGTTTAGAAAATCGGCAATTCTTAAATCCTGGTTATATAATACAGATACGATATGTGAAGATACTCAGATTACATTTCAAATGAGATATATGCAGCATGAGCATATTCAGATTTCTGAAAAGTCAATATTTTTTGTTGATCCGATTGAAAATGTTGATAAGCTTTACACTCAAAGACAGCGTTGGCAAAGAGGCTCTTTAGAGGTTGCAAAGATGTTTGCAGGTCAGGGATTAAATCCTGCAAAAATGGTTTCGGATGTAAATGTTAGAACCTTAATGTATGACCACACTTTTGCATTTCCCAGATTGATATGGTATTTGGCATTAATTTGTCTTGTATTTATTGGATATTCAGGGAAAACTATTGTGATGGCTACAGTTGCAATTTTTGCAATGTATATTATATGTGGTTATTTGTATTATTTTACAACCAGAGGCTTTTTAAAGGACTTTAAAGAATTAAGAAAATATTATTCTAAGCAGTGGTATGTAATTCCTTTATTGCCATTCTTTAATTTGTGTGTATTCTTTATTAGAATGGCAGGTGTTATAAATAGCATTAATACAGATAGTGCTTGGAAAACCAGAACATTAACAGATGAAAGAAAGTCATTTAATGACATTATTAAAAATGATGTAAAGAAAGTGACTGACCATCTGAAAAAAGTTAGAGAGGCTGTTAATGATTGAGAAAAAAGAGAGAAAAGTTAATACATATTTAATTGTTGCTTTATTTTTGTCAGTAGGATTTATTCTGATGGCATTAGTTCTGCATCAGGTGAAAAATTATGAGAAATCAGTGCTACAGGTATATGCAGACCAGCAGGATTCATACGTACAGCTGGTGCTGGAACAGATATATTTGGTTGATGATCGTGACTCTGAAGAAATTGTTTCAAAGATAATTGGAACTCTTGATACATCATCAAACAAGCATTGGACACTTGCAGAATCTGATTCAATGGTATTTGTAAAGGATGTAACAGAAACTAATAAATTTAGAGGCTTTACAACAGAAACATATTATGTATCAGATTCAGCAAAAGCTTTTATTGATAATCTTTCAATGAACAAGGTAAAACACAGCTTCATTGAAATGAATGATGAGGAATATATAGCATCTGGTGTTAGATTTGAATATAATGGAGCGAATTATAAAATCTGTCTTTTGACAAATACAGATATTGTGCTCGATCATAATGCATACCTTAGTGCTAAGACAAATGTTTCTTTGCTTGGTGTACTTTTATTTGTTCTTTTAATTATATCAAATATATTTTTTGGTATTTATACTGAAAAATGGTATAAGAAATATAAAAGCGAAAAAGAAATTCAAAAAGAGCTTAGACTGACAGTAAATAAATTATCGGAGGAATTGGGTAAAGATAGCCTTTACGATACCAGATATATGTTGTTTGGCATTGCAGCAATGCCAGGAATTCTAAAAAAGCTTGAGGACAGAAATGCATTTCCTTTGTCGCTAGCATTTTCAAGGTGCAGTGATGCTGACTCTATGAATGATTTTCTTGCAGGTATAGCTACGATATTTGGCCGTAATGTATTTAGATTTAAGTACTCTGAAACAGATATATTATTTATTGGAATAAAGGAAGAGTTCAAGAGAGACGATTTTTCTGCAATTGTCGAGCAGTATGAAGCAAAGGTATTGGCGTTTGATTATATTGAGGAAATGACGCTTGAACCTTTGGAAGAACATGTTGATAATTTTTGTAAAAAGGCGGTAGAAGATGGAGAACACACTGTTTTGTGAGTATAGATTTAAAAATTATTTAAATGCTTCACATTATATTCTTATAAATGGTATTAAAGGACAGGTTCACCCTCATACATGGGAGTTTACTTTAGATATACTTGTGCCTAGAACAGAATTTATGGAATTTTCTATATTTGAAAAAGAGATAGAAAAGTATTTTGAAAAGTTTCAGAATAGAACAATGAATGATGTTCCACCTTATGATACTCAAATACCTACTCTTGAAACAATGACAGAAAATTTTGGCGTTGACTTAAGAGAAATTATTAGAAAAGCGGGTGGCGAGCTTATGAAAATTGAAGGCTCAGAAACACCTACCAGATCATATATTATTGGATTTACTTCAGATTCAGAATATTTAACATCAATTAATAGAAAAACAGAAAAATCTCTTGATAACATTGTTGATAGAGTACTTGATTCTATATTATAGCTGGTTAAGAATTGACATTTTATGAATAAGAAACTTTACTATGCGCTTATAACCATAATTTATGCAGTTATAGCGTGTGTACTTGCAATAATTATATATAGAAATGGCATATATCCTTCTGGTGAAGATGTTTATTTACACCTTTATAAGGGAAATGTTCTTCTTGCTAATATTTTACAGGGGAATTTTTACCCTGCATTAGACAAGAGCTGGTACTCGGGAGTTGAAATGATGTCCTACTGGGGCCCTGCTTTTGGATATTTAATAGCACTATGTCAGGCTTTGTGTATGGGAAATATCTTACAGGGATATTTGCTTTATATTGGTATCCTGTATTTTGTTACAGCAACAGTCTTTTTTGTAATTTCTGTAAAGCTAAAGAGACCAGTTGCAGGAGCAGTTGCGGGAGCTATTCTGTTTTTTATGCCATCAAATCTTGAACTTGTTTTCATGGATGGTAATCTTTGCGGAGGCCTATTTATGGCCTTTTTCCCTGTTTTATTATATGAAATATATAATTTTATTATTGAAAGAATCTATAAGGCATATAGGAATTTTATTATAGTATTTGCATTACTTGGCTTCTGCCATTTGCAATTCCTTTTGATGGCTGCTTTAGTATTAGTCTTATATATGTTAATTCTTGCAGCTTCAAATAAAGGAAAGCTGTCTTTATGCATAAGTGGAATAGTGGGAATGTCTGTTTCGTTGCTTATCCCTGGAATTTGGGCATTTAATGCATATAAGGATGGAATTTTATCTGTTGATACAACAATGCAGGCCAATAGATATTTTGTAGATTTCTTTACAACAATTAATCCTATTGGAAAGCTTTTCTCTGAATATGAGGTTTATTACTTCGGATTAGCTTTGGTATTACTCATTGTCTTTGGCTTGATTTGCGCAAAAAAGAAGACTGTTGAATGCTTTGTTACAGCTGGAATTATATATTTGTTTAGTCTTTCATTTATGAAGACAATAGTGCTATCAATTTCAAAGAGTGAACTGGCGTATATGAACAGGTATATGCCTTTTGCTGTTGCTTTGATTTTTATTGGATTTGTACACTGGGAGAGTTTGAAGAAAAAGTTTGTTGTAATTGTGCTGATTCTTGTTTCTTTAGATTCTGCATTATCAGTAAAACAATATATCTATGGAAATGCAAATAATTATTCGGCAGAAGACAGACTGATTAAAGCTGCTGATGAAGCTTTGATTTCCGATGCAAAAGCTATAACAAAACAAAAGCTGACGCTTATTGATGAAGGAACCTTGGGCTCAAAGGGAGCCTATATGGTTTCATGTGATCTTGATGATATAAAGGGCGTTGATGCTGTCTTTGGCGCAGGAATAAAGGGTGCTTCAACAAACTATAATGTAGTTCAGCTCAATGAAGCAGTAGATGAACAGGCATTTTATTATCTTTTTGACAGATGTAAGGAAGTTTGTTCTGATACTGTCTTGTTGAAAATGGATATAGTTGATGGCTATATGATAACTGTGGGTCAGATTGATGATGCTGCAGCGGCATCAGGCTATGACCTTATCGAGAATAATGAGGAATACAGACTATATCATTTTGATAGTCCATATGATAGCTGGGGAGTTATTTCTGACTATAGAGCAATTGGAATTGGAACATCAGCACCTGCTATTTCAATATCCTTCCCATCTGTAAAGGAAACAAAGTCTAATAATCTAAATGATTATACTTATGATGAATTAAAGAATTATGATGTAATTTATTTGGCTGGTTTTTCTTATAATAATAGAAAAGAAGCAGAGGATATGCTTCTTAAACTGGCAGATAATGGTAGCAGAATTATAATACTTGCTGACGGCATTCCTGCAGACGAAAAGACAGGAGTTAGCACCTTCCTGGGCGTGGATACTTTTAATATCACATTCAAACATGGATATCCGGCATTGGATACCATTGATGGTGAAATATACGCCGATTTGTTCCCTAGTGGATATACGAATTGGAACACAGTATATTGCAATAACCTTGAGAATGTCTGGGGTTCGTTAGAAGATATGGATATGAAAATCGATTTTTATGGCACTATTCATGATGATAGTATCATATTTATTGGTCTCAATCTGACATATCATTATGGACTTACCAGGGACAGAGCAGTTGGAACTCTTTTATCTCATGCTCTTGACGTAAGTATTGGTGAACTGCCATCTAGAAGAGTTGTGCCAATAGAGATAAAAGATAATAAAAATGGATATACGATAGTTAGTAAATACAATCACGTAGATACTGGAATAGCATATCATGATATATTTGATGCCGATAAGAAAATATATGATGATAATAATTTGACTTATGTAAATAAGGGCATTACAAAGATTAGTGTCAGACATAGAAATTTCTATTACGGAATCATTATGTCGCTAATAGGTCTTATCCTTGCCTTTGCCATGTGCATGATTGTGAAGAAAAAGCTGCAATCAGAACAGATGGAAGCAGTTGAAGCAAACGGAGCAACTGAAACAATCAAAGAAAGTAAAAAAGTTAAATCTGGAATTAACTTGCTGGCTTATAACGGTGCTGATACAAAAACTGCAGAGAAAAAAGAGTCAGAAACTGCAGTAGAAATTACAACAGATGACGTTGCGGAAATTAAATCAGGAATTAATAATAATGGCAACGACTACAGAGACTATGATTCAATAGACGAAAGCGATTATAAAGATTACGATGATCTTTTTGACTGCAACTATAAAAATTATTAAAAAGATTATTTAATGTTATTTGAGACTGTTAGCTGTTATTTGAGACTGTTAATAATATTTAAGGATTATAAATTAGAATGAATATTCTTTGGATGATTTTTGGATATACAAAAACATACCTGGACAAATGTAGAAGGGATAATATTGGTGCGTATGCAGCACAGGCAGCCTTTTTTACAATTATGTCATCAATTCCAATTTGCATGATACTGGTTTCTATTTTTAAGTATCTGCCTGGAGTGTCAGACTATTTTAATGAGCTGCTTTATAGTATTCTGCCAGAAAATATATTGCCTACAGCAACAACTCTTATTGAAGTTTTTATGGAAGAGTCTATAGGACTTTTTACTATTTCGGTATTATTTGCTATATGGGCTTCTGGCGTTGCCTTTCACAATATTACAGTTGGACTTAACAGAGTGAATCAGATCGATGAAACAAGAAACTGGTTTATAATTAGATTTAAATCTATTTTTTATACACTGATAATGATTGTTGCATTGACAATTCTGCTGATTATGATTGTATTTACGCAGCGTATACAGAGTCTGTTTAATGAAGAAGTTAGCTTTATTACATATATGTTTGGTATTAGACCTATTATTAGATGGGTAGTAATTTTATTAGTACTTGTTATTTTATTTGCGACTCTTTATACCTTGCTTCCTAATAAAAAAATAAGCTTTGTCAGTCAGCTGCCGGGAGCTGTAGTTTGTGCATTTGTATGGTATGGATTTAGCTTTGTTCTTATGATTTGGGTGAATACATTTGGCGGATTTTCGATGTATGGTACCCTGACTACTATAGTTTTAACAATGTTCTGGCTGTATTTTTGCATGTATTTTATGCTAATGTGTGCGGAGTTTAATGTTATATTTGAGGCTGCTTTTGGCGAAAAAATACAAAAGAAATACGAGGATTTTTTGGATAAACATCCGTCAATGGATATGCTTGTTGGAAGACTAAAAGGAAACACTAAATATAAGATTAAATGATGGACTAAATCGTTGAAGCTAAGCCGCTCGTGTGTTAAAATAACGGGTGGCTTATTTATTATAATAATAAAATGTCATAATTCTTTTATGACATAACAAAATATTAAGGAGATAGATATGAAAGACAAATTGCAGGAGATAATGGGCAAGGCTCTTTTGGAAATCGAAAAGGCTGAGGGCTTGGATGCTCTTAATGATGTTCGTGTTGCTATGCTTGGAAAAAAGGGCGAGCTTACAGCGGTATTAAAGGGTATGAAGGATGTCAGCCCAGAGGACAGACCTGCTGTTGGACAGTTGGTTAATGAAACAAGAGAGGCTATTGAGGCTAAGCTTGCAGAGGCAAAGAACAAGCTGGAGGAGGCTGAGCTTGAGCTTAGACTTGCAACAGAAAGCATTGATGTTACACTTCCTGCTGATAAGACAAAGCTTGGACATCGTCATCCAAACAATATAGTTCTTCAAGAGGTTGAGGATATTTTCGTTGGAATGGGTTACGAAGTAGTAGAAGGTCCTGAAGTGGAATATGATTACTACAATTTTGAGGCTCTTAATATTCCAGCAAACCACCCAGCAAAGGATGAGCAGGATACATTCTACATAAATAAGGACATACTTCTTCGTACACAGACATCACCTGTTCAGGTTCGTGTTATGGAAAATCATGATTTGCCAATCAGAATGATTGCTCCTGGTCGTGTATTTAGAGCTGATGAGGTTGATGCGACTCATTCACCTACTTTCCATCAGATAGAGGGTATGGTTATTGATAAGAACATTACTTTTGCGGACTTAAAGGGAACTCTTTCAGAATTTGCAAAGAAATTATTTGGTGAGGATACAAAGGTTAAATTTAGACCTCATCATTTCCCATTTACAGAGCCATCAGCAGAGGTTGATGTTTCTTGCTTCAAGTGTGGTGGTAAGGGTTGTCGTTTCTGCAAGGGCGAAGGCTGGATTGAGATTTTAGGATGTGGAATGGTACACCCAAAGGTTCTAAAGATGAGCGGAATTGATCCTGATGTATATTCTGGATTTGCATTTGGTGTTGGCCTTGAGCGTATTACACTTTTGAAATATGAAATCGATGATATGAGACTTCTTTATGAGAACGATGAGCGTTTCTTAAAGCAGTTCTAGTATAAAAACGTTAGGAGAATTAATAATGAGAACATCTTTAAAATGGATTAAGGATTTAGTACCGGGTCTTGAATGCACTCCACAGCAGTACATGGATGCTATGACACTTTCTGGATCAAAGGTAGAGTTTTTTGATGAGTTAGATGCTGACCTTGATAAAATCATTGTTGGTCAGATAAAGAATATTGAGCCACATCCAGATGCAGATAAGCTTGTTATTTGCCAGGTTGATATTGGCGCTGAGACACTTCAGATTGTTACAGGTGCACCAAACGTAGAGGTTGGTCAGAAGGTGCCTGTTGTACTTGATGGAGGCCGTGTTGCAGGTGGTCATGATGGCACCAAGACTGAGGGTGGAATCAAGATCAAAAAGGGCAAGCTGCGTGGTGTAGAAAGCTTTGGTATGATGTGTTCTATTGAAGAGCTTGGCTCTGATAACAACATGTTCCCGGAAGCACCAGAGGAAGGCTTGTATGTTTTTGCTGATGATGTGCAGGTCGGAGAGGATGCAGTAGTTGCACTTGGCCTTGATGATGCTGTTATCGAATATGAAATTACATCAAATAGAGTGGATTGCTTCTCTATTCTTGGTATTGCCAGAGAGGCTGCTGCTACATTTAATAAAAAATTCGTTCCACCAGTTGTTACAGAAACTGGAAATGATGAGGATGTAAATGACTATATTAAGGTTTCAGTAGAGGCTACTGACCTTTGCCCAAGATATACTGCAAGAGTTGTAAAGGACATAAAGATTGGACCTTCTCCAAAGTGGATGCAGGAAAGACTTCGTTCACAGGGTATTAGACCTATCAATAACATAGTTGATATTACAAATTATGTTATGGAAGAATATGGTCAGCCAATGCATGCATATGATCTTGATACAATTGCGGACAAGCAGATTGTTGTTAGACGTGCAGCTGATGGCGAGGAATTTGTTACTCTTGATGGACAGTCAAGAGTTGTTGATTCATCTGTTCTTATGATTTGCGATGGTCAGAAGGCTGTTGGACTTGCAGGTATCATGGGTGGTGAAAACTCAATGATTACTGACGATGTTACAACAATGCTTTTTGAGGCTGCTAATTTCGATGGAACAAATATCAGACTTTCATCTAAAAAGGTAGGCCTTCGAACTGATGCCTCATCAAAGTTTGAAAAAGGTCTTGATCCAAATAATGCAATTGAGGCAATTAATAGAGCATGTCAGCTTGTAGAAGAGCTTGGTTGTGGAACTGTAGTTGGCGGAGTGGTAGATGTTTACTCAAAAGAGCTTACAGGTCATACACTTCCTTTTGAACCAGCAAAATACAATGCTATGCTTGGAACAGATATTTCTGACGAGCAGATGCTTGATTATTTTGACAGACTTGATCTTGAATACAATAAGGATACAAATGAGCTTACAATTCCATCATGGAGACAGGATCTTGAAAGCTACGCTGACCTTGCAGAAGAGGTAGCCAGATTATTTGGCTATGACAAGATTCCTACATCACTTCCTTCAGGTGAGGCTACATGCGGTGGTATTTCTATAAAGCACAAGCTTGAGAACATAGCAAGAGATGTTGCAGAATTCTGTGGCTTCTCTCAGGCTATGACATTTTCATTTGAAAGTCCAAAGGTATACGACAAGCTTTTACTTACTGCTGATGATAAGAGAAGAGACGCAGTGGTTATCTCTAATCCACTTGGTGAGGATTACTCAATAATGAGAACTACATCACTTAATGGAATGCTTACTTCACTTTCAACAAATCTTGGTCGTAGAAATAAAGATGTTAGATTATATGAAATAGCAAATATTTACCTTCCAAAGCAGTTGCCTGTTACAGAGCTTCCAGACGAGAGAATGCAGTTTACTCTTGGTATGTATGGCGAGGGCGATTTCTTTACAATGAAGGCTGTAGTTGAAGAATATTTAGCTGCTGTTGGTATGACAAAGAAGGCTTGCTATGATCCTTCTATTGATGCTCCATATTTACATCCAGGACGTAAAGCATCTATCGTATATGATGGAAAAGTTATTGGTTATATTGGTGAGGTTCATCCAAAGGTTGCTGCCAATTATGGCATTAAGGAGCATGTATATGTAGCAAATATTGATATGCCTTATATTGTTGAAATGGCATGCTTCGATAAAAAATATGAGGGACTTGCAAAGTTCCCAGCTGCTACAAGAGATCTTTCTATGGTTGTTCCAAAGAATGTTCTTGCTGGAGATATTGAGCAGATATTTGAAAGCAAGGGAGGTGCTTACCTTGAGTCTTATGAGCTGTTTGATTTGTATGAGGGTAATCAGATTCTTGTGGGATTTAAGTCAATGGCATACTCACTTGTGTTTAGAGCAAAGGATAAGACAATAGCTGAAGAAGATATTACAACAGCTATGGATAGAATCCTTAAGGCACTTGAGGGTATTGGTGTAGAACTTAGAAAATAGAGAAAATATTATGAGAACAATTGATTTTGATTATTATCTTCCAGAGGAACTGATAGCACAGGATCCGTTGGAAAAGAGATCTAATTCCAGATTAATGGTTCTTGATAAAGAAAGTGGCGATGTTACTCATCGCCATTTTTATGATATCAAGGATTATCTGAGAAAAGGTGATTGTCTGGTTATCAATAATACAAAGGTTATACCAGCAAGACTATATGGAAATAGATATAATGACGATAAGATAGGTGGAAAGATAGAGCTTCTACTGCTTAAGCGCATTTCAGACAATACCTGGGAAGCCTTGGTAAAGCCTGGCAAAAAGGCAAGACCTGGAGATAAGCTGATTTTCGGTGATGGCTTGCTTTATGCCACAGTTAAGGATGTCGTTGAAGAGGGCAATAGAATAATAGAATTTTCCTATGATGGAATATTTGAAGAAATATTAGATCAGCTTGGTCAAATGCCGCTTCCACCATATATTACCCATGAGCTAAAGGAAAAGGACAGATATCAGACTGTTTATGCCAAATATGAAGGAAGTGCAGCTGCACCTACTGCAGGTCTTCATTTTACTAAAGAGCTTTTAGAAGAAATAAAGGCTATGGGTGTGAATGTTGCTGAGGTTACACTTCATGTAGGTCTTGGTACCTTTAGACCAGTAAAGGCTGATGATATTCTGGAGCATCATATGCATTCTGAGTATTATGAGATTAGTCAGGAAGCAGCAGACCTAATTAATAAAACAAAGGCAGAGGGCGGCAGAGTTATTTCTGTTGGAACTACTTCAACCAGAACTCTTGAATCAGCTGCATCAAGTGATGGGAAATTAACTGCAAAGTCTGGATGGACAGAGATATTTATATATCCAGGCTATGAATTTAAGGTAATTGATGGTCTGATTACTAATTTTCACTTGCCACAGTCTACTCTCATTATGCTGGTTTCAGCTCTTTGTGGCAGAGAAAATGTATTAAGAGCTTATAATATAGCTGTAGAAGAAAAGTATAGATTTTTCAGCTTTGGGGATGCTATGCTAATTATATCTTAGTTATCTGATGATAGCTTAATTTACTGGCTATATAAGAAGGATAAAATGATTTATAATGTAAATATAAGGAGGGTTTTATTATGGAAGAAAAGCGTGGAAGTAAAAGATTAGAGATTGCAGTTACAGTTGAGCTCGAAAGAATTGATGATAATAGCGTTACAACTGTAAAGTATGCAACAGTTGATGTTACTAATATTTCAAAGACTGGACTTGCATTCAGAGTTGGACAGGAGCTTAGCGTTGGTGCCTGCTTTGATTGTAAAATTCAGATATGGACAAAGGAGACTATTGACAGCGTTATAAAAATTGTTAGAAGCAAGGAGCTTGACAATGGCATGTATGAGTATGGTTGTACATTTGTTGGTATGACAGATACTGATGCATTAAAGATAGAGATTTATCAGCTGTTTAGTGATGTTGAATAATGGACAAAAGTATATTATTTCCTAATTTAAAAATTGCATTATATAATGTGCCAAAGAATTTTGAGGTTTTTGGCTTTACTGTTGCTTTATATGGAGTAGTAATTGCAATTGGCATGCTGATTGGCGTCTCATTTATTTTAAAAGAGGCAAAGCGAGTTGGACTAAATGATGACAAAATATTTGATATAACACTAATAACGATTGTAATTGGTGTTATTGGCGCCAGGATTTATTATGTTATATTTGCGTGGGATTCTTATAAAAATAACCTGCTTTCTATCTTTAATTTAAGAGAAGGTGGATTGGCCATTTATGGCGGTGTATTATTTGGAATTGTAACTGTCTTAATTCTTTGTAAAATTAACAATTTTAATTTTCTTGAGGTGGCGGATGTTTGCATTTTCGGTGTCATTTTAGGACAGATTGCAGGTCGTTGGGGCAATTTCTTTAACAGAGAAGCTTTTGGAGAATATACAGATGGCTTGTTTGCCATGTTGATTCCAAAGACAGATATTTATTCGTCTACAGCACTTACAGATAAGATGCTTGATAATTTGGTCGTTGTAGGAAATACTACATATGTTAGCGTGAGCCCTACATTTTTGTATGAGTCTGTTTGGAATTTATGTGTTTTTCTAATAATGTTTATTGTTAGTAGACATAAAAAATTCAATGGTCAGGTATTTTTCTTATATCTATTTGGCTATGGTGCAGGACGTTTTTGGATAGAAGCTTTGCGTACAGATCAGCTTCATCTGTGGAAGAGTCAGCTTCCGGCGTCAAGAGTTCTTGCTGCAATTCTTGTTGTAGTAGGAGTGGGCCTTAGTGTATATCATTATAAAGCGCACCCATTAGAAAACGAAAAAAATAATTAATAGGTCAGGGGGGATACATTCCCCTTGACTTTTTTTGTTAATGTGATAATCTACATTCATTCACTTTTTCAATTAGCAAATCGCTAGGTATTCCGGAAAGGAAAAATTGTATAGTTTAACAAATACGGCAACTGTTATGGGGATTGAGGCTCATATTGTATCAGTTGAGGTTGATATGTCTGATGGGCTACCTCTCTTTGAGATGGTTGGTCTTCTTGGGGCAGAGGTAAAAGAATCAAGAGAACGTGTAAAGTCAGCTCTTAAAAACAGTGGATTTGAGCTTCCGATTAAAAGAACTACTGTAAATTTCTCGCCAGCAAATATAAAAAAGACAGGCTCGGGATTTGATCTTCCTCTTGCAATAGCACTATTATCAGCTATGAATGTCGTTCCTGCTGATGATTTGAATGATATTTTATTTATGGGAGAGCTGACACTTGATGGTAAGGTCATGCCCATAAATGGTGTCCTTCCTATGACTGTTTGTGCAAAAAATAATAATAAAAAAGTGGTTGTTGTTTCTATGGACAATAAAAATGAGGCTTCGCTGGTTCAGGATATTCTTGTGGTTGGTGTAAGAAACCTAATTGATGCTATAGAGTTTCTGAAAAATGGAAGCTATAAAGAGGACAGTGAGCTAGTAGATGAGGCAAAAAAAGAAGACAGTCCTTATGATTTCTCTATGGTAAATGGCCAACAACAGTTGAAAAGAGCATGTGAAATAGCCATTAGTGGTATGCATAATATATTAATGGTGGGTCCGCCGGGAGCTGGTAAATCTATGATAGCAAAATGTATTCCATCTATTCTTCCTAGGATGAGTTTTGAGGAAGAACTTGAACTATCTATGATATATAGTGTCAGCGGAAAATTTGATGAAAAACATGGGCTTATGAAGGATAGACCATTTAGAAATCCTCATCATACTATTTCAGATAATGGACTTGTGGGAGGCGGAATTAATCCAAAGCCAGGTGAGATATCATTAGCACATAATGGCGTGTTGTTTCTTGATGAATTTGCAGAGTTTAAAAAACAGACTTTAGATGTTTTGAGACAGCCGCTCGAAGAAAAAAGTATTACTATTTCAAGATCAAATAGTAGTTGTACCTTTCCTGCAAATTTTGTTCTTGTGGCAGCAATGAACCCTTGTAAATGTGGTTATTATCCTGATATGACAAGATGTACCTGTACCAGACAGTCCATTTCAAATTATATGAGTAAGATATCTCAACCATTGTTAGACAGAATAGATATTTGTACTGAAGCATCAACAGTTGAGTATAAAGATATTACATCATCTGTAAAGTCTGAAAGCTCTGATGTTATTAGACAGAGAGTTGAAGAGAGTCATGCAATTCAAAGAGACAGGTTTTGGGGTTATTCGTTCAAATATAACAGTCAGATCCCGGCTAATTATATTGATAAGTTTTGTTATTTAATGCCCGAGGAAAGGGATTATATGGAGGGCGTATACGAAAGCTATGAATTGACAGCCAGAACATTTCATAAAGTGCTAAAGGTGGCAAGGACTATAGCTGATATGGATAAAAGTGAAAATATTAAGATTAGTCATCTTACAGAGGCAATGTGCTACAGAGGCCTTGATAGAAAATATTTTCAAGGAGGTATTTGATGGAAGAGGGCAGAAAGTATGCATATTGGCTATTAAATAATAATATTTTGGATGTTGAACAAAAGAATAGGCTGATAGATATTTTTAAGGACGCTTATCATATATATTTCGCATCGGGAAAAGAGCTTGAAGAAACTGGAGTTATAAACAGTAAAAAAGCTGATGAATTGGAAAAGCAGAAGGCTTTATATAAGCTTGATGAAGAATATATGAGCTTTTTGCAGGAACCATTTTCTTTTACGACAATAGAGGATGATGATTATCCTCTTATGCTAAGACACATTGCAAATGCACCATATGGCCTGTTTTATTTGGGACAATTGCCAGATATAAATGAAAAATGTATTGCTATGGTTGGTTCTAGGAATTGTTCAGCCTATGGTAAAAAATGTGCATATGAGCTTGCTAATTACCTGGCAAAAAATGGTTTTACCATTGTGTCAGGTATGGCAAGAGGTGTGGATTCATTTTCTCATAGGGGCTGTCTGGATGGTTCGGGACGCACTATTGCAGTATTAGGCTGTGGAGTTGATGTTATATATCCAAAGGAGAATTATAAGCTTTATGAAGAAATAGCAAAAAACGGCTGTATAATGTCAGAGTTTCCTATGAATAGACAGCCCTTATCAATTCAGTTTCCTAGACGAAACAGAATAATATCTGGACTTTCTAAAGGTGTAATTGTGGTCGAAGCAAGAGAAAAGTCGGGCTCTTTGATTACTGCTGATTTTGCTTTAGAGCAGGGCCGCGACATTTATGCTGTGCCAGGACGCATTTTTGATACCTGTTCATCAGGCTGTAACAGGTTAATAAATGAAGGTGCTGGAATAATTTACTCATATGAAAGTCTGGCAAGAGATTTTTTGGAAGGTCAAGAAAAAGAATTAAAACAAATTACTTTTGATGACGGTAAAAAAATTATTCTTGAAAATGATGAGGCTACAATGTATAAATTTGTAGATTATTATCCTAAAAATGTAGCCCAACTACAGGTAGAATCAGGCTTTGATTATGTATATACGCTAGAGCTTTTAATGAAACTTGTTATGAAAAAAATGGTTATAGAGGTGTATGTAAATACATATATAAGAGTATAGAATCAGATATGAATGTTATACAAGCTTAGACTTTTTTCTTGAATTAAAAAAAACTTTGATGTATAGTGACAAAGAATTTTTATACTTGAAAAGTATTAATATAGAAGAAAAAGGACTAATCATGGCAAAAAATCTTGTTATTGTAGAGTCACCTGCAAAGGTAAAGACTATAAAAAAATTCTTAGGTACAAATTACGAAGTTGTTGCTTCTCAAGGGCATGTAAGAGATATGCCAAAGAGTCAGCTTGGATTTGACCCTGATAATAATTTTGAACCTAAGTATATTACTATACGTGGTAAGGGAGAGCTTTTAGCTTCATTAAGAAAGGAAGTAAAAAAGGCAGATAAAATATACCTTGCAACTGACCCTGACCGTGAGGGAGAGGCTATATCCTGGCATCTGACAAAGGCACTTAATTTTGAAGGCAAGAAGGTTTACAGAATCAGCTTTAACGAGATAACAAAAGATGCTGTTAAAAATTCTATTAAAAATCCTAGGGAAATTGATATGGACCTAGTTGATGCACAACAGGCTAGACGTGTTTTGGACAGAATGGTTGGATATCGTATTTCACCACTCCTTTGGGCAAAGGTTAAAAGAGGCCTTAGTGCTGGACGTGTTCAATCTGTTGCTCTTTCTATTATTTGCAAGAGAGAGGAAGAGATAAACAACTTTATTCCATCTGAGTACTATACTTTAGATGCACATTTGAAGGCTGATGGTCTAAAGGCACCTTTTGTGGCTAAGTTTAATAAGGATGCAAAAGGCAATAAGGATATCAATAATAAGGCTGCACTCGATGAGATTTTGAATACAGCAAAGGGTGCTGATTTTACAATAAAATCCATCAAGACTGGTCAAAGAGTTAGAAAAGCGCCATTACCATTTACTACTTCAACAATGCAACAGGAGGCTGCCAGAGCATTAGGATTTTCAATATCAAAGACAATGTCTGTGGCACAGATGCTATATGAAGGTGTTAATGTGAAGGGATATGGCACAATTGGTCTTATTACTTATCTGAGAACAGATAGTGTTCGTGTTTCTGATGAGGCAATGAAAAATGCAAAAGCATTTATAGCCGATAATTATGGTAGTGAGTATTATTCGCTCAATGTTGTACCTTCAAAGGCATCAAAGAAGAATGTTCAGGATGCGCATGAAGCTATTAGACCTGCGAATATAAATCTTTTACCTTCTGAAATAAAGGATTCACTTACCAGAGATCAGTTTAGATTATACCAGCTTATCTGGAAGCGCTTTGTCGCAAGTCAGATGTCACCTTGTGTATACGAAACTACCAGTGTAAAGGTTGATGCAAACAAAATAGAATTTTTGGCTTCAGACTCAAAGAAAACCTTTGATGGTTTTACGCATGTGTATTTAGAAGCTGAGGATGAGGACGAATCAAAGGCTCATCCATTAGATGGCATAAAAGAAGGTTCAAAGCTTTCTTTAAATAAGCTTGAAGAGAAAAAGCATTATACTCAGCCATTACCACATTTTACAGAAGGTACATTAGTTAAGGCTCTTGAAGAGCAGGGAATCGGACGTCCTTCTACGTATTCACCTACGATATCTACCCTGTTAAAGAGAAGATATGTGACAAAAGAAGGAAAGAATCTTTTTGTGACAGAGATAGGTGAAGTGGTTAATCAGATAATGTGCGATTCTTTCCCATCTATTGTTAATGAACAGTTTACTGCTAATCTGGAAAATCTTTTAGATGGTGTGGAAGAGGGCGAGGTTGATTGGAAGTCAGTTGTTGCCAATTTCTATCCAGATCTTGAAGATGCAGTTGAAAAGGCAAATAAAGAACTCGAAAAAGTAGAGATAGCTGATGAGGTAACTGATATTGTCTGTGAAAACTGCGGCAGAAATATGGTTATTAAATATGGTCCCCATGGAAAGTTCTTAGCATGTCCTGGATTTCCGGAATGTAGAAATACAAAACCGTATTTGGAAAAAATCGGCGTTCAATGTCCAAAGTGTTCTGGCTCTATTGTAATTAGAAAGTCTACAAAGGGCAGAAAATTTTATGGCTGTGAGAATCATCCAGAATGTGATTTTATTAGCTGGAATAAGCCAGTGGAAAAGAAATGTCCTAACTGTGGTGGATATATGGTAGAAAAAGGTTCAAAGTTAGCCTGTCAGAATGAAGAGTGCAGATATTCAGAAAATAAATAAAATTTTCAGAATTTTGTTGCAATTTACATTAATTGATGATAAAGTGTAAAAAGTTTCCACAGTTGTAAGCCAAGGCGTAAGTATGCCTTGCATAGGAGGTTTTATGAGTGTTCAATTATTAGATAAAACCAGAAAGATAGGAAGACTTTTACATAATAACAATTCGTCAAAGGTTGTTTTTAATGATATTTGTTCTGTCTTGACTGAAATTCTTGATTCAAATGTACTTGTTATTAGTAAAAAAGGAAAGATTTTAGGCCTGTCATTTGCTGATGGCACAAAGGCATTAACAGAGCTTATTGGTGGCGAAGTCGGTGGCTTTGTTGACGAGATGTTAAATGAAAGACTTTTATCAATCCTTTCTACTAAAGAGAATGTCAATCTTACTACATTAGGCTTTGAAGCTGATGCAATCAATGATTATTCTGCTATTATTGCACCAATTGATATTGCCGGTGAGAGACTGGGTACACTGTTTGTTTATCGTTTTGATAGACAATATGATATTGATGATATTATTCTCTGTGAGTACGGCACTACTGTAGTTGGCCTTGAAATGATGAGATCTGTTAACGAAGAAAGTGCTGAAGAATCTCGAAAGATTGCCATAGTTAAATCAGCTATTAGTACTCTTTCTTATTCAGAGCAGGAGGCTATCATTCATATTTTTGATGAGCTGAATGGCAATGAAGGTGTTTTGGTTGCTAGTAAAATAGCTGATAGAGTTGGTATTACAAGATCTGTTATTGTAAATGCTCTAAGAAAGTTTGAATCAGCTGGCGTTATTGAGTCGAGATCTTCTGGTATGAAAGGTACTTATATCAAGGTTTTGAATGACGTAGTATTTGATGAGCTTGAAAAATTAAAAAGTGATAATAAATAAGGGTTATATTTTTATAATCCAATCCGATATAGATTTTACTAAAAGGGATTTATCATTTAGTAAAGGGACTTACATTTGTAGGTCCCTTTTTGTTATTAATAAGGGTTTTTCAATGTTTTTATGATTTTCTGAAATTATTAATAATTTAATGACACCACAATAAATTGTGCTTTTTTTATAAAAATGTACTAGATAATGTAAAAATCCCTTGTGTTTTTATAGAATTATTCTATAATAGAATAAGCTAAGGCTGAAAATAGGCTAGAAAGGTATATTATGATTAACTCAAATGCATTTAATTATGTAAATGTTCTTGATAAGGCTGCTGATTCCAGCTGGCTTAGAGAGAATATGATTGCTAATAACATTGCAAATATTGATACTCCGGGATATAAAAGACAGGATTTGGAGTTTCAGAATGTTCTTAGAAAAAAGATGTATAACGCTGAATATCATAATTTGGATCAAGCTGTTAATGGAATAAATGAAAAGCTTGATTCAATAAATGGCTATCAGTATACAGATTATGCAGGATATTCATATAGACTTGATGGCAATAATGTCGATGTTGATACAGAGAACGTGGAGCTTGCATCTGAACAGCTTAGATATTCTGCATTAACTGGTTCTATTTCACAGGAGTTCTCCAGATTTAAAACAGCAATCGGCTCTTAAATGCTGATCTGATAGATAGTTTGATATATTTTGTTAGCTTTTATATAGGAGATTTGTATGGGATTATTTCAGGGCTTTGATATATGTGCAACAGGTATGACTGCTCAGCGTCTTAGAATGGATGTTATTGCAGAAAACATTGCAAATGTCAGTACTACAAGAACTGAGGATGGCACACCTTATCGCAGAAAAATAGTTACCTTTCAGGAAAAGACAACAGGCGTTAGTTTTGCAGAATTTTTAAATAGAGACCAGCAGAAATACAAGGGAAATGGTGTAAAGGTTTCTCGTATTTATGAGGATACAGAGACAGATTTTACTATGGAATATGATCCATCACATCCAGACGCAGATGAAAATGGATATGTTTCATATCCAAATGTTAATACTGTTCAGGAAATGACAGACCTTATTGATGCAAGCCGTGGCTATGAGGCTAATACAACAGCTTTTAATGCTGTAAAGAGTATGGCGCAGGCAGGAATTCAGATTGGACAATAAAGAGGTTTTAGATGAACGTTACTAGTATTTCATCATTAACAGGTGCATATAAAACAGGTGCTATATATCCGGGCGATGTTAGAGATCCTGCAAAAGTAGGCTTTGACTCAATGCTTGGTTCAGCTATGCAGCTTTTAGAAAGCACAAATAGTTTACAGAAAAATGCTGAAAAAGAAGAGATAGCATTTGCTCTTGGCGAATCAGACAATACCCACGATTTGATGATAGCTGAGCAAAAGGCTAATATCGCTTTATCATACACTGTTGCAGTCCGTGACAGAGTGATTGAAGCATATAACACAATTATGAACATTCAGATGTAAGTTACTATGTAGGTGTTCCAAGAATATAGTCAGCACATCGCATGCTTGCATGCAGCATGTGCTGAGTATATTCTTGGAACAAGCCTAACAGGCTGTTCTGGGGTGACGAAATAGAGCGTTAGCTCTATGAGTTGCGACCCAGAACACCTACATAGTAACTTGGATGATAGAACAAGCCTGAGAGGGTGTTCCATATATCAGTTCCAGGGGTGAGAAGCTGGAATTGATTTAAAATAAACAGTAATAGGGGCAGGAAGTATGCCAGAGCAAATTCAACAAATAATAAATAGAGTATTAGATTGGTGGCGCCGATTTACAAGAAGACAGCAAGTACTTATAGTAAGTCTTGCTGCTGTTGTCGTTGCGTCACTTGTTATTATGGGCGTGGTTTTGTCTAGACCTAATATGGTTGAACTCATTAGCTGCGAGGACGCACAGACTGCATCAACAGTTGCAGAGCTTCTTGATGGAGAAGGCATTAAATATGAGGTTTCTACTAATGGTATGACATATACTATTAGAGAAGAGGATTATGCAACAGCTTCTATTTTGTTAGGAACTAACAGTATTCCTTCATCAGGCTATAGCATTAACGATGTTATTGATGGAAGCTTTTCTACAACGGAGGCTGATAAGCAAAAGCGTTATCAGTTATATTTGGAGGAGCATTTTGCAGATTACCTTGAGACAATTGCTGGTATAAAAGAGGCTCATGTTACATTGTCACTTGCAGAAGATGATGGAACAATAATCTCACAGAATCTGCAGAGCTACGCATCAGTTATTCTTAATCTTACTCAGGCAATGTCAGAGGAAAAGGCAGCTGGTATTGCCAGATATATTGCAACAGAGCTGGGTAATGATTCTACAGAAAATATAGTTATTCTGGATTCTAATGGAAACACTCTTTTCTCAGGTGGAGAAGAGGCTTCAGCAGCTGGAATGGCATCCTCAAACCAGACTGTAAGGGATAAGGTTGCTTCAGCTATGTCTACTGACGTTCAGAATGTATTCCTTGCAACAGACGTTTATGACAATGTTGAAGTAGGAATGAATCTTATTATGAACTTTGACCAGGAAACGGTTAATGACTATCACTATTATGTTGATGAAGGTCAGGAGCAGGGCTATCTTGACAGTCGTTCTCAATCGACTTCTGAGTCTAATACAGGTGTTGGCGGTACTCCTGGTGTTACATCTAATGATGATGATTCAACCTACGTTATTGAGGATGGTCAGAATTCAAACAGCTCTACATCAGAAATATACGAAGATTTCCTTCCTAGTGAGACTATTACATCAACAGTTAAAGAGGTTGGCACAATCAATTATGACGAGTCAAGCGTTACAGTCGTTGCGACATCCTTTGTAATGTATAACGAGGACAATCTTAAAGCATTAGGTCAGCTTGATGATATGACATTTGATGAGTTTGTTGCTGCTAACAGTGACAGAGTTCGTACAGATGTTGATGATGACTTTTACGACATGGTTTCTAATGCAACAGGAATTCCTGAAAACAATATATCAATTGTTGCCTATGAGATTCCAATGTTCCAGTATTCAGAAGGATCTGCATTTACTATTCAGCAGATTCTTGAGATTGTACTTGCAGTTCTTATTCTTGCTATGCTTGCATTTGTTGTTATCAGAAGCCTGCGTACTGAAGAAGAGGAAGAGGTTGAGGAAGAAGTTTCTATTGATGATCTTATGGCTGCAACAGCAGAAGAGGAGCTTGAAGATATTGACTTCTCTGACAAGTCTGAGGCTAGACTTCTTATCGAGAAATTTGTTGATGAAAAACCAGAAGCAGTGGCATCATTACTTCGTAACTGGTTAAATGAGGATTGGGGATAAAATGGGTATTGAAGAATACAGCGGTGTACAAAAAGCAGCAATACTTCTTATTACGCTAGGACCTGAGAAGTCTGCTGAAATATTTAAACACCTTAAGGAAGAAGAAATAGAAGAGCTTACTCTTGAAATAGCAAATACCAGGTCAGTTTCACCTCAGGATAAAGACGACGTTGTAAATGAGTTCTACCAGGTATGTCTTGCACAGCAGTATATTGCTGAAGGTGGTATTGGATATGCTAAGGAGCTTCTTGATAAGGCACTTGGTTCTGATAAGGCACAGGAGGTTATTACAAAGCTTACGGCTTCTTTGCAGGTACGACCATTCGAATTTATCAGAAAGACAGAGCCTTCGCAGGTGCTCAACTTTATACAGGACGAGCATCCTCAGACTATTGCGATGATTCTTTCATATCTTTCCGCTGGTCAGGCGTCTATGATTTTAGGTGCACTACCACCGGAAAAGCAGGCTGACGTTGCAAAACGTATTGCTATGATGGATAGAACCTCACCTGAAGTTATTAAAGAGGTTGAGCGAGTGCTTGAAAGAAAGCTTTCTTCACTTATCAATCAGGATTACACTATTGCCGGTGGTGTAGATGCTATCGTTGCAATACTTAATACAGTTGATCGTGGTACTGAAAAGCGTATCATGGAATCTCTCGAAATCGAAGAGCCAGAGCTTGCAGAAGAAATCAGAAAGAAGATGTTCGTATTCGAGGATATCCTTCTTCTCGACGATCGTGCTATTCAGCGTGTGCTTAGAGATGTTGAAAACTCTGATCTTGGTGTTGCGCTTAAGGGCGCTAATGAAGAGGTTCAGAATGCTATCTTTAAGAACCTGTCTTCTCGTCTCGCATCCATGATTAAGGAAGACATGGAATACATGGGTCCTGTACGTATGAAGGATGTTGAAGAAGCACAGCAGAAGATTGTTGGTATTATTAGAAAGCTTGAAGATTCAGCCGAGATTGTTATCTCTAGAGGTGGAGGTGACGAGCTGATTGTCTAATGTAATTTTTGGATACAATGTTGCATACGAGGAAAAGCCGCAGAAACTTGTTATTGATTCAAATGAGCTTTCACAGGAATTTGTTAATCAAAAAGAAAAGGAATTAATTGCACAGCAAAAGCTTTTACAAAGACAAAAGCGTATAGAAGAGATGCAAAATTCCGGGGCAGAAATTCCTGAGGGCATGGATGCAGAGGAGTTTCAGAATCTTTCTGACTCAATTATGGGAATAGAGGATGAACCTGCTATATCTACTGCTGAAAAAGAAAAGATTCTTGAAGAAGCTAAGCAAGAGGCTGAAAAGATTATTTCGAATGCCAGAGTTGAGGCTGATTTTTTGATAGAAAAAGCCAATACTGATGCTACTGCTATTAAGCAGCTGGCTGCTCAGGAAGGCCAAAGAGACGGCTATAATGCCGGTACTCAGCAGGCGGCTCTTGAGCTTGCTGAGGAAAAGGCAAGGCTGGATGAACAGCTTGCGGCTATAAAACGTGATTATGAAAATAAAGCCCTTTCAATGGAAAAAGATGTCGTAGATGTATGCTGTGATGTCTTTTCAAAGGTTTTTATGGCAGAGCTTTCTGGACTGAAGCCAGTTCTGTTTCATCTAATTGACAATGCCCTGATGAATATTGAACCATCAAGACAGCTTCAAATTAGAGTTAATGAGACTAATTGTGAATACATAAAGGAACGCAAGGAGCAGATTCTTGAAAGAGTTGGCTCTGAGGCGGTTGTAGATATTATTTCTGATCCAACGCTACTCGAAAGTCAATGCATTATCGAGACTGATGGAGGTCTTTTTGATTGCAGTATAGATACTGAGCTGGATGAGTTGATCAGACGCATAAAGGTACTTAGTTAGTGGATACATGCAAGTACATGTCATTGGCCAATGAGCATTTTTATAAGCACTATGGCAAAGTGACAAAAGTTGTAGGTCTTACAATTGAATCAGTTGGTCCTGATGCAAGACTGAGGGATCTGTGTGAAATTATAGTTGATAGTCATACAAGAATTAAGGCGGAGGTTGTAGGATTTAATGACAAACGCCTTATTCTTATGCCTTTTGAAAATGTAGAAGGTGTAGCAGTTGGAGCTATGGTTGAAAATACAGGAAAACCACTTGTTATTCCTGTTGGTGATGAACTGCTTGGTCATACTGTAGATGGTATTGGAAATCCAACAGATGTTGAATATTTGACTTTGCCAGATGAATATCCTTCAGAGGCTGATCCACCGGATCCAATGAGCAGGGTTATCATTAAGGATGTACTGCCTCTTGGAGTAAAGGCTGTTGATGGACTTATCACTGTTGGTAAGGGGCAACGTATTGGTATATTTGCCGGTTCTGGTGTAGGAAAATCTACCCTGATGGGTATGTTTGCCAGAAATACCAAGGCTGAAATAAATGTTATTGCTCTAATTGGAGAGCGTGGTCGTGAGGTTAGAGAGTTCGTAGAACATGACTTAGGACCTGAGGGCATGGCTCGTTCTGTAGTAGTTGTAGCTACTTCAGATAAGCCGGCGCTTATTAGAAAAAAGGCTGCTCTTACGGCTACTGCTATTGCAGAATACTTTAGAGACCAGGGAAAAGATGTACTTTTAATGATGGATTCATTGACTCGTTTTTCCATGGCACAAAGAGAAATAGGATTAGCTTCTGGTGAGCCTCCAGTTACAAGAGGTTATCCGCCATCAGTATATTCTGAAATGCCTCGTCTTTTGGAAAGAGCAGGTAATTCTGACAAGGGCTCAATAACAGGATTATACACAGTTCTTGTAGATGGTGATGATTTTAATGAGCCAATTACAGATACAGCACGTTCTATTTTGGATGGTCATATTATGTTAAATCGTGCACTTGCTCAAAAGAATCACTATCCTGCTATAGATGTTATGCAGTCTATTTCCAGAGTAATGTCAGCAGTTGCTACCAAGGAGCACAAGGCTGTAGCAGGCAAGCTAAAAAATGTTATGGCTACCTATAAAGAGGCAGAGGACCTCATAAATATTGGAGCCTATAGACCGGGCTCAAACAAAAATATTGATTTTGCTATTTCTAAAATTGATGCAGTTAATGAATTTCTGCTTCAATCAACAGATGAAAAGATTGATTTTGAGGATGTGCTTGTTAGACTAAATGCGATTTTTGATGAGGAACAAGCATAGTAAAAGGAGCATTTTATGGCAAAATTTGTATATAGAATGCAAAACATTCTCGATATAAAACAAAAGCTCGAAGACCAGGAGCGTATTAATTTTGCTATGGCTAATGCCAGGGTAAATGAGGAACAGGAAAAGCTTCAGGAGCTTTTGGTTAGACGTGCTGGCTATGATAAGCAGCTAAAAGAGCTTACATCTGGTCCTATAGATGTGGCAAAGATTAGAATCTGCAAGACTTCTATTGATGCCATGAAGTCTATGATAAGAGAGCAAATGCTTAATTTACATAAGGCTCAAAAGGATGCAGAGCTTGCAAGAAAACGCCTTAACGAGGTTATGCAGGAAAGAAAGATGCATGAAAAGCTTAGAGAAAAAGCTTTTGAACAGTTTAAACAGGAGTTAAATAAAGAGGAGAGCAAAGCGGTTGATGAGCTTGTTAGCTATACTTATTCTCCTAATGTTAATAATTAATACATACTTACCAATGGAGTGTTACCATGGCAGATGAAGAATTAGATAAAAAAGCAGCTAAGGCTGCAGCAAAAGAGGCTAAAAAGGCTGAGAAAGCAGCAAAAAAAAGAGATAAACAAGGCGACTCAGATGAAAATGATGACGAAGAAGGTGGTGGTTTTATTACCATTTTAGTAGGAATCATTATCATTGCGGTTTGGCTTGCAATATTTGCCTTGCTTATAAAAATGGATGTTGGCGGATTTGGTTCTACAGTTTTATATCCAATATTAAAGGATGTACCATATGTTAATCAGATTTTGCCTGAGGTTGACAGTGATATTGTTGATGATGGCTATAATTATGCCACTGTAGATGAAGCTGTCGAACGCATAAAAGAGCTCGAAAGAGAGCTTGAAGAGGCAAAAAATAATACGGATTCTAACTCGTCTTATATACAAGAGCTTGAGGCTCAGTCAAATGAGCTTGCGGAATATAAAATAAAAGAAGCTGAGTTTGAAGAAATTCGAGAAAAATTTTATGAAGAGGTTGTTTTTTCGGACAAAGCACCCGATATAAATACATATAAATCCTACTATGAGTCTATTGAGCCTAGTTCAGCAGCTGCAATATACAAGTCAGTGGTTGAACAGGTGCAGGAGGATGAGGATTTAGAAGAGTATGTAAAGGCATACTCGACAATGAAACCAAAGCAGGCAGCGGCTATATTTGATACCATGACAGATGATTTGATGCTGGTTGGCAAAATCTTGTGGGGTATGAAGCCAGATGCTAGAGGTGAAATTCTTGGAAACATGGATACGGAAGTCGCAGCTGCGGTAACCAAGCTCATGGAACCATAGAATAGATCAAATTCTTATTTGATCAGTAGTTTGACAATTGCATACGGAAAGGAGAGATGCTAATGACTAGTGCAAATGTAAATTTATTTGTACAAGCCGCTAGACCTCAAGTGCCGGAAGGCAAGGAAGTAAATGCTACTGACAAGGGTGCTTTTAAGGATTTGATGAATATGAATCTTTCAAAGTCAATGCCACAAAATGAAACATCCGCGGTTTCAACTAAGGCAACGGTAAAGGTTGATTCATATAAGTCAAAGATTAATGAAGCAAATCCTACAAAAGAGCAGAAGCTTTCTGAAAATGAGGTAAAGACGGTAGCTGATAAGGTGGAAGAACTATCAGAAGATGTGAAAAAGGTTATAGCAGACGAGCTTGATGTTGACGAAGAAGATGTTGCAAAGGCAATGGAAAACCTTGGCTTTACAGTACTTGATCTTCTCGATACTAACAATCTTGCAAAGCTTGTTGCTGAATTGACTGGACAGCAGGATATGATAGGACTTGTACTTGATGATAGTTTTACAAATATCATCAATAATATCAGCCAACTAACAGACAAACTGTTAGATACAGGATTTTCTGTTGAGGATATTAAAGATATCTTAAATCAGTTTGAAACAGTTTTATCAGAAACAGCTAATGAGGCTGAAACTGTAGTAAAAATCGATACAGAAGTTGATTTGAATGCAGATAAGGTTATTACAAATGATGTTGATTCATCAATGGAAACATCAAATGTTGTTGCTGAAGAAGAGACTGAAACAGAAGTTAAGTCATTTGTTAAAGAAATCAATTCAGATAATGCTACAAATGATGCTTCAACTGAAATAACAGATACCGATGCAGTAGATGCAAAGGAAAATATCAATTCAGAAAATTCAAATTCAGATAATGAAATGTCTGATGAAGAAAAAGAAGATGAACCTACAACAAAGAACTTTGGTTCAAAAGTAAATATTCAAGTTGAGAAGCCTGTAGAAAATGAGGGCATGGCTGTTTCTACAAATAATAAAATGGAAACAGTAAATACTTCAGAGCAGGTAGTAACCAGTCCGAGTGGTCAGACGGTTTCAACACAAGAGATTATTGATCAGATTGTTGAAAATGCAAAGATTACAAATACAGAGGATATAAAGTCAGTGCAGATGGTTTTAAATCCAGAAGAACTTGGAAGAGTTGTACTTGAGGTTCATGAAGAAAACGGCGAGGTAAAAGCAAAGCTATTTACTGAAAATACAGAAGTAAAAGAAGCTTTAGAAAATCAGATGGCCGTTTTAAAAGAGTCACTCAATGAGGGTGGTACAAAGGTAACAAGTATTGAGGTTTCTGTAGGAGCTCACGAATTCGAAAAGAATCTTGAGGAACAGGAGCACGAAAGAGAACAGCAGCAAAGTAACGAAGAACAGCCAAAGCGTCAAAGACAGCTTAATCTTAACGAGCTAGACGGACTTTCAGGACTTATGTCAGAGGAAGAAAGATTAGTCGCACAGATTATGAAGGATAACGGAGGCACGGTTGATTACACAGCTTAGGAGGAAAATATGGCAAATACAAATACAATAGTAGCCGACATTCAGAATGGTCACGTAGTATCCAATACAAATACTAAGGACGTGGTAAAGAAAAATGACGGCGTTGATAAGGAAATGTTTCTTCAGCTGTTAGTTGCAGAGATGCAGTATCAGGATCCACTTGAGCCAACAACAAATACTGAATATGTTTCAGAGCTTGCAAGCTTTTCACAGATTGAAGCAATTCAGGCAGTACAGGAGCAGATGAACACAATACAGGCAAACAGCCTTGTTGGTCGTTATGTTATTATTAATCACTATAGTTCATCATCTGGAGAGACAACGGAAGTTACTGGAAAGGTTGATTTCGTTGTTAATGATGGAGATGATGGAATTAAGATGTCGGTTAACGGAAATCTTTATTCTATTGATGAGCTTGATACAGTAATTGATGAAGATTATTACGATGCTATAATGACAGTGTCTACTTTCTCCGATATGGTAGGTAAGGTACCTGATTCAAATCAGCTTACTGCTCAGGATAAGGAAATGATTAACAACCTTTTGGCTTTATATGATGCCATGACAGCATATCAGAAGTCATATGTATCAGTTGATGATTTGAACACGTTAAAGGATGCAGCTAATAAGATTTCTTCACTTGAGGAAGCATAACTAATTAGCAGGGAGGCAGGATTATGAATGGAATCAATAATTCCTTTACTTCCATAGAACAGGTTACTAGTCAGTACTTAAACCAACCAAAAGAGGTTCAAAACAAAAATCAGACAGCTGATGGATTTTCTTTTGAACAGGTCTTAAAAAACAAGTTTGTACAAACTGGTGAACTGAAATTCTCCAAGCATGCAACGCAAAGGCTTGATGACAGGGGAATTAATATATCGCAGGATATTAGTTCAAGATTGGAAGAAGGGGTACAAAAAGCAAATCAAAAAGGCATTAAGGATTCACTGGTTATAGTCGATTCACTTGCTTTTATTGTAAACGTACCAAACAACACAGTAGTTACTGCACTTGATAAGGATGAGAGTGTAGGAAACGTATTTACTAACATTGATGGAGCTGTAATAGCATAGGCTGGACCTTCATGGAAGCCTTAGTTCCCGACTGACAGACGGAACAAGTTACAGCAAGCTAAGGAGGGTCATTAATTATGATGAGATCACTTTATTCTGGTGTTGCCGGACTTAAGACACACCAGACAAAGATGGATGTTATCGGTAATAACATTTCAAACGTTAATACTGTAGCATTCAAGTCAGCGTCTACAACATTTTCTGATATCATGTATCAGACAACATCAGGCGCTTCAGCACCAACAGCTAACAAGGGTGGTGTTAATGCCAAGCAGATAGGTCTTGGTGTTGCAAACGGAGCAACAAAGGTATCTATTACAAGCTCTGGTGCTGCACAGTCAACAGGAGAAGCTTTTGATATTCGTCTCACAGATTCAAATAGCACAAACTTCTTTATCGTAAACAATGGTACAGAGAACCTCTTCACAAGAGCTGGTTCATTTTATATTGACAGTGCTGGAAACCTTGCTATGACAACAACAGGTTATCTGGTACAGGGCTGGCAGGTAGATCCAGCAACACTTAAGATTAGACAGGATGTTGTTTCACCACTTAGAATCATGCAGCCAGCTAATCTTACATCTCCACCAGAGGCAACAACAGATGCTACTATTTCCGGTGTAATTGATAAAAACGATACAAATGTTACTTCAGAGCAGGGATATTACAGAAGCTTATCCTTCTATGACAATTTGGGTTATGCATATACAGCAAAGTTTGCATACAAGGTTGTAGATCCAGACAATCTTACATATTCTGTTTCACTTGTGAATATTCTTGACTCAGAAGGCAATAATGTTCTTGAAAAGTGGATGGAAGAGGACAAGACAAACAATACATTGGACAAGCTCTTTGGTACAAACCAGCCTAGAACATCTAAGTATGAGCTTGATTCAGATTATACCTACGACAAGGATGCTGATACATATTCAACTGTAGTTGCTGGTGTAACATATACAAAGGTTGCAGGTGCTGCAGTTGCTGAAACAGATCCTGCTACACATGGGCTTGATCCTGGAACATATTATTATACTTTTGAGGGCGGCACGCCTACAACACAGAAGTATATACCTGTTTCAGAAATGTATGGAATTGACAATGCTTCATATACAAAATATGTTGAGGAAAGTACAAAGGATCCAACAGCTTATCCAATTGGATTTGATGCGGGACAGCTTTCAATCACATATCCATCAGTTGACTATACAATGCAGTTTAAGGAAAAGGATGGTACTCTTGATTTTGTAAATGCCGCTGGAAACAAGATGGTTACCTTCAATACAGGACTTCTTGGTGAAGAGTTCAAGGATATTAATCTTGATTTTACATCAATCCTTAATTATGACAATTCGGGTAGCTCAACAGTTTCTATGGATGCGGGAACAAGAGCAAATGCTTCAATAGGAGCTGGTAAGAAGCTTGGTGCTTTAACAGGTGTTTCTGTTTCAGGAAATGGTGAGATCTACGGATCATATGATAATGGTAATACAGTTCTTTTGGGACAGATTGCTGTTGCGCAGTTTTCGAATGCATCAGGTCTTGAGAGCCTTGGTAATAACTGCTACGGCACAACACTTAACTCTGGTCAGTTCGATGGAATTGGCGTGGATGTAACTGCTGATGGTGGTAGTATGAGTACTGGACAGCTTGAAATGTCAAATGTTGATTTGTCTGCAGAATTTACAGATATGATTGTTACACAAAGAGGTTTCCAGGCCAACTCAAGAATCATTACAACAAGTGATACTTTACTAGAAGAACTAATCAATCTTAAGAGATAATTTAAGGTGAAATAGAGGACCCCCAAGGGGCCCTCTGTTTGCTTTTTATAATTTACAGCATATTTTAAATAAAATAATAATTAATATAGTTAAACCACAATATGTTGTGGTTTAAATTGTTGCATAAAATAAAACAATTTATATTAAATATAGTAGACATTAGAAAACAAATTTAGTAATATTATACTATATATTGTTACATGGGTATTTTTGTGTAATTTTTATTTACACTTTACCTTTTGATTATTATTGTAACTAGATTTATTGCATGGAGGCAGAAATTTGGATATAGCAACCTTAGCCGGACTCGTACTTGGTGTAGTCATGGTTATATTCGGTATCGTTTCATCAGGTGGTGTAGAGGCGATTGCCAACTTCATAGACGTACCTTCGGTTATTATCACTATCGGTGGTTCACTTTCTTCGACTCTTGCTTCTAACAAGATGCCTGACTTTATTAATGGTCTAAAGGGTATTCTTTTGAGTATAAAGGAGCCTCCTGTTGGAGATGCACCTACTGTTATTTCAACAGTTATTGAATTGGCGAATGTTTCTCGTAAAGAGGGTATTCTTGCTCTTGAGGAAAAGGCCAACGAGCTGGAGGATGAGTTCATGAAAAAAGGTATCATGCTTGTTGTTGATGGTACTGATCCTGAACTTGTTAGAGGAATATTAGAGACTGAGCTTTCATGTATAGAAACCAGACACAAGACAGTTATTGGTTTCTGGGAAAAATGGGGTGAGATGGGACCTGCCTGGGGCATGATTGGTACCCTTGTAGGACTTGTTAACATGTTAAAGAACCTTTCTGATGCATCAACAATCGGACCAAACATGGCCGTTGCCCTTCTTACTACACTTTATGGTTCACTTATTGCGAACTGGCTTACAAGCCCTACCGCAGCCAAACTGAAGGTAGACAATGACTTGGAGCTTATGATGAAAGAGATTACTATTGAGGGCCTCCTTTCTATTCAGGCAGGAGAGAATCCTCATGTTATAGAGGAGAAGCTTAAGTCCTTCATGTCACCAGCAGCTAGAGCTACTGTTGGCGAAGGTGCTGAGGGCGGAGGTGAATAGCATTGGCTAAACAAAAGCAGGAAGAGGCTCCTAAAGGCTCCCCAGCCTGGATGGCCACCTTCTCCGATCTGATGAACCTTCTTTTGTGTTTCTTCGTTTTGCTTTTCTCTATGTCTACCGTAGAGGAGGAGAAGTTCCAAGAGGTTATTGCTTCTATGCAGAGCAGTTTTTCTATTTTGCCTAGTGGTGGTTCGTCTATTGGTGAAGGTCAGATGATTTCGTCTGGTATTAGCCAGTTGGAGATGTTTGATACATATTTTAATAGTGTTACAGATGGTGATTCTGACAAGTCTCACAATCAAGGATCGACTAATCAGGGACAGGAGACCACTCCTGGCGAGGCTGAGGAGATTCTTGAACAGGCTGCCATAGAAGAAAGCGAAAAAATGGCTGAGCAGATTGAAAAGGGACTTGCGAAGCAGGGTATTCAGGATCAGGTTGAGATTGATTTTAATGCTCAATATGTATTGATTACTCTAAACGGAGCACTTTTATTTGACTCTGGTGAGTCTGCTCTTAGAGAAGAAGCATTACCACTGGTAAAGAAGCTTGGAGCTATCTTGAATACCTACAATAATAATATTATTGAGGTAGAGGGGCATACTGACAATGTGCCTATTCATTCAAGCAAATATGAGAGCAATGATGTGCTTTCTATGTATAGAGCTTTGTATGTAGCTGATTACATCAGGTCTGTTACAGACATCAATCCAGCGCATATTAAAAATGCTGGCAGAGGTGAATACCTTCCTGTTGCAGATAATAGCACTGCGGATGGACGTTCTAGAAATAGACGTGTTGAGATTAAAATATACAATTCTTACAATTCAGATGACATAGCAAAGGAAAACGATAATACGTCTGATTTAGGACCTACCGGTTCTGAAGATGCTATGCCAGCTGATACTGAGGCAGAGGTAGATGCAAATGCAGATGCTGATGCAGCTATAGAAGCAGACGAGGCAGTTGATGCTGAAAATGCTGAATAAGCAGGTTCTAGTAATAGTTTTAAGAATTAGAGGATTAATATGAAAAAGAATCTTATCACAATTATCATATTTGCACTTGTACTTGTTAATCTTGTACTTACTGCGATACTTACAATTACAATAGTTCCTGAGACCAAGAAAGCTAATGAACTTATAACAAAGGTTTGTACAGCAATTGACCTTGATCTTCAGGCAGGAGAGGCAGCTGGTTCTCTTTCAATACCAGTTTCGCAGATTGTTACATATGACATCCCTGATTCTATGACTATAAATCTTAAGGATAATGGAGATGGAAATAGTCATTATGCAGTTATTACAGTTACTATTTCTATGGACTCAAAGAATGAGGACTATGGAACATATGCTGCAGATGGCACACTTTCATCATATGAAAGTCTTATTAAATCAGAGATTAATACTGTTGTATCAGGCTACACTGTTGATCAGTTAAAGAACGATAAGTCAGTAGTTGAAACTGAGATTTTATCAAATCTTCAGACAATGTTTGCTTCTGATTTTATCATTGGAGTAAGCTTCTCAAGCGCAACATATCAATAAAAGAAGGTGACTGTTTTTGGGTGACGTTTTATCACAAAACGAAATAGACAGCCTCTTACAAGCGTTAAGTAGCGGTGAATTAGACGCCGACGAAATCAAAAATAATCCCGAACGTCAGGTAAAGAATTATGACTTTGCCAGACCATCGAAGTTTTCAAAGGAACATCTTCGTACACTAGAGATTATTTTCGAGCATTACGGCCGATTGCTTTCTACGAACTTGCCTGTATTTCTTAGAAAGAATATTCAGGTCGAGGTAATGAATTCAGAGGCTGTTACATATATGGAATTTTCCAATTCCCTGAGTAATCCAGTTTTGCTCGGAATTGTGAATTTCGAGCCTTTGGAAGGCAATGTTATTTTGGAAATGGCTTCCAACCTAGGTTATGCTGTTGTAGACAGAATGCTAGGCGGGGCTGGTGAACCATTAGATAAGATTAGAGATTTTTCAGAAATCGAGCTTCTTATCATTGAGAGAGTTATGACCTCCTGTGTCGATTTATTAAGAGAGCCATGGGAGAATGTAGTAGATATACATCCTAGACTAGAGCGTATAGAGACCAATTCTCAGTTCGCACAGATTATTTCGCCATCAGAGATGATAGCAATTGTTACTGTCAATATAAAGATTGGCGAGGTCGAAGGTCTTATGAATGTCTGTCTGCCATTCATAACACTAGAGCCTGTTATGGACAAGCTGAATACTAAATTCTGGTATTCTAACATGACAGAAAAGAAGAATACAGAATACATCGAGGTAATGGAGAAATCTATTAATAAGGCATATATACCTGTTAAGGCAGTGCTTGGCAACAGCGTTTTGTCAGTACAGGATTTTTCACAGCTTCAGGTTGGGGATGTTGTTAGACTAGATTCAAAAGTCAGTCAGGAGCTGGATGTATTTGTAGGAAATATAAAGAAATTCTCTGCATTGCCGGGAGCTAGCGGCAAGAATTATGCAGTTAGAGTTACATCAGTCTACAGAGAGGAGTAGAAGCAATGAGCGATGGTGTATTATCGCAAGAAGAGATAAATGCACTTCTAAATGGTGGGATACCCGATGCTTCTTCTGATTCAGGGTCCGTTGGTTCAAATCCAAGCGAATCGTTAACATCAGATGAAATCGATACAATTGGCGAGGTTGCCAATATCAGCATGGGAACTGCAGCTACAACGCTTTTCTCACTTGTAAATAAAAAGGTTGAGATTTCTACCCCGGTTGTATCAGTTACGACTTGGGAACAGATTGTTGAAGCTTATGAAAGACCTTGCGTACTTGTTAGAATTGCTTATACAAAGGGTCTTGATGGAAGTAATATATTAGTTCTTCGAGAAGATGATGTTAAAATTATCACTGATCTGATGATGGGCGGTGATGGTTCTAATATAGATGGTGAAATAGGAGAGCTTCATCTTAGTGCAATTAGTGAGGCGATGAACCAGATGATGGGTTCTTCGGCAACATCACTATCATCTATGCTTAATAAGATGATTGATATTTCCCCACCGTCATCAAATCTTATAGATTTGTCTGCATCTGGTGATGGTAGTCAGATTGATGATTTCTTAAGTGAAGGATTCGTTAGAATTTCTTTTAAGATGGAAATCGGAGATTTGATTGATTCAGAAATAATGCAGTTGTATCCTGTACACTTGGCTAAGGATATGTGTAAGGCTGTTACATCGAATATGGAAACTGATTCCAATTCTACGGTCGATGATAATGCTTTTGCAGGATCGCCAGCACCGGCACCAGCATCGGCACCGGCACCTGCACCAGCACCGGCACCAGCACCGCCACCTGTTCCAATGGGACAGCCGATGGATCCGAATATGATGCAAGGCATGCAAATGCAACAGCCATATATGATGCCGTATCCACCAATGCCTCAGGTAAATGTACAGCCAGCACAGTTCACACCATTTGCTGGAAATTATACACCGGCATTTCAGCCTGAGAATATTGATTTGATTCTTGACGTACCACTAGAGGTTACTGTAGAATTAGGTCGTACTAGTAAGTCTATACAAGATATACTTGATTTTTCACCTGGAACTATCATAGAATTAAATAAGATAGCAGGTGAACCTATAGATGTTCTTGTCAATGGCAAATATGTTGCCAAGGGTGAGGTAGTTGTAATAGAAGAGTCTTTTGGTGTTCGTATCACCGAAATTATTAAGGAATAGTATTAAGGAGATTAACAAATGGCAAAGAAAATTTTAATTACTGATGACGCAGCTTTCATGCGAATGATGATTAAAGACATTCTCACAAAGAATGGCTACGAAGTTGTTGGTGAGGCAGAGAATGGAAAAATCGCTGTAGATAAGTACAGTGAGCTTCAGCCAGATCTTGTTCTTCTTGATATCACAATGCCTGAGTTAGATGGTATTGGAGCACTTAAGGCTATCAAGGAAAAAGATCCAAACGCAAATTGTATTATGTGTTCTGCAATGGGTCAGCAGGCTATGGTTATTGAGGCTATTCAGTCAGGCGCTAAGGACTTTATTGTAAAGCCTTTCCAGGCTGAGCGTGTTCTTGAAGCTGTTAAGAAGGTTATAGGTTAATAATATGTTACTTTCATCTACTGGTGAGAGTATATTTCAACTTGTTGTTGTACTTGTCATATTTGTTATTATACTTGTATTGACCTATTACACTACGAAGTGGATAGCTGGTTATCAAAAGACCGCTAGTATTAACAAGAATCTTGAAGTTATTGAGACTGTCAGATTAACAACCGACAAGTACGTACAGCTTGTTAGAGCTGGTGAAAACAGATGCTTTGTTATTGCCGTAGGCAAAAATGAGGTGTCTCTTTTGGGTGAAATTTCTATTGATGAGCTGAGAGAGTATGAGCTAAAAGATAGTGATTCATCCATTAATCAGTTTGACTTTAAGTCTGTACTTGATAAGTTTACTGGAAAGAATAAAGATAATGAGCAAGATTAAAAAGGCATATGTCTTAGCATCCGTATTATTTGCTGGATTTGCTTTGACATTTGCTTTATTCATTGGTTTTAAGACTAATGTTTATGCTACAGAAAATACATATGGAACTTCGTATGGCGCAACAGAGGATGCACCTAATGCTACAGATGAAGTTACTGGAACAGGTGGCTTTTCCCTAACATTTGATTCGGAAAATGGCACCTTTTCTTCTACTTTAAGGATACTTGTAGTACTGACTGTTATTAGTTTGGCACCTTCTATTCTCATAATGCTTACTAGCTTTACGAGAATAATTGTTGTTTTACATTTTGTTCGTACAGCCATAGGAACTCAGACTTCTCCACCAAACCAGGTTTTAATTGGTTTGGCTTTGTTTTTGACATTATTTATTATGTATCCTACCTTTACACAGGTAAAGGAACAGGCCATAGAACCTTTTGACAGAGGGGAAATTGAGCAGAGAGAAGCTCTTGATTTGGCGATTGAGCCATTTAGAGAGTTTATGTATGGTCAGACTCAGACTAAAGATCTCAATATGTTCTGTGAGATTTCTGGAACAGAGTATGAGGATTATGATGATATTCCTTTTGCTGTACTTGTTCCTAGCTTTATTATTTCAGAGCTTAGAACTGCTTTTATAATTGGATTTTTGATTTATATTCCATTTATAGTTATAGATATGGTTGTATCTTCGGTACTTATGTCTATGGGTATGATGATGCTGCCGCCTACGACTATATCATTGCCGTTTAAGATTTTATTGTTTGTTTTGGCTGATGGTTGGGATCTTGTTATAGGAAGTCTTGTGAAGACCTTCTATTAGTAAATTATGAAAAGGAAAGAGGCTTAAGATGACAGAAGGTCAGGTTTTAGATATTGCCAGAGAGGCTATTTATACTATCATCATATGTGCTGCACCAATGTTACTAATATCCTTGGTAGTTGGTTTGATTATTTCAATCTTTCAGACTGTTACATCTATTCAGGAACAGACACTTACTTTTGTTCCAAAGATTGTTGCTGTTTTTGTAGGATTAATAATTTTTGGCTCATGGATTTTAAATAATTTAACTGGCTTTATGACTGATTTATGGTCTAATTTTAGCCTTTATGTATAGAGCATTAGATGTTCTCGATTGATTTTACTCTCAGTAATTTTGAATATTTTTTATTGATTTTTGTACGCATATCCACTTTCGTTGTAGTTGCGCCTTTCTTCAATAATACCGGTGTACCTAATATGGTGAAAATAGGTTTTTCTGCTATTGTCGCCATTATGATGTATTATCTGGTACCGTTTGAAGCGCTTGGCTATTCTGATGTTATTGGGTATGCCTTTATTGTTATTAGAGAGGCGATTACTGGCCTTTTACTTGGTTTTTGCACTAATATTTGCAATTATATTATTCTTTTTGCAGGACAGATTATTGATATGGATATTGGCCTTTCAATGGCCCAGGTAATGGATCCACAGACCAATAATACTGTTGCTATTACAGGTAGTCTCTATAATTGCTTTTTGATGCTTTTATTTATTACATCAGATATGCACAGATATGTTATTAGAGCTATTTGTGATTCCTTTGAGGTTATTCCACCGGGACAGACACATTTTGAGTATGATCATTTACTTGCTGCAATGATTACTTATATGGGCAATTTATTTATAATTGCATTTAGAATAGTACTGCCGGTTTTTGCTACGATAATGGTTTTAAACTGTATTTTAGGTGTTATGGCCAAGGTGTCTCCACAGATGAATATGTTTGCTGTAGGTATGCAGCTTAAGATTCTCGTGGGCTATGCAGTTTTATTTTTCACAATATTCCTTTTGCCGGATATAGCAGGTTTTATTTTCAAAGAAATGAAAGAAATGCTTATTAATACTTTGGAAGGAATGTATTAATGATTATCCCTATGTTTTTATAAGTGGGTTTTAATGGGTTAATAGTTTGGAAGAAAAGAAACTTTTATTAGAATATAATCTTCAGTTCTTTGCTAAGGACGGTCCTGGTGGAGAGAAGACAGAGGAGCCAACCCAGAAAAAGCTGGATGACGCTAGAAAAGAGGGTAGAGTAGCAAAAAGCCCGGAACTAAATTCTGCTTTTATGCTAATTACTCTTTTTGTATGTATAAAGCTTTTTGTAGGTTTTATGGGAACTAGATTTCTGGGTTCATTTAATTGGGCATACTCTATTATTCCTGATGTTACCAAGATGAGTGCAAAAGGTATGACTATTGCTACAGCACATAGTCTGTTTATAGAGATTTACAAAACCCTTTTGATTACTACATTACCATTTTTGGCAATTGGTTTTGCTGTTGCTTTTGTAGCTAGTGTAATACAGGTAGGTCTAAAGGTTTCGGCTAAACCGCTTGAACCAAAGTTTGACAAGCTAAATCCTGTTAATGGCTTTAAAAGAATATTTTCTTCTGAGTCCTTATTTAATCTTGTTAAATCAATTGTAAAGATTTTTGTTATTTTTTATATTGCATATTCATCATTAAAGGATGAAGCTAATAATCTTTTTATTTTATATGATATACCTTTAAAACAGGCAATTTCTTTGATTGGAGATATTGTTATAAATATTGGTATTAAAATATCAGTTGTTTACCTGGCTGTTGGTCTTATTGATTATGTTTTCCAGAAACGAAAGTTTAAAGAAGATATGAAAATGACTAAGCAGGAAGTAAAAGATGAATATAAGAATACTGAAGGAGATCCTACAATAAAGGGTCAACAGAGACAGCGAATGAGAGAAGCGTCTCAAAGACGTATGATGGCAGATGTGCCAAAAGCAGATGTAGTCATCACAAACCCTACCCATTTGGCCTGTGCTATTAGATACAAGCCTGATGAGGGAGATGTAGCTCCAGTGCTTATTGCAAAGGGTGAGGATTATGTGGCTGGAAAGATTAAAGAAAAGGCCAGAGAGGCCAACATTCCTATTGTTGAAGATAAGCCTACTGCACGAGCAATATATGCAACAGTTGAAATTGGACAATCTATTCCGCCAGAATTGTACGAACCAGTAGCGGGGATTCTTGCAGTGGTATATAATAATAGAGGCGGCCTGTAGCCAAATCGTTTTTAGTGATTATTTTTTAGTGGATTTGGACTGCCAGATAATATAAAGAAAGGAGGAGAATATGGACTTATCAGCGGTTAAAAAGACCGATGTTGGCGTAGCGGCTTATTTGTTAGCAGCTATTGTATTTTTAATTGTACCTATTCCTTCCGTTCTTTTGGATGTCATGCTGGCACTTAATATTTCAGTCGGCCTGATAGTTCTTATGAACGCCTTATTTGTAAAAGAAGTTTTGGATATGTCATTCTTCCCGACACTTCTTTTGTTTACAACTATATTTAGAATATCTCTAAACGTTTCTTCGACCAGATTGATTCTTACCACAGGTTCACCTGGTAACGTAGTAGAAACCTTTGGACAATTCGTTGGTGGCGGTGACTTGGTCATTGGTGCCATTGTTTTCGTTATATTGATTATTATTCAGTTCATGGTTATGAACAAAGGTACTGAACGTGTATCTGAGGTTTCTGCCAGATTTACACTCGATGCTATGCCAGGTAAGCAGATGGCCATTGATGCTGACCTTAATACGGGCGCTATAACAGATGCTGAGGCAAAAAAACGAAGAGATAAAATCCAAGAAGAATCAAGCTTCTTTGGTTCTATGGACGGTGCTACTAAGTACGTAAAGGGAGATGCTACTGCAGGTCTTATCATTACAGTCGTAAACCTTGTAGGTGGTATTGTAATGGGCGTAATGGGCGGCATGGAGGCTATGGATGCTGTTCAAAGATATGGACTGTTAACAATAGGTGATGGTCTTTGCTCACAGATACCTTCTTTGCTTATCTCGTTGTCAACTGGTATTCTGGTTACAAAGGGTTCAAAGGATGCTGACTTCTCAGGCACCCTGGTGAAGCAGCTGTTTGGCATACCAAAGGTATTATTCATAGTTGGTGGTTCAATGGTTTTCCTTGGTCTTGTGACACCACTTAATTTCGTTTTGTTTGGAGCATTTGGTGGAGCCTTTATTGCATCTGCCTTTGTTATGCAAAGGACAATAGGAGAAGAAAAGATTGAAGAGGAAACAGAGGCTGAAGAGACAGAAGCTGAAGAAATCAGAAGACCAGAAAATGTAGTTTCACTGCTTCAGGTTGATCCAATTGAACTCGAATTTGGTTATGGAATTATTCCACTTGCGGATGTTAACCAGGGTGGAGATTTGCTTGACAGAGTAGTTATGATTCGAAGGCAGATTGCCCTGGAATTAGGTACAGTCGTCCCAATCATTCGATTAAGAGATAATATTCAGCTTAATCCTAATCAGTATATTATAAAGATTAAAGGTATTCAGGTTACAGAGGGCGAAATACTTTTTGATCATTACATGGCCATGAATCCTGGTTATGTAGAGGAAGAGATTACTGGTATTCCTACCTTTGAGCCTTCTTTCCATCTACCAGCAATATGGATTACAGAAAGTCAGAGAGAAAGGGCAGAATCAGTAGGATATACAGTTGTTGACCCACCATCTATTATTGCTACACATCTAACAGAAATTATTAGACAGCATATTGATGAGCTTCTCACAAGACAGGATGTTCAGAATCTTGTTAACAATCTTAAGGAATCTAATCCTGCTCTTGTTGACGAACTTATTCCTAAGCTCATGGGACTTGGTGAGGTACAAAAGGTGCTTCAAAATCTTTTGAGAGAGGGCGTATCAATCAGAGACCTGCTTACAATTTTTGAAACACTTGCAGATCATGCTACTACAACAAGAGATACTGATGTTCTGACAGAATATGTCAGACAGGCCCTTAAGAGAGCTATTTCTGGCAGATACTTTGCTCCGAATGAGGTGACAACAGTTGTTACATTGGATCCAAAGGTTGAGCAGGATATTATGGGTTCTATTAAGCAGACTGAACAGGGAGCTTTCTTATCACTTGATCCGGCCAGAATATCAAATATTATGGAGTCGCTCAAAACAGAGGTGGCAAAGCTTGAAGAACAGGGTATGGCACCAATTGTTGTTACATCACCAATTGTACGTATGTACTTTAAGAGAATGACTGAGGATTATATTAGGGACTTAATAGTTATTTCGTATAACGAAGTAGATAATAATGTTGAACTTCAATCAATTGGACAGGTTACAGGATAAATAAATGATTATTAACAAATATCAGGGAAAAACAGAAGAGGAAGCAAAGCTTAAAGCAAGAGAAGAACTGGGCGATGCTGCGGTTATTATGAACGTTAAGGAAGTTAGACCAAAGGGACTGTTTGGGGTGTTTAAAAGCTCAACCTATGAGGTAACTGCCGCAATCGAGGATGATGTTTTAACTACTCATAAAAAGCCTATGTCAACACCTGAAGGTGGAACTAATTCCAGATTTGATATGGTGGTGGATGAAGAGCTTCCGCTTGCACCAGGTCTTGAAGAGGATAGCTTAAGGGATGCTTTTGCTGCTGTAAACGAGGTAATTGAACAAAAGACCAAAGAACAGGAAAATGCAAAAAAGCAACAGGTGTTGCATGCACCTAATCCAGGAAAGTCTAGCGAACAGGCTGCATCAAAGCAAAAGGAGGCTACATATTCAAAGCCAAAAGAGGCTACATATTCAAAGCCTCAGGCTACAAGACCTCCAAAGCAGCAATCCTTTGCTCCGCTTGAAACTACTGCACCAAAGTTGCATTTATATGGCGAGGATGAGACTGCAGCTATTCCTTCAAGTAACTACAATGACGATAAAAATCTTACTTCTCAAAAGAGTCTTGAGGAGCAGCTTTCAGCTAGAAACAGAAAGCCGATGCTCACATCATCTAACCAGGATTCTATAGATAGTGAAAAGCATAAATTCGTTAAAATGCTTTACAATGTATTGCTTGAGAATGAAGTTCAGGAGAAATACATTAATCAAGTTCTCGATGACATGGACAGAATACTGGCAACATCTCATTCACTTGATAATTTGTTGTCCTCAGTTTATCAAAAAATGGTATTAAAACTGGGTACACCAAATACTATAACTATTGGTGTTAAAAGACCAAAGGTTGTATTTTTTATAGGTCCAACAGGTGTTGGAAAAACGACTACCATTGCAAAGATTGCCAGCAAGTTTAAGGTAGAGGATGGAAAGAGTGTTGGACTGATTACTGCTGATACATACAGAATGGCTGCGGCTGATCAGTTAAAGGATTATGCAAATATATTGTCGGTTCCTATGTCTATAGTTTATGAGCCATCTGAGCTTAATGATGCTATCAGATTACAGCTAAGAGATAATCCTGATACAGATGTTATTTTAGTTGACACATTAGGATTTTCTCATAAAAATGAAGCTCAAAAGGATATGATGAAAGAATTAATATATTCTCTTGATGAAGCCTATGACAAGGATGTGTATCTTGTGCTTTCGGCAACAACCAAGTACAAGGACCTGGTTGATATAGCTGATACATATAAGGCATTTATTGATTATAATCTTATCTTTACAAAGCTGGATGAAACTAGCAGTCTTGGAAATATTTATAATATTAAACAAAGATCTGGCGCTGCACTTTCATATTTTACACTTGGACAGAATGTGCCAGATGATATAGAGATCGTTAATACACAAAAGCTCGTTAAACAGCTTCTTGGAGGTAATTAATGGATCAGGCACAAAATCTTAGAAATGTAATTAAACAATCCCAGATAAATCGTGTCGACAATGCAAAGGTTATTACTATAACTAGTGGAAAAGGTGGAGTAGGCAAGTCAAATATGGCAGTTAATTTGGCTGTACAGTTCACTAAAATGGGCAAGAAGGTCATTATTTTAGATGCTGATTTTGGTCTTGCTAATGTTGAAGTAATGTTTGGAACTGTTCCTACCTGTAATCTGTCTGATGTAATTTTTGAAGGTAAGTCAATTACTGAGGTAATAACCAAGGGGCCAAATGGAATAGGGTTTATTTCAGGTGGCTCAGGTATAGTTGGATTAAACAATTTAACTAAAGACCAGGTTACTTTTTTGGTACATAATCTTAGCCTTTTATCAAATATGTGCGATATACTTATTATAGATACTGGAGCAGGAGTTTCATCAGCTGTTATGGAATTTGTTCTGGCATCTCCCGAGGTGGTTTTGGTGTCTACGCCTGAGCCATCATCATTAACAGATTCGTATTCTTTGATGAAGGCAATGTATAAAAGTAACAGATTTATAAAGGGCGGGACAAATGTTCATCTTGTTGCCAACAAGGTCAATTCCGAAGCAGAAGCAAAGGCCGTATATGATAAGATGAATCAGGTGGTTACCAAATTTTTAGATGGACAGCTTGATTATCTAGGGATGATTCCACAGGATCCGGTTTTGGAAAAATGTGTTCGCAATCAAAAGGTTGTATCTATTGAAGCTCCGACAAGTGCTTCAGCAGTTGCCTTTGAACAGCTTGCGAACAGACTAATTTCAAAAGAGGCAAAGGTTCATTATAAGTGGGGAATCACTCAATTATTTGGTAATTTTATTAATAAGGCTAGATAGTATATTTATTTAAGGGGATTCAGTTGAAAGCAAAGGATTTACTTCCGGGAAATAAAGTTGATATTAGAATTGTAGCTGAGATGATGAGGGACGATGTTATTCAGCCTCATTCATATTTTTCTAATGTATTTGATTCATATGATGATAATATTTTGGATATTAATATGCCTATTAGTGGTGGCAAGCTAATAATTCTTAGTAAAGGCATTCGCTATGACTTTGTTTTTACAACCAAAGATGGGTTATATAGGGCACAGGGACAGGTTATTAGCAAGCTTAAGAAGGATAACTTTTACCTTTTAAGAATAAAGCTTGATAAGGATTTGGAAAAATTCCAAAGAAGAGAATACTATAGACTATCATGTATGATTCAACTGCTTTATCTGCAGATAAGCGAGGATTCAGCCTCACAGCCTACGATGTTAGATGTGCAGTCTCATCTTGCAATGGATGGGGGAGCATTTAAGGTAAGAGGTATGGGGACAGTGCTGGATATTTCTGGTGGAGGACTTAGATTTATTACAAGCACAGATTTAGATGGCATAGATTATTTATTATTGCAGTTTGCCATAGATGAGGAAGGTCGAAAAAAGCAGATGGAGCTGATTGCTCATAAGCTTGCATCTAAGTATTTGCCTGAAGCTGATAAATATGAACATAGAGTTCAGTTTCTGTATAAAGATAAGACTACAAAAGACAGCATAATTAAATATATTTTTGAGCAAGAGCGTAGGATAAGAAAGAAAGAACAGGGATAATATGGTAAAAATTCTTGTTATTGATGACTCTGCACTCATGAGAAGGATTATATGTGATATAATCAACAAAGAGCAGGGCTACGCCGTTGAAGATACGAGTGGCGATGGCGTAGATGCATACAACAAAATATCGATGAATTCTTACGATGTAGTCGTTATGGATATGATCCTTCCTAAAATGGATGGACTTGCATTACTGACTAAGCTTTCACAGGATAATATTAAGGCTCCTGTTATTGCTGTTTCATCTTCAGCAGAAGACAGTGACTTAATCATGCAGGCCATGGAAAAAGGCGCAGTAGATTTTGTTTTAAAGCCTTACCTGGCATCCACTGAAGCTAGAGAAGAGTTTTCTGAAAAGCTTATAAAGTCTATTAAGACTGTAGTTGCTGCTCAGTTTAATTCTCTTTTACGAATCACTCCTAAATATTCACATATGTCTGTGAGCAGGAGCGACAGTATAGACAGTAAAGCATCGAGCACTCAGACGAAGAAAGCAGATGGATCATCTGCAGAGCCAATCCGGGCTACAACAGGATTCAAAAAGTTTACCGAGGAGGTGACTCCACCGCCGGCAATAAAGGGCAGGAAAATAATAGCTCTTGCCTGTTCTACAGGTGGTCCACAGGCATTACATAAGTTTATTCCTATGTTGCCAAAGGACTTAAAGTATCCACTTGTGCTGGTGCAGCATATGCCAAAGGGCTTTACTAAGTCTTTGGCAGAACGCCTAGATCAGGTTTCAGCCATTCATGTAAAAGAGGCTGAAGAGGGAGAATTCTTCGAATCGGGTTGTGTGTATATTACACCTGGTGGATATCATATGCAGATAAAAGAAAATGAAAGGCATGAGCCATATGCTCATCTTGATAATGGACCGGCTATTAACAGCTTGAGACCATGTGCTGATATTATGTATCATTCACTTGCGACAACAAGCTTTGAAGAAATAATATGCATTGTCCTTACGGGAATGGGCGCTGATGGTACTGAAGGTATTGATTTTCTTAGACGCAACAAAAAGGTATACGTCATTACCCAAAATCAAGATACCTGTGTTGTATATGGTATGCCAAAAGCGTGTTATCAGAGAGGTCTTTCTGATGAAGTTGTACCACTTGAAAAAGTAGCTAATTCAATTTCTAGAAGATTAGGGGGTTAGGAAGATGGATGTAAGCCAATATTTAGACATCTTTATTGACGAAACTGCAGGTCATATTCAGTCACTTAGTGATAATATTATGATTCTTGAGCAGGAACCAGAGAATAAGGATACAATCAATGAAATATTTAGAGCGGCTCACTCTTTAAAGGGTATGGCTGGTACAATGGGCTTTAAGCGCATGCAGCATCTTACTCATGACATGGAGAACGTATTCCAGGAAGTTAGAAATGATAATATAAAGGTAAATAGTAGCCTTATAGACATCCTTTTTAACTGTCTTGATGCTATTGAGCAGTATCTTGACAATGTTAAGTCTACATCTGATGAAGGAACAGAGGATAACGAAGTTCTTATTAAAAGACTTAATGATTTCCTTAATGGGGTTGAGAGCGCTGATGCAGGTGAAGCAGCAGCACCAGCAGAAGAACCGGCTAAGGAAGCTGAAGCAAGCGATGCACCAGCAGGTGATGGTGCTTTATACAAGACAATGAAGGTTGATGCAGTTACATGCGACAAGCTTAAAGAGGTTTCTGGTAATCTTTATGGTATGACTGTTCATATCAATAAAGAGTGTTTATTAAAAGCAGCCAGAGCATTCCTTGTATTTAAGGCGATTGAAGACTTTGGAACAATAGCTTTTTGTAATCCTTCAGCTCAGGATGTTGAGGATGAAAAGTTTGAGTTTGATTTTTCTGTAATTATTAATGCAGAGGGTCCATTGGAGCCAATCGTAGAGGCAGCAAAGGCTGTTTCTGAGATTGACAGTGTAGATGCTGGAGTTATTACTCCTGAAATGTATGAAAAGCCAGAAGCATCTGCAGAGCCAAAAGCTGAAACACAGGCTCAGGAAGCTACAGCAGCACCAGTAGCTGCGGCACCTGCACCAACAGCAGCAGCACCAGCAGCTGCAAAAGCAACAAGTAACAATAATAATCAGGCAAAGACAAATGCTCCAAAGCCAGTTACTTCAAGAACAATCCGTGTTGATATTGAAAAGCTTGATGCACTTATGAATCAGGTATCAGAGCTTATTATTGCAAAGAACTCTATCGTATCAATCGGCGGTGGCGATGGTGGCGAGACTGATGCACAGCAGCTTCATGAGCAGATTGAATATCTTGAGCGTATTACAACAAACCTTCATGAATCAGTTATGAAGGTACGAATGGTACCAATTGAAAATGCTGTTAATAAGTTCCCACGTATGATTCGTGACCTTAGCCGTAAGCTTGACAAGCCAATGAATCTTTACATGTCTGGTGAAGATACAGAGCTTGATCGTACTGTTGTTGATCAGATTGGTGATCCACTTCAGCATTTGCTTCGTAACTCAGCTGACCATGGTATTGAGTCTAAAGAAGAAAGACTTGCTGCTGGTAAGCCAGAAGAAGGTACTATCTTCCTAAAGGCATTCCAGGAAGGAAATAACGTTATCATCGAAGTAGGCGATGATGGTGGCGGAATTAACACAGAAAATGTTAAAAATAAGGCTATAGAGAGAGGTATTATTACTCCTGAGCAGGGAGAGACAATGTCGCAGAAAGAGATTATTGATTTGCTCTTCTTACCAAGCTTTTCTATGGCAAAGACTATTACAGATATCTCAGGAAGAGGTGTTGGTCTTGATGTAGTTAAGAGTAATATCGAAGCTCTTGGTGGTGATGTTGAGGTTAAGTCAGTACTTGGAGAGGGTTCTACATTTACTGTAAGACTTCCACTTACACTTGCTATTATTCAGGCTCTTATGGTTGAAATTAGAGATGAGAAATATGCTATTTCTCTTGGCTCTATTCAGAATATCGAGAATATTCCTGTATCAGACATCAAGTATGTTGAGGCTAAAGAGGTTATTCACCTTAGAGGTATGGTTATTCCAATCATCCGTCTTGATAATCTGCTTGATTCTGAACCAAAGGAGACAGAAGATGAAAACCTTATCGTTGTTGTTTGCAAGAGAGGTGATAGCTACGGCGGTATCGTAGTTGATAATCTTATTGGTCAGCAGGAAATTGTTATTAAGTCACTTGGTAAGGTTATTGACAATAACAAGATAATAAATGGTGCTACTATCCTTGGAGATGGTGAGGTTGCACTTATTATCGATGTCAATGCAATAGTTTAATGGAGGTATTGGAGAATGGCTGAGGTAAATATGCTTGAGACAACTGAGCTTGAGAGTATTCAGTATATTGTTGTCAAAATAGGTAGCGAGCAATACGGAATAGATATTTCTCTTATTGATAATATCGTTCGTCTTCAGAAGATTACAAGAGTTCCAAAGGCTCCATTCCATTATAGAGGAATCATTAATCTTCGTGGCGAGGTTGTTCCTGTTATGTCTATAAGACGTAAGATGGGACTTGATGATGATGAGTTTACTAATAGTTCAAGAATTATCATCTTAAAACTTGAGAATGTTGGTTTAGTCGGTGTCCTTGTTGATGAGGTAAAGGAAGTTCTTTCACTTTCAGAAAATGATATTGATAGAACATCTCAGAATACAAAGGGCTCAAAGGCTATGTTTATCAGTGGTGTTGGTAAGCATGACGACGAGTTGATTTCAATTTTTGAGATTTCATCTGTAATCGGAGAAGTTGAGACCGCTTAAAGGAGGTTTATATGCTTAGTTTACAAGACGTTAATGATATGTATCTAGACGTTTTAAAAGAAATTGGTAATATAGGCGCTGGTAATGCAACAACAGCGCTTGCCAATATGCTGGGACTTCGTATAGATATGAGTGTACCAAATGTAGAATTTTTGCCTGTTGAGAAGCTTGGTACAGCTGTAGGCGCTGAGGATGATATTATTGTTGGTATTATGCTTGGCGTAGAGCAGGATATTGATGGCTCAATGATGTTTTTAATGGATATGGCATCTGCACATCATCTTGTAAATAGACTTATGATGAGACCTGATGATTATGCTGAGGCATTTGACGAGATGGATCTTTCAGCTATTAAAGAGATGGGTAATATTATTGCTGGCTCATATTTGTCAGCTCTTTCAGGACTTACAAATCTTACAATAGTACCATCAGTACCATTTGTGGCAGTTGATATGGCTGCATCTATTTTGTCTGTTCCTGCTGTACAATTTGGTATTCAGGGAGATAATGCATTACTAATTCAAACGCAGTTTAGTGATGAACTTGGAATTTCTGGATATTTTATTCTTATGCCGGAAGAAGATTCGTACGAGAAGATGCTTTCTGCGCTTGGTTTGTCATTTAGTTAAGGGGTTTTAAATATGGGACAGATGATTAAGGTCGGTATGGCAGATCTTAATATATGCAAAGCGCCTGATGCTCTTACTACGCTTGGATTGGGATCATGTATTGGTATTGCACTTTATGATCCTACAACAAAGATTACTGGACTTGCACATATAATGTTGCCAGATAGTACTGCTATTAGGAATAATTCTAATATTGCTAAATTTGCTGATACTGGTATTCAAAAGCTTTACGATGATATGCTTAAGGCAGGTGCAAATAAGCGAGCTATTGTTGCCAAGATTGCTGGTGGTGCAAAGATGTTCGAAATTAATGGAGGGGCAAGCTCTTCAATTAATGTTGGAGAGAGAAATGCACAGGCTAGTAAGGATAAGCTTAAAGAGCTTGGTATTAAGCTTTTGGCTGAAGACACAGGCCTGAATTATGGTCGTACAGTCGAGATATATTCTGAAACAGGAGATTATTATATTAAGGCTGTAGGAAAGGAACTAAAGATTATATAATCGGGATTTTTTATGGCGGATAAAGAAAAGGTTAATTCTGAAGCTACTATAAGTGAATCAGAAAATACTAATAAAATAGACAATAAAAAGCCTGTAAACACTAAATTAGTTCCAGCATTTATTGCTTTACTTGCTGCAAGCATTAGTTGTGTGACATCTATTTTGCAAAGAGTGGATTTTAGTCTTTTTACGAAAAGACTTGTAATATCAACATTAGTTTTCTTACTTTTAGGAACCATAATTAAAATGCTTTTAGATTATTCTTTTAAGGTTATGGAAGAGGATGCTACTGTTGAGGGTGAAGAGAATGCTGTGATAGATCAGGAAAATCTGGAGAATATAGATTCAGATGTGACTGAGTCAGAGTGAAATTAATCACAAATGTGGGAGACGTAGATGAAGACTGTAGATAAGGAAAAGCTTTGGGCTGAATATTTAAAGAAGCCTACTGCTGAGCTTAGAGAACAGATAATCTTAGAATACGCACCTTTGGTGAAGGTTGTCGCGGGTCGACTTTGCATGTATTTGGGAAATACAGTTGAATATGAAGACTTATGTAGCTATGGTATATTTGGCTTAATTGATGCTATTGATAAGTTTGATATGGCAAAAGATGTCAAGTTTGAAACTTATGCATCGCTTCGTATTCGTGGTTCTATTTTGGATGCCATTAGAAAGATGGATTGGATACCACGTACGGTTAGACAGAAGCAGCGTAAAATAGATGAAGCCATGAAGGCTATAGAGATGAGAACTGGTCGTATTGCATCTGATGAAGAGGTCGCAGTTGAGCTTGGTATTTCTTCGGATGAGTTTGATACGTGGCAAACTCAGCTTAGTGTTACAAATGTTGTTTCACTTAATGAGTTTGTTGAAGCAGGTGGCGAGCCTGTTTCAGATGCAGAATCAAATTCTCATTTTATTCAACCAGAGGATAATGTTGATAAAGAAGAATTAAAGCAGGTCCTTGCTGAAGCAATAGAATTATTGACTGATAGGGAGAGGAGCGTAATACTTCTTTACTATTATGAAGATATGTCGCTTAAGGAGATAAGTGCTACTCTTGAAGTTTCTGAGTCGAGAGTGTCACAGCTTCATACAAAGGCTATTAATAAAATGAAAAAGAAAATGGGAAGTTATATGGGTATTATGTTCCAGTAGCTTTCGATGATAAGCTTGAATAGAAAGCACGAATTACGCGCTTTCTATTCTTTGTATATGAATTAATATAGGGATTATTATGAAACAGGAAAATGGATATTTTCAAATTGAATGGCAGCAAAATGAGGCAATCTGTCACATTTATCCAGCAGATGGAGGCTCTCCATTAGACTATAAAATGCTTTCATATTTTTTGGATGGACATGGATTCACGAATTATCCATCCAAATTATTAAATGATGCAATACTTAGCGGACAAGAAACCACTGTTAGTCTTGGAATAGGTGATGGTATAGAATTCTCTGAGTCTTTTGATGCTGATATATCTTTGGATAAGATGGAGGCGGTCTTTGTATTGTATCCTTCATCTAAAAATGGAAAAAGGGTTAATCCTAGAGATATAATTTCAGGTCTTAATAACAGAGGCATTACCTTTGGAATTTTACAGAACGTTATTATGGAGCTGATGACATCTCCAGTTTACTGTACAGAAATTGTTATTGCAAAAGGCATGGAGCCTCAGCATGGAACTGACGCCTGGATTGAATATTTTTTTAATACTGAGATTAATGCAAAACCAACTTATAATGAAGATGGTACTGTTGATTTTCATCAGCTTTCTAATGTTATTTCGCATATAGAAAAGGGTGATTTACTTGCGAGACTACATCCAGAAGATAGAGGAAAGCCTGGCAAGGATGTTATGGGTAAAGAGTCTTTACCTAGAACTGTAAAGGGTAAAAGATTACAGGTTGGTAAGAATATAAGACTTTCTGAAGATGGAATGGAAGCCTTTTCAGAGGTTACTGGACATGCCAGAGTATATAATGAACAGATCTTTGTCTCAGATGTTTATGAGGTACCTGCAGATGTAGACAATTCTACTGGAAATATTGATTATAAGGGAAATGTTTATATTAAAGGTAGTGTTAGAGAAGGCTTTACCGTGTTTGCTGAGGGCGATATTGTTGTAGATGGCACTATAGAAGGAGCCCTGGTACAGGCGGGTGGCCAGGTAATTGTAAAGCGTGGCATCAATGGCATGAATAAAGGTGTTGTTGAGGCACAGGGAAATATTTTGTGCAAATTCATAGAGAATGCAAAAGTATTTTCTAATGGATATGTTGAAACAGGTGCTATTATTCATAGTGAGGTTACTGCGACTTCCGACATAATAGTATCTAATAGCAAAGGTTTTATTACTGGAGGTATTATTAAGTCTGGAGGAAAGGTTGAAGCTCAGACTATTGGTTCTAATATGTGTGCGGCTACTAGAATTGAGATTGGAGCTGATCCGGAGAAAAAACAACAGGTGTTGGAATTACAAAACGAAATGAAAAAGATTGAAGAGCAAAATGCCAAGATTGCACCTGTAATAAAGACATATGCAGATCTCTTGAAAAAGGGTGGTCAGCTGGATGAAAAGAATAAGACTTATTATGCACAGCTTTTAAATGCTATGAAGTCGAATAGTGAAAAGCTTGGTGATCTTTCGGTTGAGCTTGAACTTAAAATGAATAAGCTGGGAGACTATCGCAATTCAAAAATAACTGCTAGAAAAGATGTATTTCCAGGTGTTACAGTAGTTTGCGCTGAGGTTACATATACATTTAGAGAGAAGCGTTCATTCTGTCAGATAGAAAGAAAAGGCGCTGATATTGTGGTTAGTAATTTATAAGGAGCTATTATGTCTATTAGGCCAGTTCAGTTTAATGGAATGATACAAAACCAGGGTGAGCTTTCAGTTCAAAAGGCACAGGATGATGCAAAAATGAATATTCATCAGGCTCAGGCAACTGTTTCTGTTGATCAGGCTCAGGAGCAAAAATCATCTTCTGTAAATGCACTTGAAGAAAATGAAAATGAAGAATATCGTTTTAATGATAAAGAGGGCGATGGTAAGGGGTATCAAAAAAATAAAAAGAAGAAGGATGGTAAGGTCATAAAGGAAGAAACTGAAGATGGTAAGGTGTTTGTAAAAAACAAGGTTTCTTCATTTGATGTGACTGTATAGTTATGACAGTTCTTGAAATTATACTTTTATTAGTTGGAATAGCGTTTTTGATTGGCAGCTTCTTTGTTACAGAGAAGCTGTCTAGTTCTGATATGGAACAAATAACAAAAATTTCAAAAGAAGAAGTTGAACAGATTGTAAAAGACAGAATGGCTGATGCAAATGTTGAGCTTGAGGATAAACTTAAGGAAACCATTGATAATGCAATGGAAGAGCTTGATGCGAAGACAGATAAAGAAACTACGGCAAAGATTATGAACATTTCAGAGTTTTCGGATACTGTTCTTGAATCTATAGACAAATCTCATAATGAGGTTATGTTTATGTATTCTATGCTTAATGAAAAGCAACAAACACTTACAGATCTGACAAAGGATGTTCAGGCAATGACTTCTCAGCTGGCTGTACTAAATGATTCTATTTCTAAAAAGATAGTTTACGCGCAGGAAAAAGAAGAAGAGCTAAAGGCTATAGCTTTAGAGGCTGAGAAGAATAAAGAACAAACAGAATTAGTTAATCAGCTTGAAGAGGAAATTAATAAAAAATATACAGAGTCATCTGATAGCAATGCTAATAAAGAAATCATGAAGCTTTATGATGAAGGCTTAAGTGAAGTTGATATTGCAAAAAAGCTTGGCAAGGGGCTGGGAGAAGTTAAATTTGTAATTAGCTTATTTGATAAATAGGAGAGATTATGAAACTTAAGTATTACCTTAGAGGCGCGGGCCTTGGAATAATTGTATCTACAATTATATTATTGACTGCTTTTGCATTTTCTGACAGGTCTATGTCTGATGAAGAAATTATAGAAAGAGCAAAACAGCTTGGTATGGTTGAGGCTGAAACAGTGGCTGTGATTGATCCATCTACTTTGCCTGAAAATAAAGTAGAAGCTACAAATGATGAAGAAATTGACAATACTTTGACTGACTCAGAGGATGTTGAGGAATCAATCGATTCAGAAAATATTAAAGATCCAGCTGACTCAGAAAATCAAAAAAAACAGGCAGATTCAAATAGTCAAAAAGAGCAGACAGACCCTAAGACTCCTACTACAAAGGTCATAAATAAGGTCCCATTCACGATATCTGGTGGAGATTCATCTAATGCTGTTGCGGCAAATCTTGCAAAAGCAGGTATTGTAGATGATGGGAAAAAGTTTTCTGATTACCTTGATTCTAACGGTTATGATAAATTTATTCAGCCGGGTACATTTTATATAAGTTCGGGAATGTCATATAAACAGGTTGCTGAGCTTTTAGTAGAAAAACAGACAAATAGAACTACATCACCGGAGGATTAGCATGGATCCATTAATGAAGGCAATTAAAGCAGCGTATTCCATTTCAGGTAATTCGGCGTCTGTAGAATTATCTGATGTGGAAAAACAGAGAAGCTCTATGGAACTGTTTGGAAAGCTTGCCTCTTTACCTATAGGCGTTAAGACTGAGACTTTTTCTGTTTTATCAAAAGAAGGTCATGAGATAAGATGCGAGAAGGTTAGACCTGAGTTTTTACATCATAAGGATAAGGTTATTTTATACTGTCATGGAGGCGGTTATGATTGTGGTAATCTAAATTATGCCAGAATTCTTGCTTCAAAACTGGCATATGACTGTTCGATGAATGTAATTGATTTTGAATATAGATTGGCGCCTGAATGTCCATATCCTGCTGCTATTAATGATGCTATTACAGTTTGGGAGTATGTAATGCAGTTGGGCTATGGTTCAAAGAATGTAATCTTGGCAGGTGACTCGGCAGGTGGCAATTTAGCTTTGGAATTAGCCTTGAATTTAAAGGCGCGTGATGTTATTATGCCAAAGGCTATGATATTGTTTTCACCATGGACAGATATGAGACTGGTTTCTAAAACCTATGAAAGCAGGAAAGATAAGGATCCTATGCTTAAATATGAGTATGTTGAAGCTGTAAGAAATGCGTATGCACCATTTGAAGAGGATTATTCAAAAGTATGCTATAGTCCTTTATTGGCAGATTTATCAGGGTTTCCTCCTACACTTATTCAGGTTGGAGATAATGAGATATTACTTGATGATAGCAGACAGCTTTCTAAAAACATGACTAAGGCTGGAGTTCTTAATAGGCTTGAGGTCTATGATGACGGCTGGCATGTATTTCAACAGATGCCTATAGTCAGGGCAACTAAAGCTATGTACAATGTTTCTAATTTTGTGGGTGAAATATTAGATTAGCTTAGATTATTTCAAGCCACACTTGTGGCATAATAAATATAAGGGGAATAAATTTTGGGACAAAGAGATAATTGGTATCAGGTAGATAATGTTGCTAAAGTATTCTTGGCAACAGCAGGTAAAAGAGATACAAGAACTATGAGAGTTGATGTTACTTTAACAGAACCCGTAGATCCTGTAATTCTTCAGGAGGCTGCAGAACTGGCAGCTCTTCAAAGGCCACAGTATCAGGTTTATATCAGACGTGGTCTTTTTTGGCATTATATGGAGGAAACCACAGATAAGCCTATAGTTGAGGAAGAACACTTAAGAGTGGCTCCTTCCTTATACAATAAAAATGATAAGCATTCATTGCATTATAGAGTTTCATATTATAACAATAGAATTAATCTGGATATGTTTCATGCACTTACAGATGGAACAGGTGCAATGGAATATTTAAACATAATTCTTCAAAATTATTTGCAGTTAAAGCATCCAGGTGAACTGGATAATATTGCTTTAGATTCTGGTGCATCAAATGATGACCTTTCAGAGGATTCTTTTAAGCATAATTATGATAAAAAAATTAAAGACACTACGCCACCTAGTCCTAAAAAGGTGAAATCATATCATATAAAAGGACTGTTGCTGCCTTATGATCAGGAACAGTTTTTTGAAGTGCATATGTCGGCTTCAGAAGTGCTAAAAATGGCTAAGGAAAACCATGCAACTATGACAAGCTTTCTTGGAGCAAAGCTTATGGAAGCGATTTATAAAGATATGCCTCATGGTATGAAGAAAAGACCAATTACTGTTAGTATGCCTGTAAATCTTAGAAATTTCTTTACATCTGGCACCTCACGTAATTTCTTTAATTCAATATATATAACTCATGTTTTTGATGGCAATGAAACGACAGCAGATCTGGCTGCAGAGGTTGATGCTAAACTAAAGGCAGAGCTTGAGCCTGAAAAGGTTGCTGCACGTATGAGCAATTATGAAAAAATGGAACAGCTTATGTTCGTAAGACTTGTTCCTCTTTTCTTGAAAAATCCTGGAGTGGCTATTGGCTCAGCAAGTGAGAAGAGTAAAGTAACTGCGGTTATTTCCAATTTAGGAAAGCTTAAGCTTCCTGATGAGGTGTCTAAATACGTTGAAAACTATAGTGCTTATTGTAGTTCATCAAATTTCTTTGTTACTGTATCAAGCTATGGAGATGTTTTGACACTTGGTATTTCTTCAATTTATAGAAATACAACTGTTTTGAAAAATTTCTTAAAGAGCTTTACTGATGCAGGAATTGACGTAACTGTATACGCAACGGAGGTAGTACGATGAAAACATGTAAGCATTGTAATGTTAATATTGGAGGCAATCTTAAACATTGTCCATTATGTCAGTCACCTCTTAAGGGTGAGGATGACTTACCTTTTTGGCCAGCTCAAAAGTCTTTACAAAAGGCTTCAATTCTATTAAAAATATTAGTATTTTTAGCTGTATCTGCAGTTATAGTTTGCTACTTTTTGGACTATAGATTATTGACAGTTGCACATCCACATTTTAGTCATCCTGTTTTTGTCTATGTTGTAATAGGTTTACCAGCAACAATCTTATATATTAAAAGTCATAATAGTGTTCCTAGAGTTTTGCTCAGGTCAATGTTGATTTCATCAGTATTGATTATTTATACAGGATATTTTCTTGGAAAGCTACAGCTTGTTTCTGACTATATTATTCCAATTATTTTTCTTGGAACACTTATTGCAAACTTTGTATTTTGTTTTATTGATGCAGGCTTTACAGAAGATTCAATGCTTTGTATTTTCTGTAACATTGTGATTGGAATTATTCCTAATATTGCAATGATGGTTAGGAGAGGAGATATTCCATTGCTCTGGAATGTTACATTTTTACTTTCTATTATTACATTGCTGGGAATTATCGTGTTCAAGGGAAGAGTTCTTGTGATTGAATTACAGAAGAGATTTAATATGTAATGAATTACAGAAGAGATTTAATATGTAATTGACACGAAAAGTAATAAAAGTTAAAATTATTTTGTTGATTTTATGCAATAATTTAATAAGAGGAGGTGCTCCTGTGTTAGGAATGGTTATCGCAGTAGTAGTTGCTCTTGTTATAGCAATTCCGCTAACACTCGTATTTTCAAATAATTATCACAAGAATGTTTCGGCAAAGAAGATAGGTTCTGCCGAGGACAAGGCACGTGAGATTATTGATGAGGCTGTTAGAAATGCTGAGACAAAGAAGCGCGAGGCACTTCTTGAGGCAAAGGAAGAGTCTATTAAGACTAAGAATGAGCTTGAGAAAGAGATCCGTGAAAGAAGATCAGAGGTTCAAAGATCAGAGCATCGTATTGCACAGAAAGAAGAGTCTCTTGATAGAAAGCTGGATGCCGTAGAAAAGAAGGAAGCCAGTTTTGCAGCAAAGGAAGCAGAGCTTAACAAGAAGCAGGAAGAGGTTGCGAAGCTTAATCAACAGCGAGTACAGGAACTTGAAAGAATTTCAGGTCTCACCTCTGAACAGGCAAAAGAACAACTTTTAAAATCTGTTGAAGAAGACGTCAAATTAGACGCAGCAAAACTCGTAAAGGAAACTGTAGCAATAGCTAAAGATGAAGCTAATAAAAGAGCAAAGGAGATAGTTGTAAATGCTATTCAAAAGTGCGCTGCAGATCATGTAGCTGAGACTACAATATCTGTTGTACAGCTTCCAAATGATGAGATGAAGGGACGTATCATTGGTCGTGAGGGTAGAAATATCCGTACTCTTGAGACTATGACAGGCGTTGAACTTATTATTGACGATACACCAGAGGCAGTTATTCTTTCTGGATTTGATCCAGTTAGAAGAGAAATTGCCAGAGTAGCTTTGGAAAAGCTTATCGTTGATGGTCGTATTCATCCGGCCAGAATCGAGGAAATGGTGGCAAAGGCTGAGAAGGAAGTAGAGACTCTTATCAAAGAGGAAGGAGAAGGAGCAGCACTTGAGTGTGGTGTTCAGGGTGTACATCCAGAACTACTTAGACTTCTTGGTAAGATGAAGTTTAGAACCTCATATGGTCAGAATGTATTAAAGCATTCTATTGAGGTTTCACAGTTAGCAGGATTGCTCGCATCTGAGTTAGGTGAGGATGTTCGTCTTGCTAAAAGAGCAGGCCTTCTGCATGATATTGGTAAAGCAGTTGATAGAGAGCAGGAAGGTACTCATGTACAGCTTGGTGCTGATCTTTGTAGAAAGTACAAGGAGTCAAAGGTAGTAGTTAATGCAGTAGAGTCACATCATGGTGATGTTGAGCCTGAGACATTGATTGCATGCTTGGTTCAGGCAGCTGATACTATTTCAGCAGCTCGTCCTGGTGCTAGAAGAGAAGCTATCGAGACATATTCAAACAGATTAAAAGAACTTGAAGAGATTTCAAACGGCTTTAAGGGCGTTGAAAAGTCTTTTGCTATTCAGGCAGGTAGAGAAATTAGAGTTATGGTAGTTCCTGAGCAGGTATCAGATGCGGACATGGTGCTTATGGCTAGAGATATTAGTAAGCAGATTGAGTCCCAGCTTGAATACCCTGGACAGATTAAGGTAAACGTAATCCGTGAATCTAGAGTTACAGATTACGCAAAGTAATTTCTGATTTTAAAGCGGCTATTTATAGCCGCTTTTTATATTATAGAAAAATATTTATGTTACATAGTAAAATAATATTTTAACATTAATTATGTGGAGGGGTTATGGATCACGTAGAAAGAATTGACAGAAAGTTAATACATGCAGGGGCTATTGTGGATTTTTATGATGATACCATGAGACTGCCTGATGGGAAAATAGAACATTGGGATATGGTTTGTCATAGAAAAGGTGCTGCAGCTGTGCTTCCGGTATTAGAAGATGGAAGGATACTAATGGTTCATCAGTTTAGACCAGCATTAGATCGTGAGACAATAGAAATACCGGCAGGCTCAAGGGACTCAGTAGATGAGGATACGCTTGTCTGCGCCACAAGAGAGCTTGAAGAGGAAACAGGCTATGTGGCTGATTCTATTGAATTATTATTGAAACTTAGGACCACTGTAGCTTTTTGTGATGAGTTTATAGATGTTTATCTGGCAAAAGGTGTTAGAAAAGAAAAGGAACAGCAGTTAGATGAAGCAGAAGCTATTGAAATAGAGGCCTATAGTCTGCCAGAATTGCTTAGAATGGTATATGGCGGAATAATTCAGGATTCTAAGACTGTTTCTGCAATTTTAGCATATGCTAATCAGGTGATATAACTGATGGCATAATGATAGAATAAATGATGTTATAAATGATGTTATAAATGATGTTATGAATGGTGTTATGAATGGTGATATAAATATTAATTTGTTTAATAATTAAATGCATATTTTTGTGTTAGTTGAAAAAGTAACTTCCAGTTACTAAGTTTTTAAAATTTTACAAAACAGAAATAAGTCATACAAATACAAAGATGGAAGATAGTCTTGCAAAGGGATTATCTTCTTTTTTGTTTTATGTAACAATGGTAATCAC